>NZ_CP110644.1:1531590-1855681 GCF_026153515.1 Pseudomonas sp. KU26590
AGGTCAGTGATGTCATGCCCGGTGTTGGCGAGAAGCCTGATTACGCCGTTCTGATCAACTGCACCGCCACGCTGAACATCATCATCGCGACCATCAGGTCCAGCAGGCGCCAAGTAGTGGGGCGTGCCAGCCACGGGGCCAGCCAGGCAGCGCCGATCGCCAGCGTCGAAAACCACAACACTGAAGCGCTGGCCGCCCCGGCCACATAGGCGCCGGGCACTGCTTGCTGTGCGCCAAGCGAGCCGATCAGCAGCACCGTATCGAGATAAACGTGCGGGTTCAGCAAGGTCACCGCCAGGGCGGTCAGCAGTACCGCGCGGCGTGAGCGCTGGCCGTTGATATCGCCCTGAGCGAGGCTCTGCGGCGACAACGCGCGGCGCAAGGCCATGGCGCCGTACCACAGCAGAAACACCACGCCGCCCCAGCGCGCCACCGCCAGCAGCGTGGGGTTATGGGCCAGCACATTGGCCAGCCCGAACACGCCGGCGGCCACCAACAGGGCGTCGCACACGATGCACAGCAAGGCCACGGAAAGGTGGTGTTCGCGACGCAGACTTTGCGCCAGCACGTAGGCGTTCTGGGTGCCGATGGCCATGATCAGCCCGAGGGAAACCAGCAGGCCGTTGAGGTAGCTTTGCCACATGATGTCGGGCCTCGTTCAGTTCAGGGGTGGACGCGATCAGGCGCTCGTGGCCAGTGTGCGCAAGGTGGTCATGGCCTTCTGCGCGTCGTCCTTACCCACGAAAAGGTGGTCGTGGTAAAAGCCCGCGACTACGTTGCAACTGATGCCCGCCTGGCCCAGTGCGCTGGCGAACGCTGCGGTCAGCCCGACTGCCGCCAGTGAGGAATGCACGGTCAGGGTGATCCAGGCCATGACGTAATCGCAGTCCAGGCCCAGTCGCTGTGCCTGGCTGCGTTCGAGGATGATGGTCAGGCCCTCGCGCTCCCGGAAGCTGCCGATCACCTCGACGCCCTGCACCTGGCTGCCGTCAGCCACTGTGCAGAACACGTAGTCACCGTCGTTCAGTTCGGGGTCCATGCTGCGCAGCAATGCGTTGAGAGAGGTTTCGCCAGTCATTGTTAGTTCGCCGTTCATTGAGGGTGTGCCGTGAATCAGTGTTGGCGATTGTTGCTCTACACCGAGTATAAGAAAAACCAATAAAACTCATCACCCATTAGAGAAACTGATGTTCGACTACAAACTGCTTTCCGCGCTGGCGGCGGTGATCGAGCAAGCCGGCTTCGAGCGTGCCGCTCAGGTGCTCGGCCTATCGCAGTCGGCGGTATCCCAACGTATCAAGCTGCTGGAGGCGCGGGTCGGTCAGCCAGTGCTTGTCCGGGCGACGCCGCCCACGCCGACAGAGATCGGCCGCAGGCTGCTCAACCATGTGCAGCAGGTGCGCTTGCTGGAGCGGGATCTGCAGAGCGTGGTGCCGGCGCTGGATGAAGGCGGCATGCCCGAACGTTTGCGCATCGCGCTGAATGCCGACAGCCTGGCCACCTGGTGGGCCCTCGCGGTCGGGGACTTCTGTGCCGAGCATCAATTGCTCACGGATCTCGTGGTCGAGGATCAGGACGTCGGCCTCAAACGCATGCGCGCCGGTGAAGTGGCCGCGTGTCTGTGTGGCAGTGAACGGCCGGTGGCGGGGGCGCGGAGTGTATTGCTCGGGGCCATGCGTTATCGGGCGTTGGCCAGCCCTGACTTTATTGACCGGCATTTCCCACAGGGCGTGACGCCGCAGGCGGTGGCCGGATCGCCCGCGCTGGTGTTCGGCCCGGATGATTTCCTGCAGCACCGCTACCTCGCTTCCCTGGGGGTCGAAGGCGGTTTCGAGCATCATTTGTGTCCTTCTTCCGAAGGTTTCACGCGCATGGTCGAAGCCGGAATGGGCTGGGGCCTGGTGCCGGAATTGCAGGTCCGTGGGCAATTGGCGAGCGCTCAGTTGGTCGAGTTGCTCGCCGATCACTGCATCGATGTGCCCCTGTACTGGCATCATTGGCGCAATGGCGGTCGGTTGCTCACAGAGCTGACGGACCATCTGGTGAAAAAAGCAGGGCAGTGGCTGGTGCCGTTGCAAGCCAAGTGAGCGTCAACAGGCGACGCAGCAGATTGTGGGATCGTTGCAGAACAGCCGCGGCGATCACAGGCAAAAGAAGATTAATCGGAGCAGGCAATGAAAATTCTGGTCACCGGCGCAGGCGGCTTCATCGGCGGACGTTTCGCGCGTTTCGCGCTGGAGCAAGGCTTGAGCGTCCGGGTCAACGGCCGCCGCGCTGAGGGTGTCGAGCATCTGGTACGGCGCGGCGCCGAGTTCATTCAGGGCGATCTCTGCGATCCGGAGCTTGTTCACGCGCTGTGTGACGACGTCGAAGCCGTGGTCCATTGCGCGGGGGCGGTCGGCACATGGGGACGGCGTCAGGACTTCCATCAGGGCAATGTTCAGGTCACCGAAAACGTCGTGGAAGCATGCCTGAAACAAAGCGTCCGGCGGCTGGTGCACCTGTCGTCGCCGTCGATCTATTTCGATGGCCGATCGCACCTCGATATCCGTGAGGAGCAAGTGCCCAAGCGCTTCGGCAATCACTATGCCGCGACCAAATATATGGCCGAGCAGAAGGTGTTTGGTGCCGAGGAGTTCGGTCTGGAAGTCATCGCCTTGCGCCCGCGTTTTGTGACGGGCGCGGGTGACACGAGCATTTTCCCGCGACTGCTGCAGATGCAGCAGAAGAAGCGCCTGTCGATCATCGGCAACGGCTTGAACAAGGTCGACTTCACCAGCATTCAAAACCTCAATGAAGCGCTGCTCAGCAGTCTGCTTGCCGCAGGGTCAGCGCTGGGCAAGGTTTACAACATCAGTAATGGCGCGCCGGTCCCGCTCTGGGACGTGGTCAATTACGTCATGCGCCAGATGGAATTGCCGCCGGTGAGGCGTTATCGGTCTTACGGCCTGGCGTACACCGCCGCAGCCATGAACGAGGCAGCGTGCCTGATTTGGCCGGGGCAACCTGAACCGACGCTGTCGCGCATCGGGATGCAGGTGATGAGCCGGGATTTCACGCTTGATATCAGTCGCGCCAGGCATTATCTGGATTACCAGCCTGACGTCAGCGTGTGGACCGCCCTCGACGAGTTCTGCGGCTGGTGGAAAGCCCAGCACGGCGTCGCGTTGTAAGAGACGTCAACATCCGTGGTTATACTGCGAGCCATTCAGATTCAGCGGTTTTTTCAAAGGTAGACCCATGCGCAAAGATCCCTATGACGACGTCGACGACGTCCCGAGCCTCAGCGCCAAAGACGATGACGATGATTTTCTGCCGCCGCCCGGCGCCCGCGAGCGCACGACCGTGTATTCCCGCGATACGCCGGTGGTGAAGGTGAAGGCGCCCGGTACCGGTGCGTTGTGGGCGTTGATCTGTGTGCTGTTTATCGCGTTCTGCGGCCTGGGCTGGTGGAGTTTTCAACAGGTCTCGTTGATGGAGCAGCAACTGGTGGCGACGCAGGAAAGCTTCGCGCGGATCAGTGAGGAGGCGGCCGGGCGCTTGCAGGATATTTCCGGCAAGGTGGTGGCGACGGAGTCGATGGCGAGCAGCAGTGAGGCGTTGAAAGCGCAGATCAAGCAGTTGCAGGATCAGTTGGCTGATCAAGGCAAGCAGCAGCAGGGTGTGGCGGGTTTGCAGGGCGGGCTGGACAAGCGGCTGGAGCAGATCAGTACGCAGAGTGCACAGCAGCAGGCGGTCAATCAGCAGTTGCAGGATCAGTTGAAGGCGGTGGCGACTGAGCTGGCGGCGTTGAAGGCGGCGGTTCCGGATGGTAAGTCGGTGCAGTCGAGCCAGGATCGTCTGGACAATGAGCTCAAGAGCCTCAGCGCTGATGTGGCGAATCTGAAGAAGAGCAACAACAGCCAGGCCATCGAGCGTCTGGAGCAGGACATGATTGTGCTCAAGAGCGAGCAGGATAATCGTCCCGCGGCAGCGGCTTCGTCTGGTGCCAGCACGGCGGAGTTTGATGCGTTTCGTGGTCAGATGACGCGGACGATCAATACGTTGCAGAGTCAGATTCAGACGTTGTCGCAGCAGATGAGTGCGCGGGGGCAATGATTCGGGTAGTCCTGGGTGACGGCGTGTATATCCATCATCTCGGTGTTGCTGAGTGTGGTTCCGCCCTTACGGCGGGTCACTTTTTCCAAGAGCCGAAAAAGTAACCAAAAAGGCCCTGCTCCTGGTTGGGCCCGACTTCGTCGGGTTCCTTCACTCCTGTCTCGCTCCGTGGGCCCGCGCCGAACGGACATCCCTGTCCTGACGGCGCTCTCGCCGCATCCATGCGGCTCGGCCCACTGCGCGAAACCTGCGTTCAGCCTGCACCCAAGTCGCGATCGGCGGTGTCTGGGCTTTTTGCGCAGGAAGATCAAAAGCAGATCAAGAGCTTCCCGGCTGAAGCCGGTCCTACTGGTTGTACGGGGCTTTGCATGCTGATTGTTCCCACGCTCCGCGTGGGCATCATCCCGTGACGCTCCGCGTCACCTGAAGCCGGGCCCACTGACTGCACGCATCGCTTTTCGTGGGACCGGCTTTAGCCGGGAAGGGGCCAGTGAGTGCGCCATCAGTTTTATTGTTAAAACCGGCCTGACGCTCTGCGCGGGAATGCATCCCGTGACGCTCTGCGTCCTTCCCGCTTACAGCGTCGGGTAATCCAGATAGCCTTCGGCGCCTTTGGCGTAGAAGGTTTCAGGATGAGGCTCGTTCAGCGGGGCATCTTTGGCCAGACGTGCCGGCAGGTCGGGGTTGGCGATGAAGGGCACACCGAAGGCGACGGCGTCGGCTTTGCCGCTGGCGAGCCAGGCGTTGGCGCTTTCTTTGGTGAATTTCTCGTTGGCGATGAACACGCCGCCGAAGGCTTCTTTCAGGCGTGGGCCCAGGCTGTCGTCGAGTTCACGTTCGCGGGCGCAGATGAAGGCGATGCCGCGTTTGCCGAGCTCGCGGGCAACATAGGTGAAGGTCTCTGCCAGGTTGGCGTCGCCCATGTCGTGGGCATCAGCGCGGGGTGCCAGGTGCACGCCGACGCGGCCAGCGCCCCAGACTTCAACGGCGGCGTCGGTCACTTCCAGCAGCAGACGCGCGCGGTTTTCCAGCGAACCGCCGTAAGCATCGGTGCGGGTGTTGGTGCTCGTTTGCAGGAACTGGTCGAGCAGGTAACCGTTGGCGCCGTGGATCTCGACGCCGTCAAAGCCGGCAGCCTTGGCGTTTTCGGCACCGACGCGGTAGGCGTCGACGATTTCTTCGATTTCCGCCAGTTCCAGCGCACGCGGGGTGACGAAGTCAGACAGCGGACGCACCAGGCTCACGTGGCCTTTTGGCTGTATGGCGCTCGGTGCAACCGGGGTTTCGCCGTTCAGGTAGGTCGGGTGGGAAACGCGACCCACGTGCCACAGTTGCAGCACGATCTTGCCGCCGGCCGCGTGCACGGCTTTGGTGATGTTGGACCATCCGCGCACTTGATCATTGGACCAGATGCCCGGGGTGTCGGGGTAGCCAACGCCCATCGGCATGACCGACGTGGCTTCGCTGATGATCAGACCGGCCGAGGCGCGCTGAACGTAATACTCGGCCATCATCGCGTTGGGTACGCGGCCTTCGTCGGCGCGGCAACGGGTCAGCGGCGCCATGACGATGCGGTTTGCCAGTTCCAGGTCACCCATCTTGATCGGGTCAAAAATCGTGGTCATCGTGAAATCCTCAGTGCAGTCGGTAAAAGGTGGATCCGCAGGTTTCAAATTCGGTAAATCAGTTCGTCGCAGGGGCCATTTCGGCATCGCTGCGCTGACGGAAATTGATCAGCGTGACCAGCAGCGCGAGTACCGCCAGTGCGCCGGCTGCCAGCGGCACGGTGGTCAGGCCGAAACCGTGGGCGATGACGCTGCCGCCGACCCAGGCGCCCAGCGCGTTGCCGACGTTAAAGGCGCCGATGTTCAGAGTGGACACCAGATTGGGCGCGGCCTTGCCGAAGGTCACCACGTTGATCTGCAGGGCAGGCACGGCGGCGAACGCGGCAGTGGCCCAGAGGAACAGGGTGATCTCAGCCGGAATCAGCGCCGTGCTGGTCCAGCTCAGCACCGTGGAGATCACCGCCATGGCGATGAATACGCCGATGAGCGTGGCGGCCAGTCGGCGGTCGGCGAGTTTGCCGCCGATGATGTTGCCCAGGGTCAGGCCGAGGCCGATGAGCATCAGCGTCCAGGTCACGCCCAGCGGTGAGACGCCGGTGACTTCGCCCAGCAACGGCGCGACGTAGGTGAACAGCGCGAACACGGAAGCCGCGAACAGCGCGGTCATGCTCAGCGACAGCCAGATGCCCACGCCTTTGAGCGCAGCCAGTTCGGCACGCATGTCGAGTTTCTCTTCATCGCGTTTGCTCGGCAGGAAGCGAATCAGGCCGATGAACGCGATGACGCCAATCACCGTGACCGCGTAGAACGTCGAGCGCCAACCGGCTTGTTGCCCCAGTGCGGTGCCCAGCGGCACGCCGAGTACGTTGGCCAGGGTCAGGCCGGTGAACATCAGCGCGACGGCCGAGGCGCGGCGATTGGCCGGGACCAGGCCCGCTGCTACCACCGAGCCGATGCCGAAGAACGCGCCGTGGCACAGCGCGGTGACCACCCTGGCGAACATCAGGATGTTGTAGTCCGCCGCCACAGCGCAGAGCAGGTTGCCGATGATGAAGATGCCCATCAAGGTGACCAATGCGCCTTTGCGCGGCAGCCTGGCGGTGGCCATCGCCATGAATGGCGCGCCGATCGCGACGCCCAGGGCGTAGCCAGTCACCAGCCAGCCGGCGCCGGGAATACTGACGCCCAGGTCGCTGGCGACGTCGGGGAGCAGGCCCATGATGACGAACTCGGTCGTCCCGATAGCGAAGGCACTCAGGGCCAGAATGAGGAGTGAAAGGGGCACGTTGGGTCTCCTGAAAGGCGGGTATGTGGCGAAGGGCTTAAAGCCGCTGCGTCAGTTGCTGCAAGAACGTCTGAATGACGTCTTCGTTGCGCTTGAAAAAATGCCACTGGCCGTGTTTGTGGCTGGTGATCAATCCCGCTCGTTGAAGCGTTGCCAGGTGAGCTGAGATGGTCGACTGCGACAGACCGGCGCGCTGGTCGATCTGGCCGGCACAGACACCGTTGTCGATCATGTGTCGCTGATCGGGGAAGGTCGTGGCAGGGTCTTTGAGCCAGTCCAGAATCTGCCGGCGAACCGGGTGGGCCAGGGCTTTGATGATGTCGTCAATGTCGATGTCGGTAGGCATGTCGTTCTCAGTGCAGGTGCGCTGTATCGCGATGGGGCGAACCTTATATCTGTAAATCGCGATATACAAATATGAATAGGTGCTTAGCACTGGCTAAATCGTTATATCGGGTTATAACGATAGGGTGCTGGCTTGATCTATGGGTGGAGCGTTCACAGGCAATCGCGCTTTACAGGCGCAGGGAATGTGGCGACTGTACGAGCGTCATTGCGAATGACTCCCCGCACATGCAGCGGAATCCGTCGCGAAAAGAAGACCCGCAGCAATAAGGCAAGCACCATGAATTACCTCGCACACCTGCACCTGGGCGGTCAGGCGCCGGCGCAATTGCTGGGCAGCCTGTACGGCGATTTTGTCAAAGGGCTGCTGCCCGGGCGTTTCCCGGCCGACATCGAGAGCGCGATACGTCTGCATCGGCGAATCGACGCATTCACCGATTCGCACCCGCTGATCAAGCAAGCACTGGGGCGCTTTCCCGATGGCCGTCGGCGTTATGCCGGCATCGCGCTGGATGTGTTTTTCGACCATTGCCTGGCGCGGGACTGGCACGTGTATTCCGACGAGCCGCTGGATACCTTCACCCGCAAGGTTTACCGCGTGCTGGCCGACGAGCCCGCGTTGCCGGAGCGTCTGGCGCTGATTGCGCCGCGCATGGCAGCGCAAGACTGGCTGGGTTCGTACCGTGAATTTGCGGTGGTGGGCGATGCGCTGGCTGGCATCTCGCGACGCCTGTCACAGCCGGAAGGGCTGGCCGGCGTCTATCAGGAACTGCACGCGCTGTATCGACCGCTTAGTGACGACTTCAGCGCGTTTTACCCTGAGCTTCGGGCGTTTGCTCAAGCGGCTTTGGCGGCGGAACGTACCATCGCCGGTTGAACCGTCTCGCCGAACAGCGCGACCTGCACCGCCTGCTGGGCTTCGAACGCCAGTGCCGCGCGTTCTTTACCTTGGGACGCGATGGGCGAGAGCAGCTGGATGTGCACCTCACTGACCTCATTGGCAAACAACCGACGCAGGTGCGAGAGGAGGTCATCGTCGCCAATGAACGGCGCAATCTGATCCGGCTGGCCGTCACGCACATATTGAATGGCAACCGGCTGCACCGGCACGGCGGTTTCAATCGCGCTGGACAGCAGGCGCCCGTGAAACGTACGCAAACTGCGGCCGTCCGTGGTGGTGCCTTCCGGGAAGAGCACCAGCGAATGCTTGCCGAGCAAGTGCTGGCCCATCTGCTTCTGAATCAGCTTGCTGTCGCCCGAGCCTCTGCGGATGAACAGTGTCCCGGCTTTCAACGCCAGCCAGCCCGCCACCGGCCAGGTGCGCACTTCGGCTTTGGACAGAAACGACAGTGGTGCCAGCATGCCCAGCAGCGGGATGTCGGTCCACGACACGTGATTGCTCACCCACAGCATCGGCTCGCTCGGCAGCTTGCCGCTGACTTTCACGCGAAACGGCAGCGCGGCACTCAGGCGCGCCATGAACCAGGCGGTCCAGCGCTGGCGACGGACCATGGAATTACCGATACGCAGGCGCTCCATCAGGGCAAAGGTGCCGGCGATGCTCAGGCCCAGCGCAATGACCCACAGCACCCGCATCACGCGCGCATGACTGCGCCACGTGCTCATCACACCGCTGCCTTGAAGTGGCGGGCGTAGCGGGGGCACAAGTCGTCACGTTTGAGCAGGATGAAGACGTCGGCGACCTGGAAATCTTCGTCCCAGCACGGTTCGCCGCAGATCTTCGCGCCCAGGCGCATGTAGGCCTTGAGCAGCGGCGGCATCTCGCAGATTACGTTGTTGGGCAGGTCCAGCGTCGGCAGGGGATTCTTCGGTTCGGCGCGCAGGTGCTCGGTGCACAGATAACGTTCGCGCAGGCGTTGCATGATCGCGTGGGCCTGAATGCCGCCGTCCTGCATCGGAATGCTGGCGCAGCCCATCAGGTAGCTGTAGCCGCCTTCGTTGAGGATCTCGGCCAGTTCGCTCCACAACACGGCGATGGTGCCGCCATTGCGGTAGGACGGATCAACGCAGGTCCGACCCAACTCCAGGATTGGGCCCTGCAAATGCCGCAGGCCGTGCAGGCTGAATTCTTCTTCGCTGTAGAATTTGCCCAGGGTGCTGGCGGCCTTGTGGTCCAGCAAACGGGTGGTGGCGACCAGGCGACCGCTGCTCAGGTCTCGCACGCCGATGTGCATGCAGTGAACGTCGTAATCATCGATATCCAGGCCCAGCTCGGCCCCCTTGAGCTTGGCGTTGAATTCACCACTGAACACACTGAAGCGCAAAGCCTGTGCTTCCTGCAGGGCCTTCTCACCGACCAGGCGTTCTGCCTGCAGGCGACGTTCGGTTCGGGTGTCTCGAATGCTGGCGATCTGAGTCATGCGGCATCTCCGTAATCCAGCCTTCGTCCAGGCGGGTCGACTGATTGTTCGAGCATTGCTGTCCGAATTCAGGCTAGGGAGAGGCCGTGTCACCACTATTAAACTTTGGTGATGGTTGCGTGACAGGGGTTTGGGTTCCCTGAGCTGTCATTTTTGACTGCTAAGGTTGCCTTCATCCGAGCCCGAGACCCTTCCATGACCCGTCTGCTGTTTGCCCTCGCGTTGTCGCTCGTCACCTGTGCTGCTGCCGCCGAAACCTGGCCCTCACAGGACTGGTCGACGCAACCGGTCAGTCGAAACGCTGCCGTGGGTGCCCTCGAGACTTACGCCTTCCCGCCCCGCGACGAGGTTGAACGCAAGGGCGTGCGCACAGACGCGCTGCTGATCATTCACGACGGCGAAGTGGTGTATGAACGCTATGGCGGCGTGACCCGGGCAGACACCCCGCACCTGACCTGGTCGATCAGCAAAAGCATCCTGGCCAGCGTGCTGGGCGTCGCCTTTGGTGAAGGCCGTTTCAAACTTGAAGACCCCGTCGCCCGGTTCTACCCGCCGTTCGGCGCGCATCCGGATATCAAACTTCAGGACCTGCTGCACTGGGCTTCTGGGCTGGACTGGCAGGAAGATTACGAATACGCGCCGCTCAACTCGTCAGTCGTGGCGATGCTTTACACCCTAGGTCGCGGTGACATGGCGCGATACACCGCCGAACACGTTGCCGCTAGTGCGCCCGGCACTTCATACCGCTATTCCAGCGGCGACAGCACAGTGCTCGCCGCTGCGCTGAAAGGCATGGTCGGCGACAGCGCTTACGCGGATTACCCGTGGACTGCGTTGTTCGACCCGCTGGGCATCACCAGCGCCACATGGGAGCGTGACGCCACCGGCACTTTTGTCGGGTCGTCCTACGCGTACATGACGGCCCGTGACCTGGCGCGCATTGGCCTGCTGATGGAACGCGGCGGGCGCTGGCAAGACCGCCAGTTGCTGCCCAGGGCCTGGGTTGATTTCAACCTCACGCCGTTCAAATCCCTCACCCCGACCCCAACCGATGAAGCCCCCGGCGGTCAGTGGTGGCTGAACAAGACTGCCGATGGCAAACCTGGCCCGTGGCCAGACGCACCGGCCGACACCTTTGCCGCCCTCGGGCATTGGGGGCAGGCGCTTTACGTGATTCCCAGCGCAGGACTGGTGATCGTTCGGTACGCCGACGATCGCGACGGCAGCTATGACCACAACCAGCTGCTCAAGCTGGCGCTGAAGGCGGTGACCGGGGAGGGTGATCAATGAACGCTCGTAAAGCATTTATCCGACGCCGCCCGTTCAGCAGTCTCGGCCTATTGGTGCTGCTGATCATTGCCGTCCTGATCTGGAACTGGCGCGTTCAACTGCAGGTGTTCCCCAGCATCATCAGCGCCTACACCGCCAAGGAATATTGCTCGTGTCGCTTCGTCATGAACAACCCGGCGGAGTACTGCCACAGCTACGTCAAACAGTGGTTGCCCAGCACGATCAACGAGGACGCCCTGAACAAGCGCATCACCGCCACCGGGCTTGGTCGGGAGAGCGAAGCGCGCTGGGAAGGCCAGCGCCAGGGCTGCCGGTTGTCATCGCCGGTGCCGTAGAACGTTGAAGTTTGCCTGCGGTCAGACAGCCGGATAGGGTTGCGTATCGCACCCTCTGGAGTCTGCATGTCCATTCGCATTCCATCCTCGCCTGCCCGCGCGGCAAGCGCTGCTCAAGCCCGCCTATTGATCGCCACGGCGAGCCGCCCATGAGGGGCGCGATTTTCCCGTGGCGCGAAGAAAACCAGTTCAACCTGCTGATCGACGGTCCTGCTTTTTTTCCGCGCATGATCGCCGCGATCGAAGGCGCGCAACAGCAGATCGAGCTCGAACTGTATCTGGTGGAAGCCGGCGCCTGCGCCGAAGCGATCGTGCAGGCGCTGGTCAGTGCGGCGAGTCGCGGGGTCATCGTGCGTTGTCTGTTCGATGGCTTCGGCGCAGCGGCTTTCACGCTCAGCCTGCGCAAGCAACTGACCGACGCCGGGGTGATCCTGCGCTTCTATAACCCTGTGCATTGGCGGCGGGGCTTTCGCAACCTCTACCGCGACCACCGCAAACTGCTGCTGGTCGACAAAGAACTGGCAGTGGTGGGTGGAACGGGGGTCACCGATGAATTCTGGCGGCCGGACCTGAACACCAGTGAGTGGCATGAAGTGATGGTCGAGATTCGTGGCCCACTGGTGATCGACTGGCAAGCGCTGTTCGACCGCCAGTTTCACGCCAACCCTCGCCGACGGGCGTGGCGCCCAGCGGAAAACTTCGGTCTGCCGCGCTTGCCCGAGGCGCCCGACGGCGGGCAGGGTCTGGGCCGTGTGGCCTACGCCGATTCCCGTCAGCATCGGGACATCGTGCAGTCGCTGGTGCGCGCGCTGAACACCAGCAGGACGCGTATCTGGCTGGCGACCCCGTATTTCCTGCCGACTTGGAAAGTTCGCCGCGCCTTGCGTCGAGCGGCCTCGCGGGGCGTCGATGTGCGCTTGTTGCTCACAGGGCCGCGCACCGATCACCCGTCGGTTCGCTACGCCGGCCACCGTTATTACCCGCGCTTGCTCAAGGCCGGGGTGAACATCTTCGAATACCAGCCGTGCTTCCTGCACCTTAAGATGGTGCTGATCGACGACTGGGTCAGCGTAGGCTCCTGCAACTTCGATCACTGGAACCTGCGCTTCAACCTGGAAGCCAACCTCGAAGCCATTGACCCCGCGCTGACCGACGCGGTGGCGGCCAGCTTCACCAAGGACTTTGCCGTCAGCAGTGAAATTACGCTGGAGGGCTGGAAATCCAGGCCGCTGTGGCGACGGGCCCAGGAGCGGGTCTGGGGGTGGCTGGATCGATTGGTGGTGAATGTGCTGGATCGGCGGGGATAAGCGCCTTGCATTGATGTCGC
This sequence comes from Pseudomonas sp. KU26590, assembly GCF_026153515.1. Taxonomy (NCBI): domain Bacteria; kingdom Pseudomonadati; phylum Pseudomonadota; class Gammaproteobacteria; order Pseudomonadales; family Pseudomonadaceae; genus Pseudomonas; species Pseudomonas sp. KU26590. The sequence continues at coordinate 1,544,217 of NZ_CP110644.1, forward strand.
CCACAAAAAAGCCCGACACGCAGGTCGGGCTTTTCCGTTTTAGCGTTTGAAACGCTTACTGCACTTCTACCGCCAGGCTTTCACTGATCTTCTTCTGCCAGATGGCGGGACCGGTGATGTGAACCGACTCGCCCTTGCTGTCGACTGCAACAGTGACCGGCATGTCTTTGACCTCGAACTCGTAGATCGCTTCCATGCCCATTTCAGGGAAGGCCAGCACTTGCGACTTCTTGATTGCCTGAGCGACCAGATAAGCGGCGCCGCCGACGGCCATCAGGTAAACGGCCTTATGGTCCTTGATCGCTTCGATGGCGGTCGGGCCGCGCTCGGATTTGCCGATCATGCCCAACAGGCCGGTCTGCTCGAGGATCTGGCGGGTGAACTTGTCCATCCGCGTCGCAGTGGTAGGACCGGCAGGCCCCACCACTTCATCACCGACCGGATCGACCGGGCCGACGTAATAGATGAAGCGACCCTTCAGGTCCACCGGCAGGGTTTCGCCCTTGTTGAGCATCTCGACCATGCGCTTGTGCGCCGCGTCGCGACCGGTGAGCATTTTGCCGTTGAGCAGGACAGTTTCGCCCGGCTTCCAGCTCTGTACGTCTTCCGGCGTCAGGGTGTCGAGGTTGACGCGACGAGCCGACGGGCCGGCTTCCCAGACGATCTCGGGGTAGGCGTCCAGCGGCGGTGCTTCCAGCGAAGCCGGGCCGGAGCCGTCGAGCACGAAGTGGGCGTGACGGGTGGCGGCGCAATTAGGGATCATGCACACCGGCAAGGACGCTGCGTGGGTCGGGTAATCCATGATCTTGACGTCGAGCACGGTGGTCAGACCGCCCAGGCCCTGGGCGCCGATGCCCAGCTGATTGACCTTCTCGAACAGCTCGATGCGCATTTCTTCAATACGGCTGGATGGACCACGCTTGATCAGCTCGTGGATGTCAATGGATTCCATCAAGACTTCCTTGGCCATGACCGCGGCTTTCTCGGCGGTACCGCCGATTCCGATGCCGAGCATGCCCGGTGGGCACCAGCCAGCGCCCATGGTCGGCACGGTTTTGAGCACCCAGTCGACGATCGAATCGGACGGGTTGAGCATCGCCATTTTCGATTTGTTTTCCGAGCCGCCGCCCTTGGCCGCCACGTCCACTTCCACGGTATTGCCCGGAACGATGGAGTAGTGAATGACCGCCGGGGTGTTGTCCTTGGTGTTTTTGCGGGCGCCGGCCGGATCGGCAAGGATCGAGGCGCGCAGGACGTTTTCCGGCAGATTGTAGGCGCGACGCACGCCTTCGTTGATCATGTCGTCCAGGCCCATGGTCGCGCCATCCCAGCGCACGTCCATGCCGACGCGGACGAACACGGTAACAATACCGGTGTCCTGGCAGATCGGCCGATGGCCGGTGGCGCACATGCGCGAGTTGATCAGAATCTGAGCCATGGAATCCCGTGCGGCAGGGGATTCTTCACGCAGGTAGGCCTCGTGCATGGCCTGAATGAAATCAACGGGGTGGTAATAGGAGATGAACTGCAGCGCGTCGGCGACGCTCTGGATCAGGTCATCCTGCTTGATCACGGTCATGGGCGTTCTCCTCTCTCAGGCGGGAACTTTGAATAGGGCTGTTCGCGCAGGGTGTGATGGACACTCGCGCGAACGGCCTTTGGCCCGGCTGCCCATCAGGCGCCGTGGCAGGAAAAGGCGCGGCAGTATAGCGCCTGACCGCCGGCGCGACACCCTGCCGCAGGGTAAACATTGGTATTAACAGCAGGGGGCTCTGAATGGCAAGGTGCCGGCGCTGCTTCAGCCACTGCAGCGCTGCGGCGCCGGCGAGTCAAGCGGGAGAATAGGTCCGCGGCGTGGCGAATCCGTAATTCGGGCCTAAGTGAAAACCCTGATCTCTTCCGCCTTTCAACCGTTTGAGGGGCAGGGTAGTCACGATGCCTGTATGGGTTTGGTGGTACCCAAACGATCCAATATGGCTGGGACCGCCAACGTAAATGACCTCGTCGTAGCCGATGACCGGCCTGCGCAGTACGTTGGCGATTTCCTGTGCGGCGCCGCTGGATCCACCCTCGCACGCCAACAACACAAGTGGCCGGTGAGCCTCGTATTCGGCCAGACGAGGCGCGATCTCCCGTTTTGCGACATTGGCAGCCGGCTCGAAGATCCCCTTGGCGTTCATCAGGTAGCCTTCTGGCGTGCCGTGTGTTTCAAAGCCCTTTAAATCACTCTCTCCCCAGAGTGCTTTATGAAACGTCACATCATGTTCGCCGCGGGTTTTTTCAAAGAGTACTTCAGCGCTGGACTCTCGACGCACTGCCGCCGAAGGCCCGCCGGGTTTGCGCCCTCCGATCCTGGCGACCGATCCGGCGAGGCCGCTCAGCGCGCCAGCCGCCAGCCCTGTCCCAAACGAAACCCAGCCCAACACGTTGCCGACGCTCTCATCCGCGCCGGTGGCCTGGCTTATCAGCCCTGCAACCCCTGTGGCGACGGACGCGACGTCCAGGGCGCCCGCGCCGATGATCATCGCTGCACTCGGCGTCAGGGCGGCCCACCCGGCATAACCAAATGAGGCGATGACCGTGGACGCCGCTCCAAAGCTGGCGACCGCTGCAGCGATACCCATCGCCAGACCTGCCCCCGCCAAGAGGTAATTGACCCAGCTGTGGCCATCAGGATCGATCCGATTCACCGGATCCCCCGCACAATAAGCGTAAGGGTGGATGCCGCCCTTGCCGAAAGGGCTTTCGCTGTCGGGGCTTAAAAAGCACATCAGCACCGGATCGTAAGGACGATAGTCCCCCAGAATCTGTATGCCGGTCAGCGGTTCGTGGCGCTGGCCTGCGTAGCCGAATGGCACCGCGTGCGTATTTCGGGCCTCGACACCGTAAGCGTTGTAGCGGCGTGTTTGCACGGTGCTACGGGACTCAAGGCGCACGCTTCCCTGCCCATCTGCTCCCAGCAACGTGGTTTCGCGCAGAGCCGCAGTGACTTTACTGACGGCAAACAGGCCCGTTTCACCGGAGTTGAATTGCAGGCTGACGTCGCCCGTCATTTCGTGGGTCAGTTCTTCGCCGCTGTAAAAGCTGCGGCTCAGCGTGCCGTCGACCGTGCGATCGACCAGACGGCCGTGAGCCGTGTAGCCGTACTGGCAGGATCGGCCATCCTGGCGGATTTCAATCAGACGATCATGGGCGTTCCAGACCATGCGACGTCCCAGGCTGTCACTGACGACGCGCCCGCAGTCGTCATAGTTGAGCTTCACTTCCCTGGGCCATGACGGGTGGGTATGGGTGACCACCTCCAGCTGAACCGGGTTGTGGGTGGCGTAGGTGAAGCGGGCCTCATCGACGCTGGTGTCGGCATAGGTGGTCACCACCTTTTCATGACCGTTGAGCGAGTTGTAAGTGAAGGCCTGGCTGACGATGGGATTGCCGAAAGGGTCTTGCGGGGCTGCGTCTGCGGCAAAGGCGACCAGGCGGCCCCTGATGTCGTACTCGAAGGTTTCCTTAAGGGTCCGGGAGTCTTCGGTCCAGGTGCGCGAGGTGATCTGGTCCAGCGCCGAATAGCTCAATGTCTGAGTGCAGGTGTGCGACTGGCCGTCGGTCGTCACGGCGGTGAAGGTCCGCGTGTGCTCGCGTCCCAGACTGTCGTACGTCAGTGCGGTGGTCAGTTTTCCCGCGTCGAGCTGATCCTTGACGGAGATTTCAGCGAGGCGGGAAAGGGCGTCGTAGCGATAGCAGGTAACGAGATTACCGACCCGTGTTTCCGAAACTCGGCCATGGCTGTCGAAACTGCGCCGATGTGGCGTGCCCATCGCGTCATCGAACCCTTGAAGCAAACCGTTCAGCGAATAATGCCAGCGGGTCCCATGACGGGCATCTCCAACGGTCCACGTGTCCTGATCGGGCTGCCCGGACGGGGTAAAACCGAAGGACTCGGCGCCCAGCGCACCGCTTGCCGAGGCGGGCATGCCCAAAGGGTGATAGGCGATGGTCTGCGCTGGCTGGTCGTGAGGGGTGACACTGAGCAAACGGTTGTTCAATTCCGGCTCGTAGGTGAATTCGACGCGCTTGCCGTCGGCCAAGGTGTTGGCCGTCGGCGCAAGTTGTCCTTTCGCGTAATGAAAGCGCGTGAGACAGCCCGCTGCTTCCACCGAAAGCTGACGACCCAGGCCGTCGAAGGTCTGACGACCAATGATGAGAGTAGGGGTCATGGTTCCAATCCCTCGAGATAATGTCAGACAAGTCTGTCCACGATTCAACCTGCGACTACTGTGCCGTCAGGGTGATAAATATTGGATTTCGCCGCCTTGTAAGTGGTCTTCAAGGCTTTGAAAGGGTTGCCCGTCGCACGCATCCGCTCCAGGTAGGAGGTGGCTTGGGTGGGTATATTTGCCGCGTTAGGGTTCAATTGGAGATTGGCGAAGCCTTTGACGAACACCTTCCCAGTGAATCCTTGAACGGGGCGGCCCAGCTCCTTGGCAATCTCCAGCGCAGCACCGTTCTTCCCGCCCCAGCACGACAGCAACACGAAGGTGTCATCAGCCCCAGTGCCAAGCGCTTGGAGTCGGGGGGCTATGACCTCTCTTGCAACGTCGGCTGCTCGCATTGTTTTACCATCAGGCCCCATCAGCAGCGCGCGTTTCAGATCTCCGTGCGTCAGGAGGGCGGCGCGGTTGCTGCCCAGATAGGTATCGATGAAACCGACGTCCACTCCTCTGGATGTGTGTTGCGCAAGCAACTCTCCACTGCCAAGACGACCAGGTTTGGGCAAGGTCCAGCCCTGCTTGATGTCCATTGCCTTGAGCCTGCTCCCTGCATTTTTCAGCGTAAACAGTTTCAGGCCGATTCCTGCCCCGGCAAGGCTGGCGACCATGGAAACGCCGCCTAAAATGCCGGATGCGGCGCCGTCAGCGCCGGTCGCTTCCAGGGCCAGGCTGGCAACGCCCGTCGCCATGCCGACGATGTCCAGCGCCACACCGACAAGTCCCGCTATTTGCCCGGTCGTCAGCAGGGCTGCCCCGGAACTGATCAACGCACCTGCCACGGGCAAGGCAGCGATTACCGCGGGAATCACCGCGACAAGCCCCAATGCCAGCCCGGCGCCGGCGATGGCGTAGTTCACCCAGCTATGGCCGTCAGGGTCCACACGATTGACCGGATCCCCGCCACACCATGCGTATGGATTGATGCCGCCCGGCCCGAACGGACTGTCGGTGTCAGGTGCGAGAAAGCACATTAGTATCGGGTCATAAGGTCGATTGCCGCCCGGAATGCAAAGGCCAGACAAGGGTTCGAGCTGCTCGCCCGTATAGCCGAATGCAAGGTCGCCAACGTCTGATGCCTGGGCGCCGTGGGCGGTGTAGCGCCGTGTGCGCACTGTGCTGCCGGCCTCAATGCGCAGGCTGCCTTGTGCGTCGGTGCCAAGCAGGAGGGTCTGGCGGATGCCTCCTGTCACTTTGTTCACGGCAAACAACGCGCTGAGGTCGGAGATCAGTTCGATGCTGTCTTTGCCGCAACATTGATGGGTGAGTTGATCGGCGCTGTAGAAATCCCGGGTCAGGACGCCGTCCACTTCACGGTCAGTGAGTTGCCCACTGGGGTCGTAGCGGTACTTGCAGGTGCCTGAGGGTGAACGGACTTCAGTCAGTCGTCCCTGGGCGTTCCAGTGCAGGTGGCGGCCAAGGCTGTCGTTGATCACGCGACCACATGCGTCATAACCCAGCGTGACCTCTGCTGGCCAGGCCGGATGGGTGTGGGTGACTTTAACCGGACGGGTAGGGTCGTCGACGGCATAGGTGAAACGGGCTTCGTCGCAGGTCCCGTCAGCGTAGGTGCTCACCACCTTCTCATGGCCGTTACAGGCATTGAAGGTGAACACCTGCTCGACGATGAGGTTGCCGTAGGGATCTGGTGCCGCCGCGTGCTCATCCGCGAGGTAACGCACCAGTCTGTCGCGCACATCGTATTCGAAGCGCTCCTCGCTGCACGCTGCGCCTTCGGCCCAGGTTCGAGAAGCAATCTGGTCCAGTCCTGTGTAAGCAAGGGTCTGGGTGATCGTTCGAACGTCGGTTTTTTCCTCCTCGCCCGTTTGCGTGATCGTGAAGGTGCGCGTGTGCTCACGTCCAACGGCGTCGTAGGTAATCGCGGTGGTCAGGACTCTGCCGCTTTCCGGGACACTCACACTGACGGTCGCCGGTCGAGACAGGGCGTCATAGGTATAGGTGGTGTCCACCTCGCCAACGCGGGTAGCGCTCACTCGACCAGACGAATCGAACTGGCGCCGATGAGCAATACCCTTGGCATCGTGAAAGCCTTGCAGCAGGCCGCTGAACGAGTAGCGCCATGCGGTGGTGTGGGTCTGCCCGTCGACAGTCCAGCCGTCTTTGGTCGCCTGGCCTCCCGGGCTGAATGCAAAGGCCTGGCTGCCCAGTTCACCGGCGATCGTCGAAGGGTGCCCGAATTGTGCATGCCGGGTTATTTCCGTCGGGGCCTCTCCATCGGCTTCGACCCCGAGCAGGTGATTGTTCAGGTCCTTCTCATAAGTGAATCGGACCTCCTTGCCGTCGGCGAGCCTGGTCGAGGAGGGCGGTAGCTGCCCAACGCGGTATTGAAAGCGGGAGGTATGGCCTCCGACGCTGACTGACAGCTGACGACCCAGGCCGTCGAAGGTCTGACGACCGATTATCGTGGCGTTGTTCATGTTTTCGATCCTTCGAAATGTCCCATCCAGTGGGAAGCCTGCGATTTGCCGCAGGCTTCCCGTTCATGACTTCGGGTGCTCGGATGCCGTGCTCAAGACGCCAGGGTGACGAGGGGCGCAGTGACGGCGATTGACTCAGGGTGGTTGTCATCGCTGTGAGCGGCGAAGGTCCAGTTCACGACCGTGTCGTCAGCCAGCCGCTGCTCGACGATGCGCCCGTATGCGTCCAGCTCAACGCACGTCACGCGATCTGCCTCGCCAGGTACCCGGAGGGTTGTTCGGGTAATACGGTCCAGTCCGTCCCGCTGCCATTCCTTGGTCCGAATCAACACACCGTCGGCGTCGTGCAGCTGTTCCTTGATCGCGCTGCCAGCCGCATTGTGCTGCGTGAGCGTACTTGGCCCCTTGAGTGATCCACCCTGTTGCCAGCTGTTGGCAGTGAGGCTCACCGGATTGTGCTCGGTATGACTCTCGACACCATCGGGGGTAATGCTCAGGCTTGCCTGGCCCCAGTCATCGTAGTGCGTCCGGGTCGTCAGTCCGAGTGCGGTCACGATCGCCGGATCCTCGGGATCGCGCAGCCAGTCCTGTTGCGTTTCGCTGACGGTGCGGCCTTCGGCGTCGAACACACAGCAGGCAATTTCACGGAACACGTCAGGGGCGTGGTCGATGTCTTCAAGCTCCACGCGGACAGTGCGGCCCTCGCCATCGAGCCATTGGCGGCGACGCTGACCCGTCGAATGACGATGCTCGATCATCAGCGGATTCTCGTTCCCGGTCCTGCAATCGTGTGCTTTCTGATCGTTCACATGGTAGGTGGAAGTGCGCCGGGCTTCGTAGCGGCTGTCATCGGCGGTCACCGCAAGCGTCACGCGACCGAGCACATCGTAGGCGTAACGCGAGACGACGCCAGCCTGATTCCGTTCCCGTGTGAGCCTTCCCGTAAGGAGCGATCGGGCGCCGCTTTGAGTCGCGCGCACGAGTTCGGTGTTCTCGAAACCGGTGAGAGTGGTGTGCGTACCCAGCTCGTCCTCGCTCAGCTCATAGCGGAAGCTCGTCGTGGTGGCTTTGCCATTGAGTGTCGTGACTTTGCTGTCGAGACGCCCATAGTGCGGTCCCGGTTCAGTCGCGTAGGTCTGAGTGGTGGTTTCCAGCAGGCGACCATGGCTCTCTTCCCGAACGGTCTCGCTGTTCACCACGACAAACGCGGGTCCGCCTTCAAGCTTTGAGGCCAGCGCTTCGTAGGTGTAGGTGGTGGAGATGACGGGCGCGCCGCCGTAAGTGCCGTCATCGAGGCGCGCAGGTTTGATGGTCTTCTTCTTCAGATGCCGGACCAAGCCCAATGCGTTGGGCGGACAACCGGTGCCATCGGCCGAAGCGGGAATGCCTTCGGCGGGGTAATACTCGCTGTGCTCTTCTACACCGGCGGGCGATCGGGTGAATATGAGGTTGCCCGACACGTCGTAGCGATAGTCGGTTTGCTCGCTGCGTTGCAGACCTGCGCGACTATGGTCGATGTAGGTGACGGTCTGCTGATGCGGCAGCTGGTACCACGCGGGCTGGCCGTCCCAGTCGGCCTCGGGGTCAAGGCCGAAAGTGGTTTCGATACGGCTCTCGGCGCTGCCCCGGCGTGTTACTTCGCGGGTCATTAAGTGGAAGCGGTTCCACGTCCGGGTGAGGGTCGCAAGTGTGTCACCGTGGGGGCCGGCCAGGGTTTCAACCACTTCGTACTCGTAATCCTGGTCGACTTGATAGAGGTTGTCGCGGCCTTGCTGCCAGTCGAATGCCTGTTCGCTGCCGAACCCCAGGAAGTTATGGGCGCCGGACCATTCGTAGGCGCGGGTGAGCGCGGTAGCGTCCGTTCCCGCTGAATGAGTCCACTCCAGAACCCGGGGCAATACCTCGAAGGGTGCACCGGGCGGCAGACGATGGCCTTCTTCGCCGGTGGCCCAGATCACTGAATCGGTCGTGCCCAACGGGCTGGAAAGGCGGGTTGGCAGCAGAAGGTGGTTCTGGGCGTCGAGGGCATGATGGTCGTAGACAATGGAGAAGGGCGTCTCGATTCCAGGCAGGTAGATGTCACTCAGTTTGTCGTTGGCCAGTTGCAGGCGCACCGTCTCGTCCTCGCGTCCCGGCACCGAAAATACGACTTCGGCTCCATCGGTTTTCACCTCGAGCAGAACCCGGGCTTCATCGCGGATCGTTTCAAGGATGAAATCGTCATTGCCATGAGGCGCCCATTCGACGAATACGCGATTGCCTTCCGGGCTTCGCAGCTCGGTGGTCAGGTAGCGCGCGCTGTCGTGCTGTCGGGTGAGTATTTCGGTCTGACCGTTTTTCTGATCCACGCGGAACCCATCTTCCTGCTCGCACGTCACCACCATGGATTTGAGTTTGGCGTCGAACAGCTTGAGCTCAGTGCCCGGCGTGAAAGTGGTGTCGTCCAGGTCGACGGCGAACTGTTCACCCGTCGACAGGCGCAACGACGGCGCATCCTGTTGCAGATCGAGTTCGCTCAAGTCCAGCGACCAGCCCAGTCCGAACCCTTTGTTGCGGGTTGAGCCGAGTACACCGAAAGTGAGGGTGGGCGTGAGAGCGGGGCCGGCCAGATTGTTGGCCGGCAATAGAGGCAGTTTGAAAACGACAGTGAATTGTCCGGTGCGGACATCGACACCCGTCTTTATACAGTCCATGAAGTTGCTGGCTTGGGTATGAATGCTGGACATGCGAATTCTCTTTAGTGGTAAGCCATTAAGTGAAAAAAGCGCGTCAAGAGGGGCGATATGACGCGCTGGCGCAAGTTCGACTTACATGTCATGCATGATGAAATCTATCTCGTTGCCCGAATTCTTTTGGGTCATTTCAATGCCGTGCCAATTACCAAATTGGTCAAACACTATCCAGCGCTTAGGACCGTACGCCGGGGCGTCGGGCGCCAAACCGGCAGGACCGATCAGCTCCATGCGTAAAAAGCTCATCGCCCCGGGACGACTGTTTATTGCGACGGAAACATTTTGATAGCTGAAGTCTCGTGCAGCTCCAGGTTTGAATCCATAGTGAAACTGGGTTTCGTTGTAGTGGATGCCGGTGAGTGAAAAAAGCGGGTCGGCGCTTTTCCAGTCTTCGTAATAATAAGTGCTCTGGTCGCCATCCAGCGGGACGGCGTGGACAATCCGCAACGTCCGCTCCGCAAACTGCAAGTAATAGACGTCGATGTCTACGGCGGTCTTCTCGTTGTCGGTGGAGCCTTCGAAAGCATGGACTCGCTCCAGCGTAAAGTCGGTGCGTCTGCGGCGCGGGGAGCTGACGGTCTCCAGTTCTACATGCGAGTTGAAACGTGACGTGCTGGTAGCGTACTGAACCCCCTCTTCTTTCATGATTGCCGCATAAATCTTGTAACGTTCGCCACCATGGGCCAGTGTGGAGATATAGAAATCCCGGCTCCGCGCTGCGGATTCAAGCAGATTGTGAGGCGCAAAACCCGACGCGGCGTAGTATTCAAACTGTGTATTCTTTTTGAGCGATACCCTGAAAAAATCTTCCGGCTCGGCGTTATTGTTATTCGCCCATTCTGAACGCCCGGCACCTTGGCCGAAGCCACCGCCCAGATCGCGATAGTCGCTGCCGTCCTTTATCAGGAAGATCCAGATGCTGTCCATCTGTTGATTGGTAATTTCCTGGCCTTTGATCGGTGTCAGGCTGACCGTGACTTTGACTTGCTGATTGCCATTGTTGTAAAGCTTGTTCGAGTTGGACGTGACGTCAATCTTGAATTTGCTCAGCCATTTGGCGTCATCTTTGAATTCGATTCGCATGGGTAACCTTCCGTGGTTGTTGGGTGCAACCTGAGGTTACGCGTATGAGTCGTCCGCGTTGGCATAAATATATATTGGGTACGTCACGAGGTTTAACGTGATGTTTCGTAGGGAAGTCGCCCCCAACCGGACACGGTCGCGTCGAGTCGTACCAGATTCCTTACACTCAAACGGAAGTATCTTCGCGTCGGGCGACGGGCGCGTTGGCGAAACGCGCCGTTTCCTCTACATTGGCACTCTTCCCGGATGATCGAAGCGTTCGCTGAACATCTTCGACCAGCGGCGCGAAGCAGGCCCCTGTGGCCGGACAGGACGAAACCCTACACGATGACCAACCAGCCTCTTTTAGACGGATCTATCCAACGCTTGCGCCTAAAGCGTTTTGGCCTGGCAACCGGCACCTACGTGCTACTGATCGTGCTCGTCATGGTTGCGTATTGCACCGGCTACTATCACGCGACTTTTTTTGGCGTCTGGCTCGCCAGTGTGTCTGTGCTTCTGATGCAGGCCGTGCTGAGCCTGGTGTTCTTCTGCGGCTACAACCAGCGTTTCAAAGATCCCAGCCTGACCGAATTTCAAGTGCTGATGGGACTGGCCTGGCAGACGTTTGTGCTCGCCCATATGGATTCGGCCCGAGGCACGTTTCTGGTGTTCTATGTGCTGGTCTTGCTGTTCGGTCTCTTTCACTTGAGGCCGAAAGTCTTCCTCCGCTGCTCAGTGCTCGCCTTGCTGGGTTTCATAGGGCTGAACCTGTGGGATGCCGCGCACGGCCATCTCGACGATCCGGGGCTCGCCGCGCTGCAGACCTGCGCGCTGTTCATCATTTTCTCCTGGCTGTGCCTGTTCGCGCGCTTCGTCCAGAACTCGCGCAACCGCATGCACCAGCGCCGGATCACCCTGCAGGCGCATCAGGAAACCTTGCGCGGCATGATGTTGCAGCTCGAAGAGCTGGCGTCCACCGACGAGCTCACCAACCTCTATAACCGCCGGCACTTCCTGCGCATCGCCACCCGCGAACTCGAGCTTATGAACGGCAACTACACCGCAGGCCTGGCGCTGATCGACCTGGACCACTTCAAGCGAGTCAACGATCTTCATGGTCATGCTGCGGGCGACCGGGTGCTGCAGATCTTTGGCCAAACCGCCGCTCAGTGCCTGCGGGCCGATGACATTCTGGCCCGCTATGGCGGTGAAGAGTTCGTGTTGCTCATTCCGCGCTGTACCCGCGCTCAACTGATCGACTGCTGCGAACGCATCCGCCTGGCCTTCACCCACGTCACGCTGCCTGAATTTCCAGAGCTGGATCTGAGCCTGTCGATCGGCATGGCTATCATTGAGCGCGGTGACCGCATGGACCGCGCTTTACAGCGTGCCGATCAGTCGCTGTATCGCGCCAAGCACCAAGGCCGCAATCGCTGCCACGGCGCCTGGGATTACGCCGATGCCTGAGTTGCAAGTCGGCGACCGGAAATGGTCGGTTGCACCCGGGACTCATTTGCTCGACGCCTTGAACGACGCCGGTCTGTCCGTCCCCTACAGCTGCCGTGCCGGCAGTTGCCATGCCTGCATGGTGCGCTGCGTCAGCGGTGAGCCTCTGGATGCACAACCTGAAGCACTGGACCCGGCGAGGCGCGGCCAGGGCTGGCGGCTGTCGTGCCAGTGTCAGGTGGTTGGCGATCTGACGGTGGAAGTCTTCGACCCGTTGCGCGATGGCCTGCCAGCGACCGTCGTCGGTGCGGACTGGCTGAGTCCGTCGGTGCTGCGCCTGCGACTAGACCCCGAACGATCGTTGCGCTATCGCGTCGGCCAGCATCTGGTGCTGTGGACCGAGAGCGGCGTAGCGCGACCTTACTCGTTGGCGAGCGTGCCAGGGGACGATCCCTTTTTGGAGTTTCATATCGATTGCCAGCGCCCGGGCGCTTTCACTGATGTGGCGCGTACGCTGAAAAACGGCGATCCGGTCCGCCTCGGCGAACTGCAGGGCAGCGCGCTGCGTTACGACCCCGACTGGCAGGACCGGCCGTTATGGCTGTTGGCGGCGGGTACCGGATTAGCGCCGTTGTGGGGAGTGCTGCGCGAAGCGTTGCGGCAGGATCATCAGGGAGACATTCGCGTCCTGCATCTGGCGCGCGATGCTCAGGAGCATTACCTGACGGACGCCTTGAGCGAGCTGGCGGCCCGGCACTCAAATCTTTACGTGGAGTCGATCGAACTGTCAGCCTTTGCGGCTGTGCTGGGCGGATTGCGCGTGACATCACGCCAGACCATCGCGCTGGTGTGCGGGTCGCCTGTCAGCGTCGAGGCGTTTTCGAAACGGCTGTTTATCACGGGGTTGCCCCGTGGTCAGGTGCTCTCTGACGAGTTTGTCGAGAGAGGCTGAAGTCCGCCAACCGTTTGCCGGCTCGTCACACCATTCGCTCAGGCGAGAATACGCGTGACGAAGCTGCCGCCGGCTACCAGAATCCTTTCATCGACGGCTTTTACGTCATACGGAGTTGAAGACTCGGGTATGCCGGGGTAGTCGAGGCGTACCCAGCCTGAATCGGTCCCGAAGGCACGATCGAGAGAGCCATCCGTGTTGTAGCGCGCGACAATGAGGTAGCGGGGGTTAGACGTATGCCCTGCGGCGACGAGTTTGTCTCCGTCGTACGCTGCACTGAGCCATTGGAACAGATCGGGGACTGGGTCGGGGTTAAACGACTCATCAATTCTACCGTCCTTATCAAGACCAATAAGCGCTGCATTGCCGTTTGCACCCCGACCGCAAATAATCAGGTTCCCCTCCGTTGTTTCAACGCAGGCGCTCACACGAAAACCGGCATAGTCCTGCAGTGGAAGTTCTATGAAACCGCTTCCGCCATTTCCAAATCCAACATCCAATGCCCCCGTGTCGGTGTACCTGACCAAAAACGGATAGAAGTCGCCGGATTCACTTCTATGCTCGCCGACGGCCAAGACCTTTCCCGACGCCAAGACTAATAACGCACCCAGTGAGCTGGACCCCAGCGCCTCAGGGTAATGCACGTAGCCCACCTCATTGAAGGAAGTGTCCAGTTGGCCGGTGTCATTAATCCGGTAAATAACCGTTCTTTTCTCGACGGAGTACCACCAACCGACTATGAGCTTGCCAGAGGGTGTTAATCCGGTTCGCATGGGTGACGGGAGTGAATAACGTTGGCCTTCAACATCCGGCATAGGGTCGTTATCCGGTATTCCGTCGTTGCTTAGGGTGCCAGGATAAGGGAGCTGCATGATGCCGCCTTGTCCATAGTCCGGGTCCAGGGTGCCGTCGTGTGAGTATCGCGTTGCACAGGGAATAATCGGGCTACCAAGGGTCGTGGTGGTCACCACAATTAACGTCTTATCCTGTTCGACCTCGAAAGCGCCGATTGCCACAGATCTCTGTTGCGCCATGACCTGATCTTGAATAACGCCGTTTTTGCCGAAGCTGGCGTCAACGGTGCCAGTGTTCAGCAAGCGCGTTACAAGAAACTTCCCTTCTTCAGTACTTGAAGAGCCCGCAACCGATGGGCTAATCCCAGGCGCCCACGTCAAATTGCCTGCATATCCCATGGAAGCCGGTAAGTTGGCCAGTCCATCAGTACCAAAGTCCGGATCCGGCCCTCCACTGACAAGTGCGTCCTTGTTCATTTGATTTCCCCTTCCGATGGCGTTTTGAAAACTTGACTGTAGGCCTGTGCCTGTGCCGAATCTACTGGCATAAATGACAGTCGAAAGCGCGTGTCTGAACTGACTTTTGCTCAACCAGACCGCGCTTGACCAGTTCGTGTACAGGCTGCCCAGAGGCCAAGCGCCTGCTGATGCCTTCATCAAGAAAGCATGACGGTTTGAGGGGATTGATAGTTCACGACGCAATTAATAACTGATCTCTTATTTCGGCATTGTCACTATTTCTTAAATATTCGACCATTGGTCGGCGTGGGGGGCGAATTGTTCTTCGTGAATCGCAAGTAAGCGATGAGTGACTATAGTGAGCGCCAGGCGCGGCTTGTTTGGCACCTCAAGTTTTACTAAGGAGAATCGATGTTATGGAAAATAAAAACCAGTTTGTTTGTCCGATACAGCTTGGCAGCTCAAATATCGATTGGGCGCTAAGTACTGAAAATTTCGATGGGGCATCGAGCGGAATAATAGTTATAAAAGTGACATACCAGTATCTATTGTCAGATGATTCTAGTTTGGCTAATCCCCATGTCTGGATGATGCTCAATCCTCAAGAGGAGGAGGACCTACTCCTCAAAATCCCTTATGCCTTGGATAAGGATTCATCCCCCTCAGAAGGTGATGACTTGACAGTGGTGCCCCTTAGGGAGGACCCACTCTTCGCAATCCCTTATTTCGAGCATAAGTATTCAGCTCCTTCAGTGACCAAAGGTGACAAATTCACGTTGGAACTCGTTGTCGATACTCGGTCTATTGATTTCTCGGGCAGGAACATTGTATTCCGTCCGCAATTTCGGACGGTTGGATCCACGCGCCCTGTGTCCGCGCACAACTCACAAATTCCGTTTAAATCCTTTGAGATTAAATGCGAAGAGGTTCAATGCCAGGTTGAGGGGGTGCACTCAAAAGTCTATGCGTGTCACAGACCAAATAAACCCTGAGCGCCACTTGATTGCTGCATGGGACGTTGTTCATGCCCATGAACGCTGGCAGTAAAAAAAATAATTCTGCTAGTGCTCACAGCGCGCCGGCGTATCAGTGAGCGACTATCACGACAGCAATAAAAAAGCCCCGCACTCTCACGAGGCGGGGCTTTTTGGTGTTGCGGTGCCGCTTAAACCATTGGGTCGCCGACGTGCAGGATCTTCATGCCGTTGGTGCCGCCGATGGTGTGATAGCTGTCGCCCTTGGTCAGGATGACCCAGTCGCCTTGCTCAACCAGACCGCGCTTGACCAGTTCGTCCACAGCCGACTGGCTGACCTGACCTGGCGGCAATGCCGCCGGGTCGAACGGAATGGTGTAAACGCCACGGAACATCGCCGCGCGCGCCTGGGTGCCGCGGTGCGGGGAGAACGCGTAGATCGGTACCGAGGAACGAATCCGCGACATGATCAGCGGGGTGTAGCCGCTTTCGGTCAGCGCGATGATCGCTTTCACGCCAGGGAAGTGGTTGGCGGTGTACATGGCGGCCAGCGCGATGCTTTCGTCACAACGGGTGAAGGAGTGACCGACGCGGTGGCTGGAGGTCTTGCCGGTCGGATGACGTTCAGCGCCGACGCAGATGCGCGCCATCGCCTCAACGGCTTCAACAGGATAAGAGCCAGCGGCACTTTCAGCGGACAGCATCACGGCGTCGGTGTAGTCGAGCACGGCGTTGGCCACGTCGGACACTTCAGCGCGGGTTGGCATCGGGCTGGAAATCATCGATTCCATCATCTGCGTAGCAACGATCACCGCCTTGTTATGGCGACGTGCGTGCAGGATGATTTTCTTCTGGACGCCCACCAGCTCGGCATCGCCGATTTCCACGCCCAGGTCGCCACGGGCAACCATGACCGCGTCACTGGCGCGGATCAGCGCATCGAGGGTTTCGTCGTTGGCGACGGCTTCGGCGCGTTCGATCTTCGCCACCAGCCAGGCCGTGCCGCCGGACTCGTCACGCAGCTTGCGCGCGTATTCCATGTCGGCCGCATCACGCGGGAACGAGACGGCCAGGTAGTCCAGGTCCATTTCGGCAGCGAGTTTGATGTCCTGCTTGTCTTTCTCGGTCAGCGCCGGAGCTGTGAGGCCGCCGCCGCGACGGTTTATGCCTTTGTGATCCGACAGCGGGCCGCCGATGGTCACGGTGCAATGCAGTGCATCGGCGGTTTGCGTGTCGACGCGCATGACCACACGCCCATCGTCCAGCAGCAGCTCGTCGCCGACGCCGCAGTCCTTGACCAGATCGGGGTAATCGATACCCACGATGTCCTGGTTGCCGTCGGTCAGAGGATGGCTGGTGGAGAAGATGAACTTGTCACCTACCTTCAGCTCGATCTTCTTGTTGACGAATTTGGCGATGCGGATTTTCGGGCCTTGAAGGTCACCCAGCAACGCGACGAACCGGCCGTTCTTGGCGGCGATGTCGCGGATCAGCTTCGCGCGAGCCTTGTGCTCGTCGGGCGTGCCGTGGGAGAAGTTCAGGCGGGCGACGTCCAGGCCAGCAAGAATCAGCTTCTCGATGACTTCTGGCGAATTACTGGCAGGGCCCAGTGTGGCTACGATTTTGGTGCGGCGAACGGTCATGCACAAACTCCTTAAATGAAGCGCAGCGAGAGGCTACTACTGTATTGCTCTGTAGTCATTGTTCCTTTGCACTACCTGACCCCCATATCGCTGGGCAATCGGCAGGCCGGCGGGGCTCAAATCGGCCTTGAAGAAATCCCGGAATACGCCGATACAAGGGCTGAGCACAGGAGACTCTCATGCGAATCGTGATGATATTAGTAGCGCTGCTTGCCTTGGGTGGTTGCACCCGCTGGGCAATGAACAGCCATTTGAACAATGCCAACCGCGCCTACGCCCAGGGCGACTGTGACGCGGTGATGTACAACCTGTCGAAAGTCGATCGGGAGAGCCGTTCGCGTCGCTACGTGCAGCCCGAAGTGTCGATGTTGCGTGGTCAGTGCCTGGAGCGCCAGAAGTTCTACATGGATGCGGTGCAGACCTACCAGTACATCATCATCCAGTTCCCGGAAAGCGAGTATGCGTTCCGTGCCAAGGCCCGCCTGGACACCCTGCATCAGCTGGGCCATGACAACCTGGCCCCGCCCGCCACACCGCGCGCTGCTTCACGCTAGATACACCCGAGTGGATATGCGGTCACGTTCGCGAGTGGATATCGCCCAAACCTGAGCTAGGCTGGGATGAGTAGGGACCTAAGTGTTTTGACGAAGGCGGCAGCGCCACTGATCCGAAAGCCAGGGCGATAAGCGTGATTAGCGCCGACTGGCCACGTGGATCAGTGACTTTTGCCAGTGCCGAATGAGTCAGATGTCGTCATCGGTTTTTCCACTGATGGATTCTGGCAATACGGGTCTGGCAGTTCCGTGCAACCGAATCCCAAAGCACTAGCGCGGCCATGCTCAATGGTCATCTCAGGGCGAGTGTCCGAATGCTTAATGAAAGACGAATAGAACGTCACCAACTGCCTTACTACCTGCAAGTGTTCAACCGGTACACCGATAAACCGTTGGGTTGCCTGGGGAACGTGTCAGAGCAGGGCTTGATGCTGATCAGCGATCTGCCCATTCTGGTGGGGGCCGATTTTCAGCTGCGCCTTAAAGTGCCCGACGGCAAGAACGGCCTCTACAACATCGATATCGACGCCAGCTGTCTGTGGTGTCATGAGGACGAAACCCCGCGCATCTTCGATTCCGGCTTCCGCCTGCAAGCGGCGCCTGCGGAATACTTCGTTCTCATTCAGGCCTTGCAGCACTACTTCAGTTTCTATCCGCTGGAAGCGTCCGCCTGAAGCCAGTCGCCCTACAGGGCGCCGGCTTTTTTCCAGCTCATGTATCGGCTCACCAGCTCTGGCCCCAACTCCCTGGGGCGCACATCCAGCACAGGGATTCCATGGGCGATCAAACGCTCGTGCAGTCCGCTGCGTGCGTTGAGCAGGTCGACCGTTCCACAATAGTCAACGGCCTGTTGCCAGATCTGCACCGGCGTTTGACGAAGATCGTCCAGCACGGCCTCCCGCAGGCTGGCAATCAGCACCCGGTGATGGCGACTCAGCTGTTTTACCGCTTCCAGTAACTGCTCGTCATCCTCGTCCCGCAGGTTGGTGATCAACACCACCAACGCCCGGCGCTTCTGCCGCGCGAGGATGTTTCGCATCGCCACCGCGTAATCGGCGGGGCGCTGGGTCGCGTGGACGTTGTAGAGGTGATTCAACAGCACGTTCAGCTGGCTGGCGCCTTTGGCGGGCGGCAGATGTCGGTCCTGTGCGCCCGCGAAGGTGGAAAGACCGACCGCATCGCCCTGACGCAAGGCCACGTAGCTCAGCAGCAGACAAGCGTTCAGCCCGTGGTCGAAGTGGGTCAGCTCCCCGTCGTGGCTGCGCATGCGTCGGCCACAGTCGAGCATGAACAGGATTTGCTGATCGCGCTCATCCTGATATTCCCGCGCAATGGGCGCACGATGCCGGGCCGTGGCCTTCCAGTCGATCTGCCGCAGGCTGTCGCCTTCACGAAATTCACGCAGTTGATGAAATTCCAAGCCCAGTCCCCGACGCGGTTGCTGGCGAATGCCGATCTGCCTGAGCCAGTTCTCGACGCCCAGCAGTTGCCCGTTCTGCAAACGCGCGAAGTCCGGGTACACCCGCACGACGTCATGGTTGGGCACATAGCGCCGGGATGACCACAGGCGCAACGGGCTTCGCATGAGGACCTCGGTCCGTTCGAAGGTGAAATCCCCCCGACTGGCCGGGCGCAGTCGATAGGTCAACTGGGCCGTGCGTTGCGGGCGCAGCACGACGTCCTGAGGCAGACTTTCGGTTTCATAGCGGGCGTCCGGCTCTGAGGGGCCATGATCAAAAAGAGTTATGTGCAGCGCGCGGGGTGAATCGTGTTCCAGCTCGACCCGCACCTCGCTCCAGCGTCCCATTCCCAGACTGCCGGTCAAGTGCCGCTTGACTCGAGGGGAGGGCAGGCGCCACAGCCAGGCCGCATCCAGCCCCGCAAGGGCAGCCATTCCCCACAGCAGGGTCCAGAAAAGGCCGTCCAGCCGCGCAATGGGACCTCGTCCCAATGCCTGCAGAATACCGAGCAGCACCGAGACGCCGAGCAGAACGGCCAGCCACCAGAGCATCCGTGTCGACGGCTTGAGCAGTTGCTTCATCGACGCGGCGCTGCCACCTGATCCAGCAATTGCTTGAGCACTTGATCCACCGACAACCCTTCGATGTCCAGCTCCGGCGCAAGCCTCACGCGATGACACAGCACCGCCAGGGCACAGCCTTTGACGTCGTCGGGCACCACGAACTCGCCGCCACGCAACAGTGCCCGCGCACGGGCTCCCCGAATCAGTGCGATGGACGCACGCGGCCCTGCGCCGAGTGTCAGGCCCGGCCAGGTGCGGGTGGCGCGGGCCAGCCGCACGGCGTAATCAAGGACCTGTTCATCCACCGGCAGATCGCCAGCGATGCGTTGCAGCGCCAGCACATCTTTTGCCTGCATCAAGGTTCGCAGGGGCTGGACGTCGAGCATGTCGGAGCGCGTCGAACGGGTGACCTGGCGGACCATATCCAGCTCTTGATCAGCCTGGGGATAATCCATACGCACTTTGAGCATGAAGCGGTCGAGCTCGGCTTCGGGCAGTGGGTAAGTGCCTTCCTGCTCGATCGGGTTCTGCGTCGCGAGCACCATGAACGGTTGCGGCACGGGCAGCGCGCGGCCCTCCAGGGTGACCTGACGTTCCTGCATCGCCTCAAGCAGCGCGGCCTGAGTCTTGGCCGGTGCGCGGTTGATCTCGTCCGCGAGCAGCAGATGGGTAAACAGCGGCCCCTTGCGCAGCTTGAACTGTTCGCTCTGCATGTCGTACACGGCATGGCCGGTGACATCGCTGGGCATCAGGTCGGGGGTGAACTGAATGCGCGCGAACTCGCCGCCGAAACACCGGGCGAGCGCCCGCACCAGCAGCGTCTTGCCCAGCCCGGGCACGCCTTCCAACAACACATGGCCACCGCCGATCAGCGCCGTCAGGACATCATCAATGACGGCGTCCTGGCCGATGACCGCTTTTTGCAACTCGTGCCGCACCGCCTGCGCCAGGTGAATCGCACGCTGGCGCTGCTGCGCCGGATGGCTGCCCGAAGCGGTGGCCGGCTCGCTGTGCTTGTGGTCCACGGCTGCGGGTTCAGGGATGGGAAGGTGATTGGCCGCGTGGCCTGGCTCGGTCGGTTGATCGCTCAGCGATTCCCGAACCGTGCCGACGGTTGAATCTGTTTTATCTGTCATTGATCAGGTGCTTACCTAATTCAGCGGGTTTTGAGAGTGTAATCGCACTTTATCAACGCAATCCGAAATACCACGCGGCATCACTCGAACCCGCCGCGAATTTACTGATTGCACGGTGTAGGCAGAAGCGCGACCGATGGGCGTGCCGATCAGCCTCCACCGCCACCCCTCCAGAAGCCCGGTTTGCAGCCGATACTGTGTAGAAGACTGCCTAAGGACGGCGGCCCTTCCGATCTCCGGTACGGTGTAAACGCGATGATTCTTGCTTCTCTCCATAGTTTACGGGCGCAGGTCGCTATCGTCGTGGCCATCCTCGTGCTTGTCCTGAGCTGCATATTTGGCGCCGTCATCGGTGAATCCTCGATTTCCAGTCTGAAGGAGCAGACCGGGTTGCAGCTCACCGAGTCAGCGTATTTGATGGTAGATCGTCTCGACTACGACATGAGCGCCCGTGCCAAAGAGCTTGCAGTGCTCAGTGACCTGGAAGCGCTTCGTGACCCTGCACGCGCCGGCCAGGCGCGCAAGCTTTTGAATAGCCTCAGCGACAACTTTCCCAGTTATTCCTGGATCGGTCTTACCGATGCGCACGGCACGGTGGTCGCGTCTACCGACAGCGTGCTGGAGGGCGTTAACATTTCGAAGCGACCCGTTTTCGCCAATGGTCTCGAAAAGACCTTTGTCGGCGATGTTCATGATGCGGTAATGCTCGCAAAACTCCTTCCCAATCCCTCCGGGGAAGCCATGAAGTTTGTCGACATCAGTATGCCGGTGCGGGATGAGACCGGACGGCTTGCAGGTGTTCTCGCCACGCACCTGTCCTGGAATTGGGCCTATGAAGTGGGGAGAACGCTACTGGAGCCTTTGCAGCAACGCTTGCCGAGTCTGGAGTTCCTGGTCATTGGCGAGGACGGAACAGTGTTGCTCGGGCCCAAGCAACTGATTGGCAAACCCCTTGGCCTCCAGCTCCCACGGGTGGTCAGCAAAAGCGGCTCGGTTGAAACCTGGCCGGACGGTATCCAATACCTGACCGGCGCCGCCAAAAGTGTGGGAATTGGCGATTATCCCGGCCTGGGCTGGACTGTCATTGCCAGGCAACCGGTGTCCGTTGCGTTTGCCGAAGCCCTGAAGGTTCGCAGTGAAATCTTTGCCTGGGGCAGTGCCCTCTCCATCGCTTTTGCGGTCATCGGCTGGTTTGCAGCAGGCATGATCACCAAGCCGGTCAACAAAATTGCCGACGCCGCTGCTCGCCTTTCTGAGGGCGCCAATGTGCGTATTCCGTTACTCCACGGTTCGCGGGAAGTAGAGACACTGAGTGTCGCGATCCGCCACCTCGTCGACAGTCTGACGTCGAAGAGAAGCCAGTTGGCGATGGTTGAAGGCATTGCCTACCGAGATGGGGTGACCGGCCTGCCTAACCGAGCGGCGCTGGAAAAATATGTCGAGGCGGTGCGCAGCGAATGGAGGGACGGACTTAGCTACGGCGTTCTGTGTCTGGACCTGGACGGATTCAAGTCCGTCAACGACCGTTTCGGGCATGCCATGGGTGATGCGCTGCTTCAGCAAGTCGGGATGAGGCTTTTGGCCACGGTACGTGATGGGGACATTGCCGTGCGTCACGGTGGCGACGAATTCGTGCTTCTCCTGGCCTTGCGCCCAGGTGAGTCCTTATCCAGCGTTCAGCGCGCCGCTCAGCGGGTGATAGCGAAACTTGAGGAACCGATGACGCTCACTGGCGAGGTCATTAACGTCAGTTGCAGCGTGGGCGGGGCGATCTGGACCGGCGGTGCTTTTGCCGACGTTCTGGCGCAGTCGGATGAGGCGCTCTATCGGGCCAAACGTGCAGGAAAAGCTCAGGCGCAGTTTTACGATATCACCGGCCTTTCTGATTTCCGATGCGTAAAACGCTTAGATGGCCTTTCCTGAAGATGGATTCGTGGGCCGATGGTGTTGGAGTTGATGTCCCAGGCGCCCGCTCATAAGGCATTTCTCAGGGTTTGCAGGTAGGCAACCTGACGGGTGAATTCGCTGCTGGACAGGCGCTGCTCCGGCCGGGGTCGCAGCGCCTGGCCGATGTTGCTGGTGGACTGACGCGTCATGCGTGCCAGCGTTTGCCACTGCTCGGTAACGGCGAGGGTTTCAAAACCGGGATGCCGTTGCCGGGCGCGGCGCAGTATGTCCTGCTGCAAGGCGCGCAACGCGGCGTGCTGACCCTCGCGGCGGAGCATGAAGTCGGCGCTTGCGCGCAGGTGTTCGCTGAGCTGACGGCGGCCGCGCGACAGGATTGGCAGCATCGGGCCATGGCGAATGCCTGCATGCCACAGCGTCGCGATCAGGCACAGCGCCAGGGCGAGCAGGGCCTGTGGGAAGTATTTCCAGAGCAGCCCGAACAGGTTGTCGTGTTCAGTGCGCAGCACCATCGTCACGGTGCTGTCCTGGCTCAGGTACCAGAGCAGCCAGGCATTATCGTATTCGCCGATGGCGTGGGTTTTCCAGAGGTCGGCGTCGGTGACGACGGTGATCAATCCAGAGCCGTACACCATTTGCAGCAAGTGCGTGGCGTCAGCGCTGTTGGCCCATGACTGTGCATGGTCCTCGGGGTCATCCAGGTGGAAGGCGGGGTCGAAGCTCATGTAGGCGGGGTCGTTTTCGTTTTGCACGAACATCCGGGTCAATTCTGGCCATGGCGTTTCTGGGCCTTGAATGTCCGGCGTGCTCAGCGGGATGACCGGCTTGAGCTGTTCGCGTTGCCGTTCGCGGTCCTGCTCTTGCAGATCCTGGGTGAGGAATTGATGAATCTGCAATTGATCCAGCAACAGGTCGCCGCTGCTTCCCTTGGTTGGGTCCCACAACTGTTCGGCAACAAACAGAAGCCGGCCACCTGAGCGGGTCCAGGCCAGCAAGCGCTTTACCTCGGACGGCGTCATCTTCTCGCGGAAATCCAGCAGCATGAGCGTTTGCGGCTGGTCTTGGATGTCAGGGAGAGTGGCGAGCGTTTCAACCGTCTTCACCTGAATGTTTCGCTGACGCAGGAAGGTCTGAGCGGCGAGGTAAGGGTTGGCCAGCGCTTCAGGCGAAGGGCCCTGGTCGACAGTTTCCTGATAACGCTCGAGCCGCTTCAGCACGGGCACACTGGCGATGACGATGCTCACCAGCATCAGCGCGGCGACCAGCCCGATGATCCACCGCCGGCTCATGCGCCTGCCCCCGGCGCGAACAACTTACGCCAGCCTGAACACAGCGTCTGTCGCGCCTGATCCGGCGGCACTTGGTGACCGTAGGCGAGGTTCTGCCAGTGGCGCGTCAGCTCATGGCTGAAGTCATCGAGGGATGACTGCTTGAGCTCGGCGATACGCGCCAGTATCTGGCCCTCGGTGTCTGCGCTTTTCAGCGGCAAGTGGTAATCGGTCAACAGGCGGCTCAGCAGTGCGCGGTAAAGCAGACTCAATGCCTCGCGCGGTGACTGCTGCCACAGCCTCTCCGCAGCATCGGCGACATCCGCCGGCAGGCTTTCAGCGCGGACTTGTAAGCCAAAGAGTTGGTGAGGCATGTCTTGTGGTGCAGGTGCCTTGGGTGGGCTTTTACTTACGAAGGTGGCGAACCAGGCCCGATAACGCCAGATCACCCACCCAACCGTGAGGCCGAGCAGCGTCCATAGCAACGCGCCAAATAGCGTCGACAGGGTCTTGCCCACGTTGAGCGCGCCGACCACCAGCTGCGCCAGCCAGTTCGGTGTCTCGGCTGACTTGGCATCATGCTTGGCGTCATGCTTGGCATCGTAAGTGGGCTGGGCGATGCGCCACCCGGACACTGGTTTGGGATTTTTGAACGGCGGTTGTTCAAGCACGGCATCGATGGCGCTCTGCGACGCCTGGCTGGTCAGCGGCTGGTTAAGCAGGCGTGGTGAGTCGGGCGGTGCAACGTCTTCGTCAGTCTGCGGGTTGTCCAGCGGCGGCAGCGGGCAGCTGTTGCCCGACTCGCTGGGGATTTCGTCCGCCATCGACTGATCTGTCATCGACTGGTTTGCGGTCGACTCTGCCATGGCTGAAGACGGCAGAAACGCCAGCGCCAAGACGCCCCCCAGTAACAACGCCAGTGCGCTGCCCAGCACACGCTGACGCAGCTTGCGCAAACCCAGTTCGATGTCCCACGCCTCCAATGCGGTTCGGCGATTGAGGTACAGCGCAAACCCGCACGACACATACACTGGCCCCCACACGATCAGCACCAGGGCATAAAACCCGTTGGTCAGATGCTCCAGCCAGTTCCACTCACCCTCGATGTCCAGCAGGCTGCGCCATGACCAGTCGGCTTCGATCTGCGGCGGAATCATGGCGTAGAACAGCACCATCAGGCCGATCCAGAAGGTCATTTCAAGGGTGCTGCCCAGCGCGGTCAGCAGACGCGCCGCCCGGGAATCCTTCTGGCCAAGCACGGCGATCCGTTGCGCGCGAGGCAGCCCGTCTAGCCCCTCTAATTGCTGCACCGGCTGGTAGAAGCTGCGGCTAAGACTCAGACGCCGCCAGGTCAGGGTCGCTATCAGCTGCGGTTTGAGTGCGGACGGAAGGCTTTTCAGTGCCTGCCTGAGCGAAGGTGCCGGGCCGAACAGCGCCTGGGACAGAATCAGCAGCGGCAGCCGTTCGTAGGCTGGCTTCAGCCACCAGAACACAAGCACTGCCACTGACGGGTAATCCCACAGCAGCAGGGTCAAGAGCGCGAAGATAGGCAAGGTGACGATCGCCCAACTGGTCATCAGCAAGGCGCGGTGCCGTTGCGCCAGGAGAACGCCCAGGTCGATGGCCTCCCAGTTCGTACGTGGGCGTATGACAACGCTGGCGTCAGTCAGGCGCATGGGGCGTGCGTCCGGCAAGAGTGAGGTAGGCGCCGACCAGCAGCCACAACGAAGCGCCGACCCCATATTTGGCCGTGGCTGGCGGCCAGCTCATCGAAGACCAGTACGCTTCAATGAATGCAGCCATGAGCAGGAAGATCATGACCCCGGCAATCAGTCGCACGCTGATCTGTGCAGCGCGGCGAAGCGCTTCGCCTCGACGCAGTCTACCGGGAGCAACCAGCGCCCAACCGAGCTTCAGCCCCGCCGCACCCGCCAGCATGATGCCGGTCAGCTCGAAGGCGCTGTGCCCGACCACGAACGGCCAGAAGGTTGCGCCCATGCCTGCGTCAGTGAGATGGCCCGCAACCGCGCCAATCATCAGCCCGTTGAAGAACAGAAAAAACAGACTGCCGACACCGAAGAACAGGCCGCTGGCGAAGGTCTGGAAAGCAATGCCGACGTTGTGCATGACGTAGTAGCCGAACATCAGCCAGTCAGTGCTCGATGCGCGCTCGGTCGTCTGCCCGATGCGCCGTGCGGCGGGCTCGTACATCGCGTGCATGTCGGCGACATCGGCGGGGCTGACGACGCTGTACACCAAGTCCGGATAGCCGTAGACCAGCAGCGCCATGAGCGTCAGGCTGCCAAAAAACAGCAGGCCGGCGAGGGCGACCCATCGCCATTCAGCACGCACCAGCCGTGGAAAGTCTGCCAGCACAAAGCTCAACAATTGTGCAGTGAACTGGCTTCGGTGGCGATACAACTGCTGGTGGCCGCGCATCGCAAGCTGTTGCAGTTGCTCGACCAGATGACTGGCGTACCCACGGTCAATCGCCAGCGCAAGGTGTTGGCAGATCTGACGGTATTCGCGGCTGAAGCCCGCGCAGGATTCGCTTTTACCGCGGTTCCCTTCCAGCGCCTCAAGACGCGTTGCAAAACGCTGCCAGTCTTCTGCATGACGTTGTTCGAACAGGCTCTGCTTCATGACGAACCGGCCAGGCTGCGGGCTATGCCATTCAATTGCCGGACCGGAGAGTGCGGGTCTGGCGATGCAGACAACTGCAAGGGCTGCGTGACGATGGCGGCGAGTTCCTGAGCCCTCGCCGGAGAAAGTGTGTTTTGCCGCTCGGCAAAGGCCTGTATGGCGCGCTGCTCCTCCAGCAAGAGGGGCAGCGGCGGATTGATCGCGGTGGCTTCAGCCAGTGGCGGCCGCTGCGGGGGAAGATCCCGATAGATGACCAGCGTGCCGGCGGCGAGATCCCCAAGCCGCTTGAACAGCGGGTGCTGCAAACAGGTAAACGCGCCAACGCAGTAGCCGAACGGCAACATGTCGACAAAGCGCAGCAGGTTGCGCAGCACTGAGGCCGACCAGCCAATCGGCGTGCCGTCATCGTGAATGACCCGCAGCCCCATGATCTGTTTCCCCGGCGTGCGTCCTTGGTGCAGCACCTCGAAGAGCACCATATAGCCCCAGGTCCCGATAAACAGCGCGAGCATGAACAACCCGGTGCCGAAGTCGCCCAGTGTGCCCAGCACAAAAAACAGCGCACCCAGCAATACGCCACGAATCATCAGGTCGATGCCGAAAGCAATTGAACGGGACAGTAAGCCGGCGGGGCGCAGGATGAGGTCTATACCTTCGGGCGTTTCCATGCGCACACGAGTGTCCAGCAGGGCAAGCGGTGCAGCACATCCTGGCTCTGCATGGGAAAGGGACATAAGGAAAGGTACGCCGGTGAAAGAGGTTTGATGCTAGCCACGCCTGAGTCGCTAAGCAACAGGATGATTCTGGACACTATGTGGGAAGGGTCCTGTTACAACTTGCTGCCCATCGACGGCCGACACTTTCGCACAAACTGTGTCGCAGTATCCCGGGTCGTAGGGTGTATTCGCTGGCATCAGACGCGCAAGGGCATCTGTTAAACTCGCCCGGTCTTTTGTTCAGGATCAGCCCGTGACTTCCAGCATCTTCTGGTACGACTACGAAACCACCGGGATCAATCCACGCAACGACCGCCCGCTGCAAGTGGCGGGCATTCGTACGGACGATCAGCTCAACGAGATCGGCGAACCGATCAACCTCTATTGCCAGCCCGGCGATGACATCCTGCCCCATCCGGCGGCGTGTCTGGTAACAGGCATCACGCCTGACCGGCTCGCGGAAAAGGGGCTGTGTGAAGCAGATTTCATGACGCGATTGCACGCGCAGATGTCTCTCGCCGGCACCTGCAGCGCGGGTTACAACACGTTGCGTTTCGACGATGAGATGACCCGCTACAGTTTTTACCGAAACTTCTTCGATCCCTACGCCCGCGAATGGCAGGGCGGTAACAGCCGCTGGGATCTGATCGACGTGGTGCGCACGGCTTATGCGTTGCGTCCGGAGGGCATTGTCTGGCCGGAAGAAGAGGGACGGGTCACGCTGAAGCTCGAGCGGCTGACGGCGGCCAACGGCATTGATCATGGCCATGCCCACGACGCGCTCTCCGATGTCCGCGCAACCATCGCGCTGGCGCGTCTGGTCCGCGATAAGCAACCCAAACTTTACGATTACCTTTTTGAATTGCGCTTCAAGCACAAGGTGCAGGATCAGATTCGATTGATGCAGCCGCTTGTGCATATATCGGGTCGGTTCTCCGCGGCCCGAAGTTACGTGAGCGTCGTACTCCCGCTGGCCTGGCATCCGGTCAACCGGAACGCATTGATTGTCTGTGACCTGTTCCATGACCACAGCCCGTTGCTGGACGAAGACGGCGAGACCTTGCGTCAGCGTCTATATACCCGTCGCGAAGATCTGCTCGAAGGCCAGTTACCGGTCCCGCTCAAATTGCTGCATGTTAATAAATGCCCGGTCATTGCCCCGCTGAGTGTGCTCCGGGAGGAGGACCGCCAGCGTCTGCAACTGGACATGAGTGTTTATAAAATGCGCGTCGCCGCATTGAACGAAGGGCAGACGAACTGGCAGGACAAGTTGAAAAGCGTGTACGCCAACGACAACTTCGCCACCAGTGAGGATCCGGAGCAGCAGTTATACGATGGCTTCATCAATGATCGGGACCGTCGTCTCTGCGAGCAGGTGCGAATTGCAGAGCCGCAGCAACTGGCTACCGATGTCTGGCCGTTCGATGATCCCCGGCTGCCTGAGTTGTTATTCCGGTACCGCGCCCGCAACTTTGCCGAAACCCTGAGTGTTGCAGAGCAACAGCGCTGGTTGGCGTTTTGTCAGTTGCGCCTGAGCGATCCTCAGGCCGGCGCGCCCAATACGCTCAAGGCGTTCAGCCGTGCGCTGGTCGAACGCTCGCTGAACGCCACACCCGAGCAACTCAAGGTGCTCGCCCAGTGGCAGGAATACTCGCTGGTGTTGAAACAGCGCCTGGGGCTTTAAGCCGCGGGGCAATTGTCGGCCAATAAAAAACGCCAGCGTAAGCTGGCGTCTTTTTGGGTCGAACATCTCTGCACGACGGCTGACTCTAAACCCGGGAATTAACCCAGCAGAGTTGCCCAGCCTTCAACCTCGTCGCCGCCCCACTTGGCTTTCCACTCTTTCAGCGTCTTGTGATTGCCGCCTTTGGTTTCGATGATTTCACCGTTGTGCGGGTTCTTGTATTGCTTGACCTTGCGAGCGCGCTTGGTGCCGACCGGCTTTACAGCAGCGCCACGTGGCGCCTTCATTTTGGACTCTGGATCCAACAGCGCGATGATGTCGCGCAGGGACTTTTGATATTCGCCCATCAACGTGCGCAGTTTGCCTTCGAACTCAAGTTCTTTCTGCAGTTTGTCGTCTTGTTGCAGGTTTTGCAGGCGGGCTTGCAGTTCTTTGATAGCTTCTTCTGTTGCGCGGTATTCGTTGATCAGTGACATGGGGGTTACCTAT
The DNA here is from genome assembly GCF_026153515.1 of Pseudomonas sp. KU26590. Lineage (NCBI taxonomy): Bacteria > Pseudomonadati > Pseudomonadota > Gammaproteobacteria > Pseudomonadales > Pseudomonadaceae > Pseudomonas > Pseudomonas sp. KU26590. The sequence goes on from NZ_CP110644.1 coordinate 1,573,403, forward strand.
GTTGTGATGGACATGATGCGATGGCGCATAATAATCAGAGTATTTGCGCAAGTAAACATTTAAGAAAAGTTTTATCCGTAGCATTTTGAAATAGCCGCAGACATACCCTCGATTTAGATACACATGTTGCGTTATAGAACGCCAATCACCGTGCCGTTTTTAGTGAAGTGTCTGGCGTCGAGTTTCCGTCGCCGATGACCCGATCCGGCACTTGCGCATTAATCCCGCCGGGTGCGCTTTTTTGCCGCCTGAAATGAGCAGCATACGGGTACTGCACAGTCCTCAGGTAATCGCTAGAATGGCGGCCTTTGCGAAGTTCTGGAGTTTTTCACATGCGCACTTTTCGTCTGGTGATTGCTTGCCCGGACCGTGTCGGTATCGTTGCCAAGGTCAGTAACTTTCTGGCGTCGTACAGCGGCTGGATTACCGAAGCGAGCCATCACTCTGACAATCTCAGCGGCTGGTTTTTCATGCGTCATGAAATGCGCGCGGACACCCTGCCTTTCGACCTCGAAGGTTTCCGTGAAGCCTTTGCGCCCATCGCCGAAGAGTTTTCGATGGACTGGCGCATTACTGATTCCGCGCAGAAAAAGCGCGTCGTGCTCATGGCAAGCCGGGAGTCCCATTGCCTGGCTGACCTGTTGCACCGCTGGCACAGCGACGAACTGGACTGCGAAATCGCCTGCGTGATATCCAACCACCAGGACCTGCGCAGCATGGTCGAGTGGCACAACATTCCTTATTACCACGTACCGGTTGATCCCCAAGACAAAGAGCCTGCGTTCGCCGAAGTCTCGCGTCTGGTCAAACACCACGAAGCCGACGTTGTTGTGCTGGCGCGTTACATGCAGATCCTCCCGCCGCAACTGTGCCGGGAGTACGCGCACCAGGTCATTAACATTCACCACAGCTTCCTGCCTTCGTTTGTCGGCGCCAAGCCGTATCACCAAGCCTCGCTGCGTGGCGTGAAACTCATCGGCGCAACTTGCCACTATGTCACTGAAGAACTGGACGCCGGTCCGATCATCGAGCAGGACGTGGTGCGCGTCAGCCATCGCGACAGCATCGAAAACATGGTGCGTTTCGGTCGCGACGTGGAAAAGATGGTGCTCGCTCGCGGCCTGCGCGCTCACCTGGAAGACCGCGTGCTGGTGCATGACAACAAGACTGTTGTATTTGATTAATCGGTTTGGGTGAGCCGCTGAAGTTCAGCGGCTTACCGCAACACGATTGTCTGCGAACAGTGAAGCTTCTCCGGCAAGACAGGCGCAATCACCATGACCGACCCCCTCGACAAAGCCACATCCAAAGCCCCGCCGACCCTTGGCGAGGGATGCCTGAGCCGTTATGACGTTGATGCAATGTCGCCGGAAGACGGCACGGACTTCGAGGGGGCCGAAGCGTTATGGAAGGAACTGACGTCTGCCCAACGGCAAGACGAATCAGACAGTCTTGATCCGCAGTAACTTGTTCAACAGAGGGCGCCCGACCATCAACAGGAACACCGGACCGCCCGCCACCAGATAGAAGTAATAGGTGACGATCCGCCAGATGAGGATCGCCGCCGCTGCCGTCGACTTGCCCACCATCGGCGCCAACAGAGCGGCCGACGTCAACTCCGCCGCTCCGGCACCGCCCGGCGACAGGCTGAACTGCCCGGCGCTCAGCGACAGCATCTGCACCAGGAACGTCCACGCCCAGTCGATATTCACGCCCAACCCTTGCAGCGCCAGGTACAGCACGCTGTAACGCAAACTCCAGTGCACACAGGTCAGCGCAAACACTTGCAGCAGAATGCGGTGCGGCATCTTCCATGTTTCAGCCAGCGCGTCGCGAAAATGCAGCAGCTTGCGCGCCCAGCGAATACGCGTGCTGTTCTTGCGCTTCAGGCGCTTGAGCACCCGGCCGTTGAACAGAATGATGCGTCGGTGATACCGCGCGAACCCGGCGCAGGCGCAAAGCCCGGCGCCGATCAGCAGGGCGCTGGCAATGAGCATCCACTCGAGGTTTTCGCTGAGTTGATGGAACACCGCGTAAATCAGAATGCCGATCAGTGCGAGCAGGAAAAACACCAGATCCATCAACTGGTCGGTGGCGAAGGCCGCAGTGCTTTTCGCCGGGCCGATGCCGCTGCGCGAGAGCAGTGCCACCAGCGTCAACGGGGCGCCGCTGCCCCCGGGCGTCGCGCAGTAGGCGAACTCCGTGGCCATCACCACAGCGAGGCTTTTGCGCATGCCGAGCCCGCTGGCGGCCTCGCCGAGCAACAGGCGCAAGCGCATCGTGTTCATGCACCAGCCCACCAACACCATGACGAACATGCCGATCAGGAGCATTACCGGGAAATTGCGCAGGCGATGGAACATGTCCGCGCCGCCCATGAAGAACGGGATCAACAGGGCGAGTATCAGTGCTGCTGCGAGCCAGCCAAGTCGCCTCACGCCGCGGACCTGGCGGCATTCAGACCCTGTAGCCAGGCAAATTTGCTGGTCGGCGTACGGCCGTCGTTCAGCAAGCGCTCAAGGGCTTGCAGCCAGTAACGACGGGAAAAGTCGTGGCGCATGTCTACAGGGTGCAGACCCAGACGAATAGTTGCGGCGTTGTGCAATTGAGCCTCACGGTGGTTGCTGACGATTTTCGATACCCCCCGGCGCCAGGCGCTGCGAGCGCTCCAGACGATACCGGGTGCATCGATCTCGGAAAAGTCCGGCAGACGATACAAGTGTTGGGCATCACTTGTGTAGTCCAATGGCAATTTTCGCAGAGCATTGCGCGTGCCTTCACTCATCAGCCAGGCCGGGGCGACGAATCCGTGAAGCGGCCAGCCGTTGCGCCGGAACACCTCCATGCCGGCTTCGAGCCGCCGCATCGCCTGCTGCTCGTCAAGGGTGTAGAACTCGCCTTCCCAGGTGTAAATGCGCCGCATGAAAAAATCCTGTGGCGTGCGCGGGGCAGGGCTGTCGTCGCAATGGTAATAACCGTGCAGCGCCAGTTCATCGCCCCGTGCCAGACGGTCGTGCATCAACTGCTGGAAATCCGGGTTGGCCTCGATCGGGTCATGCTTGTGAAAGTCTGGCACCACCAGCCAGGTGATGGGGACGTTTCCCAGCGCATCGACGGCTTGTACAAACGGACGATAATCCGGCCAGGTCTGTGGTGCCACGTCGTGGAGCACCAGCATCAGGCTGCGCTGCGTGATTGCGGCAATCTCAACCATGGGCGTACACCGGCTGGTGGGCGCCGAGCACCGCCTGGTAATGGCCGAGCAAGCTGGCGACCACGGTGTCCCACGCGTACTGCGCCTCGACATGACGCCGCCCATGTGCACCTCGGCGTGCCGCATTCTCGGCAAACAGCTGACGCACCGCTGCCGCCATGGCCAGCGGATCATTGGGCTCGCACAGCAGGCCGCAGTGCTCGGGGATGATTTCGCGGAACGCGCCGGCATCCACGGCGACCACCGGAATACCGCTGGCCATGGCTTCGATCACCACCAGGCCGAAGGTTTCCTGATCCCCGGCATGCACCAGCGCATCAGCGCTCGCCAATAGGCGCGCGACTTCGGCGGCAGGGCGGAATTTATCCACAATCGTCACGTTGGCCGGCACGCCGGTTGGCATATGAGAACCCACCAGCATCAGGTGGTAATCCGCGCCCAGCGCCTTCATGCAGTCGAGCAGAACGGTCAGGTTCTTCTCTTTCGAGCCTCGGCCCGCAAAGACAAGCAGGTACGTTTCATCTGTCAGGCCCAGCTCGGCCTTAAGCCCAGGATCCCGACGAGAAGGATGAAACGTCTGCAGATCAACCCCCAACTGTTGCACATGAACGTTCTTCACGCCCAGCCGGATCAGCTTGTCCGCCATCGCCGCGCTCGGCGCCAGCACCCGGTCAAAGTTGCCGTAGAGCTTGCTCACGTAATTCTCGACGTTGGCGCCCAGCCAGGTGCCGATGCGGTTGCGCACCAGCAGCGGCAGGTCGGAGTGGTAGAAGCCAATCACCGGCACGTCCAGTTGCCGTCGCGCATCCAGTGCGGCCCAAGCCGTCAGGTAAGGATCGCCGACTTCAATGAGGTCCGGCCGCAGACTTCGCAGGGCATCTCGCCAGGGACCGACGCGCAGCGGAAACCGATAGCCGTTGCCAAACGGCACGGGCGGTGCCGGCACGCGGTACACGCCGTCCTCATGGCTGCTTTGCGGCCCGGGAATCAGCAGGCTGTGTCGCACGCCCGGGTAAAGCGCGAGGCGACGGTGTTTGGCGTCCAGGTACGTGCGCACGCCGCCGCTGGCAGGGGCGTAGAACATGGTCATGTCAGCGATATGCACAGTAAGGCTCCGTCCGGTGGTCGGTACTTGCGGTTGACCATCCACTGGTACAGATGTTCTGTTGCAGATCATCGCACCCATGCGCACGGGTGAGCGTTGCGCCGCTTGCGCTAGAGTAGGGAGGTGGCCTGAGGGCTGATCAGGATTGGCGGTCCATTCGGGCCGTGCCGCCGTCCCCTCGGGAATATCAAATGCGACGCTTGGGTGAACGGATGCCTGACTCACAACAGATTCTTATTGGCGCTGACCAAAAGGGCCAGCCGATCGGGCAGGCGATGCGTCTGGCCAACCGTCACGGGCTGGTGGCCGGCGCGACCGGCACCGGAAAAACCGTCACGTTGCAGCGCCTGGCGGAGGTCTTCAGCGATGCTGGCGTGGCGGTGTTCGCGGCGGACATCAAGGGTGATCTCTGTGGGCTCGGTGCTGCGGGTGAACCTCAAGGCAAGATCGCCGAGCGCATCGCCGGCATGCCCTGGCTGCACCATAAACCTCAGGGCTATCCGGTGACACTATGGGATGTGCACGGTGAAGCGGGCCATCCGTTGCGCACGACCTTGTCTGAAATGGGGCCGCTGTTGCTGGGAAGCTTGCTGGAATTGACGGACAGCCAGCAGTCGGCGCTCTACGCCGCGTTCAAGGTGGCGGATCGGGAAGGGTTGTTGTTGCTGGACATCAAGGACCTAAAAGCGCTGCTCAATCATCTGCGTGACAACCCCGAAGTGCTCGGCGACGACCGCGCGTTGATGACCACGGGTTCGAGTCAGGCGCTGCTGCGTCGGCTGGCGGTACTAGAGCAGCAAGGCGCCGAGGCCTTGTTCGGCGAGCCGGCGCTGCAACTGGAAGACATTTTGCAGCCCGCGAGCGACGGCCGCGGGCAAATTCATTTGCTTGATGCCAGCCGGCTGGTGCACGAGTCGCCGAAGGTCTATGCCACCTTCCTGCTGTGGCTGCTGGCTGAGCTGTTCGAGCAATTGCCTGAGCGCGGCGATGCCGATAAACCCGTGCTGGCGCTGTTCTTCGACGAAGCGCATTTGCTGTTCGCCGATACGCCGAAAGCGCTGCAGGAGCGTCTGGAACAAGTGGTGCGGCTGATTCGCTCGAAAGGCGTTGGTGTGTATTTTGTCACCCAGTCGCCGGGGGATCTGCCGGACACCATTCTGGCGCAGCTCGGTTTGCGCATTCAGCATGGTTTGCGCGCGTTCACCAGCAAGGAGCAACGATCGCTGAAGGCCGTTGCGGATGGTTTCCGCCCCAACCCCGAGTTCGATGCGCTCTCGGTGCTCACCGAGCTGGGTATTGGTGAGGCGCTGGTGGGCACGCTGCAGGAGAAGGGCACGCCTGAAATCGTCCAGCGCGTATTGGTCGCGCCGCCCCAATCGCGCATCGGGCCGTTGACCCAGGCTGAACGTGCCGCGCTGATCGCCCGGTCACCACTGGCCGGTCGCTACGACAAACCCGTGGATCGCGAATCGGCTTATGAAATGCTGCTGGCGCGCAAAGGCGCATCGGTAGATCCCGCAGAAAAACCTGCCGCTGAGAAGGAATCAGAAGGCGGCTTTGCCGACATGGCCGGTGGTTTTCTGGGCGGGCTGGCGGGGCAGGCGGTCAAGAGCGCGATGCGCCAGGCCGCTACCCAGATCGGTCGCGAACTGGTGCGGGGGTTGATGGGTTCATTGCTGGGCGGTAGCAAAAAACGCCGCTAGGGAATTCAACTGATCTCTAATCCGTAGGAGCGCGCTTGCCCGCGAACGCATCCTGACAGGTGACATCTGGATCACAGGCATACCGCAATCGCGGGCAAGCGCGCTCCTACAATGGACCTCGTCGGGCAATAAAAAGCCCATTCAAGGAATGGGCTTTTCAGGTCAGGCGGTGCAGTCAGGTCAGGCCAGCGCTTTGGACGCCAACCAGAACAATCCTGCTGACAGCGCGACCGTTGCGGGCAGGGTCAACACCCATGCCAGCAGAATGTTGCGAACCGTGCCGCCCTGCAGGCCGCTCTTGTTCGCCACCATGGTCCCGGCCACGCCGGACGACAGGATGTGAGTCGTCGAAACCGGCAGGCTGAACACGTTGGCCAGCGCAATGGCGCTCGCGGTGGTGATCTGCGCGGACATGCCCTGAGCGTAGGTCATGCCTTGCTTCCCGATCTTCTCGCCGATGGTCAGCACGACGCGTTTCCAGCCGACCATGGTGCCAATACCCAGCGCCAGTGCAACGGCGAAGATGACCCAGAACGGCGCGTATTCAGTGGTCGCGGTCAGGTCCTTGCGCAGCTTATCCAGATCCGATTTTTCACGGGCATCCAGGGCTGGCAGCTTGCCGACTTTGCGTGCCGTGTCGTCCAGGCACAGCAGGTAGCGACGCACTTCGATGCGACGCTCCGGTGCGAGGCTGTGGTAGTCGTTGACACCCTTGAGGTTGTTCAACAGAGCATCAATGGTCGGCTCGGTCTGCTCAGGGTTGCAGCTGAAGCGCTCGGGCAAGTCGCCTGCCGCCGATTTGCCCAGTGCCAGGTACTCGCCCAGCGTCGCGTTGTTGCGCTGATAAAACTGGCTCAGGTGCTGGGTGGCGTCGCGGGTGCGTTCGATCTGGTAGGTCGTGGTGCTCAGGTCCAGCACGAACTGCGCGGGGACGATACCGATCAGTACCAGCATGATCAGGCCTATGCCTTTCTGACCATCGTTGGAGCCGTGCACAAAACTCACCGCCATCGCCGAGATCACCAGCACCAGACGATTCCAGAACGGCGGGTGTTTCTTGTCATCGAGCTTGCGGCGCTGTTCCGGGGTCTTGTGCATCTTGGACAGGGGACGCCAGGCTTTCAGCGCCAACAGGACCAGACCTGCCACGATGAAACCGGCCAGTGGCGAGAACACCAGCGAAGCGCCGATATCGATCGCTTTCTGCCAGTTAACGCCTTCGGCCAACGGAATGTTATTGATCAGTGCATTGGCCAGGCCTACACCCAGAATCGAACCAATCAACGTGTGGGAGCTGGACGCCGGGATACCGAAGTACCAGGTGCCGAGGTTCCAGGTGATGGCCGCAGCCAACAGCGAGAAGACCATGGCCAGACCATGACCGGTGTTGACGTTGATCAACAACTCGACCGGCAGCAGATGGACGATGGCATACGCCACGCCGACGCCACCCAGGAGCACTCCGAGGAAATTGAACACACCCGAGAAAAATACCGCCAGATGGGGCGGCATGGCCTTGGTGTAAATGACTGTCGCCACCGCGTTGGCAGTGTCATGAAAGCCGTTGATGAACTCGAAGGTGAGGACAAACGCCAGGGCGAGCAGCAGGCTCACAATCACCCAAGCATCCAGTCCGCTGAATAGATCGATCATGGAAGGTTTTCTGACCCGGTCTTAAGGGGGCGGGATTATGACAGAAAAAAAACTGCGCGATAGGCGCGCGGCTCATTGGTAGCAGCCTGCAACGAAATTTCTGTCCCGCCTGCCCATTGACTTCCTGTCTTGAAGTCGAGTGCAAATCACCCTTTAACCATAAACGAGTCTGTAAACCTGGCCTTTGAAGCACTTAAAACGCTTGCCGTCTGCTGTTTGAGTCAGCGACACGCAAGCGAGCGGCTCAAGGCTCTTCCTTGAGTTCTTCTTCCATCTTTTGCAGCTCTTGCTTGAAAGCCTGGTCGAGCAGGCTGGCACGTTTGCGCCAGGGCTTGCGCTCTGGCTCGGGCTGAGCGGCGTATGTTGTCACTTCGCCGCCATACACTTCCTTGTAACGGTGTTCCTGGCGCTCTAATTCTGCGCGCAGTTCATCTTTGGTCACGTTAATACCTGATCAGGTCGAGTTTAATTCCGGTGATGACGCCGAATGTGAAAGTGTCAGGCCTGACGATCGCATGTATCGGATCAGGAGTAACCATCTGGCAGGAGCGCTGCGCAAGATGATTCGCACTTCCACCCGCGGCGGCTACGTGCACCAGAATGACAAAACTGTCGTAGCAACATTCTTTATTGATTGCCTGCAGGATGACAAATGACCAAGGTGTTGGCCTGCCATCGCTGAGCATTGCGATCGAGTCGAGCAATGCCTGCGTGAGTTTGGATCCATGCCGGATAGGGCGGTGAATTAAACCACGCGATAGCGTTATTGGGCTTCAATGACGGCCACTATCGCGAAGATGTGCGGGCGAGTCAACTGTCGGGACTGTCGCAGTCTGACAACTGAGGATTTGTAGCTTTTTTATGTACGAACGTTCCTAAGTTGCACAGTCCGATTTATGACGGAACTTGGCGAGTCAAATGTTTAACGCTACAGGCAGTTTTCTGGCGACGTAAATTCACGGGTTATGAACGCGCGAATAGCTAACGTGTATTTATTCGCTTACACATAAATGCGGAGGGCAGAGACAAAAACGGCCTTGGGTTAGCAAGGCCGTGCCTGGGACTTCTCAGTGGGTACCTGACCAGTAATCCAAAGAAGCCTCATATGGCATGTGAAAGGTATAAGCAACCGTACGGCCGGTCAATTGCGATTATCGCCCACTCGTTCGATAATCGCCCAAAGCTGGCTTGCCGTGGGTTTGAAAACAGGCGAGAGTGGCGTTCTACAAGGCTTTCGCGGCCACGACGAACGGTGCCAGCATGAACGATCAATTGCGTAATTCCTTCACGTCACTTGCGCCGCCGATTGTTGCGTCCCCTGCTAAAAGGATTCAGGCGCTCACCGGTGATCCGGACTTCATGACCTCTCTGGCGCGAGGGTTGGCCGTCATTCATGCGTTTCAAGAGCGCAAGCGACACCTGACCATCGCGCAGATCAGCCATCGCACGGAAATCCCCAGAGCAGCAGTTCGTCGTTGCCTGCACACACTGATCAAGCTGGGTTACGCCACCACGGACGGCCGCACGTACTCGCTGTTGCCTAAAGTGCTGACGCTCGGCCATGCCTATTTGTCGTCCACACCCCTGGCGGTCTCTTCGCAGCCGTATCTGGATCGCATGAGTGATCAGTTGCACGAGGCCTGCAACATGGCGACGCTGGAAGGCGACGACATTCTTTATATAGCCCGCTCCGCCACGACTCAGCGATTGATCTCCGTGGATCTGGCCGTGGGTGGGCGTTTGCCGGCGTACTGTACGTCAATGGGGCGGATTCTCCTGGCGGCCCTGGACGACGTGTCGCTGAAAGAATATCTGGATCACGTTGATCTGCAGCCCAAAACCAGCCGCACCTTGCGCACCCCCGAAGCCTTGCTCGAATGCCTGCAGCAAGTGCGACAACAGGGCTGGTGCATTGTCGATCAGGAACTTGAGCAGGGTTTGCGTTCCATTGCGGTGCCGGTCTACGACGCCTCGGGTCAGGTGCTCGCGGCGCTGAATGTCAGCACCAGTGCCGGCCGGGTAACGCGAAACGAACTGGAGCAGAAGTTTCTGCCGATCATGCTGGATGCCAGCCGGGACCTCAGCACTCAGCTGTTTACCTGACCCGGTGCCGGCCTGGTGAACGCATAAGCACCCGTCACTCTCCGTTCGGTGATCGAACACTTAGTCGATTATCGGATTGTTCCGCCCCGTGCCCAGGCATAACCTCATTTGCAACGCCAAACCTTGAACGGCATGGCAACCGAGTGTGAACCTGGAGCACCCCATGGCTGCGATTCTTTCCCTTCACGAGGCCGTCAAGCAGTTCGTCAACGATGGCGACACTGTTGCACTGGAAGGCTTTACCCACCTGATTCCTACCGCAGCGGGCCACGAGCTCATTCGTCAGAAGAAGAAAGATCTGACGTTGGTGCGCATGACGCCCGACTTGATCTATGACCAATTGATCGGCGCAGGCTGCGCGAAACGGCTGATCTTCTCGTGGGGCGGCAATCCCGGCGTCGGCTCTCTGCACAGGCTTCGCGATGCGGTCGAGCGGCAATGGCCGCAGCCCCTGGAGATTGAAGAACACAGCCATGCCGACCTCGCCAATGCCTACGTGGCAGGGGCATCGGGGCTGCCATTCGCGGTGCTGCGTGCTTACGCCGGCTCCGACCTGCCGAAGGTCAACCCGCTGATCAAGTCGGTGACTTGCCCGTTTACCGGAGAAGTGCTGGCGGCGGTGCCGGCGGTACGCCCCGACGTCACGGTTATCCACGCGCAGAAAGCCGATCGCAAAGGCAACGTGCTGCTGTGGGGCATTCTTGGGGTTCAGAAGGAAGCGGCGTTAGCTGCAAAACGTTGCATCGTCACGGTCGAGGAAATTGTCGACGACCTCAAAGCACCGATGAACGCCTGCGTGCTGCCGACCTGGGCGCTGAGTGCGGTTTGCGTCGTGCCGGGCGGTGCGCATCCGTCCTACGCCCACGGCTACTACGAACGCGACAACCGTTTCTATCAAGCGTGGGACGCCATCGCCCGCGACCGTGAGGCGTTTACCGCCTGGATCGACGACTACATCCATGGCACCCGTGATTTCAGTGAGTTCAAGACTAAGCTGGCCCACTCCGCGGAGGCTGCCCAATGACCTATACCACCAGCGAAATGATGACCGTCGCCGCCGCGCGCCGGTTGAAAAATGGCGCCGTGTGCTTCGTCGGCATTGGCCTGCCCTCGAAAGCGGCCAATCTAGCGCGCCTCACTTCCTCGCCCGACGTGGTGCTGATTTACGAATCAGGGCCCATCGGCGCCAAGCCTGACGTGCTGCCGTTGTCCATCGGTGACGGCGAACTGGCGGAAACCGCTGACACCGTGGTGTCCACCAGCGAGATCTTCCGCTACTGGCTGCAGGGCGGGCGTGTTGACGTGGGATTTCTCGGCGCAGCTCAGGTTGACCGGTTTGGCAACATCAACACCACGGTGGTCGGCGATTATCACCACCCGAAAGTGCGCCTGCCGGGTGCGGGGGGCGCGCCGGAAATCGCAGGCTCCGCCAAAGAAGTGCTGATCATCCTCAAGCAGTCGCCGCGGACCTTCGTCAACAAGCTGGACTTCCTGACCTCGGTCGGCCACGGCGAAGGCGGCGACTCCCGCAAGCGCCTCGGCCTGCCGGGGGCCGGGCCGGTCGGCATCATCACAGACCTGTGCATCATGGAGCCTGAAGCGGGCACCCACGAATTCGTCGTAACGACCCTGCACCCGGGCGTGACCCGCGAGCAGGTGATCGCCGCCACCGGATGGGACGTGCGCTTTGCCGACACCGTGGTGAATTCCGACGCGCCGAGCGACTACGAACTGACCGCGCTGCGTGATCTGGAAGCGCGGACCGCTATCGCCCATGGCCAAGCGCCGGGAGAAGCATGATGCGTGACGTCTTTATCTGCGACGCGATTCGCACCCCCATCGGCCGTTTTGGCGGCGCCCTGGCGACCGTTCGGGCGGATGATCTGGCAGCGTTGCCCATAAAAGCCCTGATGGAGCGCAACCCGTCGGTCAACTGGAATGAGCTGGATGAAGTGTTCCTTGGCTGCGCCAATCAGGCGGGTGAAGACAACCGCAACGTCGCCCGTATGGCCGCGCTGTTGGCGGGGTTGCCGGCCAGCGTGCCCGGCGTGACCCTCAATCGCCTGTGTGCTTCGGGCCTGGACGCGGTGGGTTCCGCATTCCGCGCCATCGCCTGCGGTGAAATGGAACTGGCCATCGCCGGCGGCGTCGAGTCCATGTCCCGCGCACCGTTCGTGATGGGCAAGGCCGACACGGCATTCGGCCGCGGCCAGAAGCTGGAAGACACCACCCTGGGCTGGCGTTTCGTCAATCCGCAGATGAAAGACCACTACGGCGTTGAGACCATGCCGCAGACCGGCGACAACGTCGCTGAAGATTTCGGCATCTCCCGGGAGGATCAGGACGCCTTTGCCCTGCGCAGCCAGCAGCGCACGGCGGTGGCTCAGGCGTCAGGCTTCTTCGCCGAGGAGATCGTGGCCGTGCGCATCGCCCACAAGAAAGGCGAAACCGTCGTCGACACCGACGAGCACCCGCGTGCGGACACCAGCCTTGAGGCGCTTGGCAAGCTCAAGCCGGTCAACGGACCTGGCAAAACCGTCACAGCGGGCAACGCAGCAGGGCTGAACGACGGCGCGGCGGCAATGATTCTGGCGTCTGCTGAAGCCGTCAAGAAACACGGTCTGACACCGCGCGCCCGCGTGCTGGGCATGGCCAGTGCCGGCGTGGAACCGCGCGTCATGGGCATCGGCCCGGTCCCGGCGGTGCGCAAGCTGGTGGCACGCCTGGGGCTGGCGGTCAGTGATTTCGACGTCATTGAGCTCAACGAAGCGTTTGCCAGCCAAGGCCTGGCGGTCATGCGTGAACTGGGCATCGCCGACGACTCACTCCAGGTGAACCCAAACGGCGGGTCGATTTCCCTGGGGCATCCGCTGGGCATGAGCGGCGCACGTCTGGTGTTGACCGCCTTGCATCAACTGGAGAAAACCGGCGGCACCAAAGCGTTGGCCACGATGTGCGTCGGCGTGGGGCAGGGGCTGGCCCTTGCGATAGCGCGCTAAACGACATTCCCGCAACTCAACCACCCGAGTCATCGGTTGCCTCCACTAAAGGGGCAACTTGCTGACTTGGGTGGTTGTCCTTGTGATGTCGAAACGTTACTGCTTAAGTCTAAATGTTGCAGGTTATGTCTTAGACTGGCTGATCTTACTAACACCTGGGGAGATAATAATGACAACGACTCACTACACCGGCGAAGAACGGCGCAAGCGGATCTTCGCCATCGTCGGCGCCTCATCGGGCAACCTCGTCGAATGGTTCGACTTTTACGTCTACGCCTTCTGCGCCATCTATTTCGCGCCCGCATTCTTTCCTTCCGATGACCCGACCGTTCAGTTGCTCAATACAGCGGGCGTCTTTGCCGCAGGCTTCCTGATGCGTCCCATCGGCGGCTGGCTCTTCGGTCGCGTGGCCGACAAGCACGGCCGCAAGAACTCGATGATGATTTCGGTGCTGATGATGTGCGCAGGCTCGCTGGTCATCGCCTGTCTGCCCACGTACGCGTCGATCGGTGCCTGGGCGCCTTTTTTGCTCCTGATGGCGCGTCTGTTTCAAGGCCTGTCGGTGGGCGGTGAATACGGCACCACGGCCACGTACATGAGCGAAGTCGCGTTGCGGGGGCAGCGCGGGTTCTTCGCTTCGTTTCAGTACGTCACGCTGATTGGCGGCCAACTGTTGGCCGTGCTGACCGTGGTCATCCTGCAGCAATTTCTCAGTGCCGATGAGCTGAGAGCCTACGGCTGGCGGATTCCGTTTGTGGTCGGTGCGGTCGCAGCCGTCATCTCGCTGGTGCTGCGCCGGTCGCTGAAAGAGACCACTACCGCCGAAGTGCGTCAGAACAAGGACGCGGGCAGCATGTCTGCGCTGTTTCGCGATCACAAGGCGGCGTTCATCACCGTACTGGGCTACACCGCGGGCGGCTCGTTGATTTTCTACACCTTCACCACGTACATGCAGAAATACCTGGTCAATACCGTGCACATGGATGCCAAGGTCGCGAGCTACATCATGACCGGCGCGCTGTTCCTGTACATGTGCATGCAGCCGGTGTTCGGCATGCTCGCTGACAAGATCGGCCGTCGCGCTTCAATGCTGTGGTTCGGCGGGCTGGGTACGCTGTGCACGGTGCCGCTGCTGCTGACGTTGAAAACCACCACCAACCCGATCATGGCCTTCGTGCTGATCACCCTGGCGCTGGCCATCGTCAGTTTCTACACCTCGATCAGCGGGCTGGTGAAGGCAGAGATGTTTCCGGTGCAGGTTCGTGCGCTGGGCGTCGGTCTGGCTTATGCGGTGGCTAACGCCATCTTCGGCGGCTCGGCGGAATACGTCGCGCTGGGCCTGAAGAACATGGGCATGGAAAACACCTTCTACTGGTACGTTACCGTGATGATGGCGGTGGCTTTCCTGTTCAGCCTGCGACTGCCAAAGAAGCCGGCTTACCTGCACGAAGATCATTGATCCCGGATCTTGAGGCGCGCGTCCTTGCAGGGTGCGTGCTGTCCATGTTCATCACACATATTCCACGTGTTTCACGGAGCGACTGCCATGGCGTTCGTACAACTCGAAGACGGTGAGCTGCATTATCAAATGGATGGCCCGGTGGATGCGCCGGTGCTGGTGCTGTCTAACTCGCTGGGCACCGACCTGCACATGTGGGACGCGCAGATCCCGGCGCTGAGCAGGTCATTCCGCGTCGTGCGCTACGACACGCGCGGCCACGGCCAGTCCCTTGTTACCCAGGGGCCTTATACCATCGAACAGCTGGGACGAGACGTGCTGGCGCTGCTGGATGCATTGAAAATCGACAGCGCGCATTTCTGCGGATTGTCCATGGGCGGCCTGATCGGTCAGTGGCTGGGCATCCATGCCAACGACCGCCTGCACAAGCTGATTCTGTGCAACACCGCCGCGAAGATCGGCGACACGCAAACGTGGTCGCCGCGCATCGCGCAGGTGGAGAAGGGCGGTGAGCGGGCGATGAAGGAAATTGGCGCTGGCGCTGTAGGTCGCTGGTTTACCCCCGGCTTTGCCAGCCAGCACCCGGACAAGGTCACTCCCATCACCGATGTACTGGCGGCAACTTCTCCGCTGGGTTACGCCGCGTGCTGCGCTGCTGTCCGGGATGCCGATCTGCGCAAGGAAGTCGGTTCGATTACCGTGCCCACGCTGATCATTTGCGGCAGCCATGACGCCGTCACCACGGTGGCGGACGGGCATTTTCTGCAGAACCACATCCACGGCAGCGAGCTCTCCGACTATTACGCCGCGCACCTGTCCAGCGTCGAGCTGGGCGACGTCTTTGCCCTGCGCGTGACGGAGTTTCTGTTGGCGTGATATGCGCGGAGGTCTCTCGCACCGCTTGAAAGCCGTGGTGACAGACAAAAAAAACCCACCGTTCGGTGGGTTTTTCATGGGCGCTGGATCAGAACAAGCGGGTAGACGGTACATCACCCGCGGTTGGCTGACGCTCGCCGGTCGGGGTCTGTTCGTACCAGCCGCCGCCCAGGGCGCGGTACAGATTAACCTCGCTGTTGAGCTGCGACAGGCGGTCGGTGATCAACGACTGTTGCGCGGTGAACAACTGACGCTGGGCGTCGAGGAAGGTCAGGTTGCTGTCGATCCCGATGCGATAGCGACGCTCGGCCAGACGGTAGTAGTCCTGGTTGGCGTTGACAAAGTCTGTCTGCGCCTTGAGCTGATCGTTGTAGGTCTTGCGCGCCGCCAGACCGTCGGAGACTTCCTGGAACGCGGTCTGAATCGCCTTCTCGTAGTTGGCGACGCCGATGTCTTTCTGGATCTTCGAGTAGTCGAGGCTTGCGCGCAGACTGCCTGCGTTGAAGATCGGCAGATTGATCGTCGGCTCGAACAACCACGTCCCCGAACCGCCTTTGAACAGGCCGCTCAGATCGCCGCTCGCCGTACCGGCACTGGCCGTGAGGCTGATGCTCGGGAAGAACGCCGCACGTGCGGCGCCGATATTGGCGTTGGCGGCTTTCAGGCTGTATTCAGCCTGCAAGATATCCGGACGACGCTGCAGCAGCTCGGAAGGCAGACCCGCTGGCATTTCGTTGAGCATGTCAGCGCTCAACGGCTTCGACGCGGGCAGGTTGGCCGGCAGACTGGTGCCCAACAACAGCACCAGATTGTTCTCGTCCTGGGCGACCAGTCGCTGGTACTGAGCCAGCTTGACGCGGGCGCTCTCGACGGAGGTGCGCGACTGCGCAAGATCCAGCGCCGAGGCCACACCCACTTCGCTGCTGCGAGAGGTCAGACGCAGGCTTTCCTCGAAGGCGCCCAGGGTGTCCTGGGTCAGCTTCAACAGCTCTTTGTCCGCTTCCCACGTCAGGTAGGCGTTGGCCACGTTGGCCACCAGACTGATCTGCGTGCTGCGACGGCCTTCTTCACCGGCGAAGTAGGTTTGCAACGCCTGCTCACTCAGGCTGCGTACACGGCCGAACAGGTCCAGCTCATAGGAACTGATGCCAAGACCCACCGAGTACTGACTGGTGATGCCGGACTCGCCCGTTTGCGTCAGGTCGCCCGGAACGCGCTGACGCGTGCCGGTGCCCGAGGCTGCCACAGCCGGGAACAGGTCCGCACGTTGAATGCGGTACTGCGCGCGGTAGGCATCGATGTTCAACGCGGCAACGCGCAGGTCACGGTTGTTCTGCAGCGACGTCTGAATCAGTTGCTGCAGCGCCGGGTCATGGAAAAACTGACGCCAGCCTTGTTCGGCCGCCGCCTGATTCGCCGCCTGGGCCGGCGAGTACGCCGGACCTTGCGGAAATTGAGCGGGCACCGGCGCGGCGGGCTGCTTGTAATCGGGGATCAACGAGCAGCCGCCGAGAATGAACGCGGTGACCGCCAGCGAGATCAGGGACTTGCTCATTGGCCAGCCTCATCGTGTGGAGTGTGTTTCTGTTTGCCTTTGAACAGCGAGGATATCGAAACGAAGAACAACGGTACCCAGAAGATCGCCAGAATAACCGCGGTGATCATACCGCCGATTACGCCTGTACCGATCGAATGCTGGCTGCCGGCACCGGCGCCCGAGGAGATCGCCAGAGGAACCACACCGAGGATGAACGCCATGGACGTCATCACGATGGGCCGCAGACGCATCCGGCAGGCTTCGATGGTCGCCTCGACGATGTCCTTGCCCTGTTCATGCAGCTCCTTGGCGAACTCGACGATCAGAATGGCGTTTTTCGCCGCCAGACCTACCGTCACCAAGAGACCTACCTGGAAGAACACGTCGTTGGACAGACCGCGCAGGCTCGTTGCGATCAGCGCACCGATTACCCCAAGCGGGATGACCAGCAACACTGCGATCGGAATCGACCAGCTTTCATACAACGCCGCCAGACACAGGAACACGATCAGGATCGACAGTGCGTACAACGCGGGTGCCTGAGAACCGGACAGACGCTCTTCATAGGACAGACCCGTCCACGAGAGACCAACGCCGGCTGGCAACTTCTTCGCCAACTGTTCGACCTCGGCCATCGCCTCGCCGGTGCTGTAACCCGGCGCCGGAGTACCCAGTACTTCCTCGGCCGGCACACCGTTGTAACGGGACAGCTTCGGTGAACCGAACACCCATTCGCCGCTGGCGAACGAAGAAAACGGCACCATCTCGCCTGCTGTGTTGCGCACGTACCACTTCTTCAGGTCTTCCGGTCTCATCCGCGCACTGGCTTTGCCCTGCACGTAGACCTTCTTGACCCGGCCGCGATCGATAAAGTCGTTGACGTAGCTGCCACCCATCGCGATGGACAGCGTGGTGTTGATGTCCGACAGGCTCAGGCCCAGGGCCTGCGCACGCTCGTCATCGATGACCAGTTGATACTGCGGCTCATCGTTCAGACCGTTCGGACGCACGCCCGCCAGGATCTTGCTCTGTGCCGCCATGCCCAGCAGTTGGTTGCGCGCTTCCATCAGCTTGGCGTGACCCACGCCGCCCTGATCCTGCAAGTACACGTCGAAACCGGTGGCGTTACCCAGTTCCAGTACCGCAGGCGGTACGACCGCAAAGGTCATCGCATCGCGGAAACCAAAGAAGTGCTGCTGCGCCCGTTTGGCCAGCTCGAACACGCTGTTGGACGCATCACGATCGCCCCATGATTTCAGCATGATGAACGCCAGACCGGAGCTCTGACCGCGACCGGCAAAGTTGAAGCCGTTAACGGTGAACACCGAGTTGACCGCGCCCGATTCTTCTTCCAGCAGGTACTTACGCATGTTGTCGATGACGGTTTGCGTGCGTTCAGCCGAGGAGCCCGGTGGCGTCTGCACCTGGGCGAAAATGACGCCCTGGTCCTCTTCCGGCAGGAACGCGCTCGGAATGCGGGTGAACATCCAGATCGTGCCGCAGACAATCAGCGCGTAAACGATGAAGGCCGGAACCTTGTGCTTGAGCATGTTCCCGACGCCGCGCTCGTAGCTCACTACGCTGCGGTCGAAGGTGCGGTTGAACCAGCCAAAGAATCCACGTTTCGGCTGCCCGTGCTTCTCATGGTCGATCGGCTTGAGCAGGGTGGAGCACAGCGCCGGGGTGAAGATCAGCGCGACCAGTACCGAAAGCGCCATCGCCGAAACTATGGTGATCGAGAACTGCCGGTAGATCACACCCGTGGAGCCGCCGAAGAAGGCCATTGGCAACAGCACCGCACACAACACGAGTGCGATACCGACCAGTGCGCCCTGGATCTGCTCCATGGATTTGATCGTGGCGTCCCGCGGCGACAGTTTTTCCTCCGCCATCACCCGCTCGACGTTTTCCACCACCACGATGGCATCGTCCACCAGCAAGCCGATGGCAAGGATTACCCCGAACATGGTCAGCGTGTTGATGGTGAAACCGGCGGCGGCGAGGATCCCGAACGTACCCAGCAATACCACTGGCACGGTCATGGTGGTGATGATGGTGGCGCGGAAGTTCTGCAGGAACAGGTACATCACCAGGAACACCAGGATGATCGCTTCACCCAAGGTGTGAACCACCCCGGTGATGGATTCCTGAACGACCGGCGTGGTGTCGTACGGGTAAACCACTTTCATACCAGGCGGAAAGAACGGCTCCAGCTGGGCAATCGTGGCGCGGATCGCCTTGGCGGTGTCCAGCGCGTTGGCACCGGTCGCCAGCTTGATCGCCAGACCGGACGCCGCCTTGCCGTTGAACTGCGCGTCAATGCTGTAGTTCTCGCCGCCCAGGCCGACTTCTGCCACGTCCTTGAGGCGAACTTGCGAACCGTCCTGATTGACCTTCAGCAGAATGTTGCCGAACTGCTCGGCGGTCTGCAGACGGGTTTTACCGATGATCGTGGCGTTCAGCTGCTGGCCCTTGAGCGCAGGCAGACCGCCGATCTGGCCGGAAGACACTTGAACGTTCTGGGCAGTAATGGCCGTCTTGACGTCGACCGGGGTCAGTTGGAAGTTGTTCAGCTTGGCCGGATCGAGCCAGATACGCATGGCGTACTGGGCACCGAACACCTGGAAGTCACCCACACCGGAGGTACGGGAAATCGGGTCCTGCATGTTCGACACGATGTAGTTGGACAAGTCTTCCTTGCCCATGCTGCCGTCTTCGGACACCAGGCCAACGACCATCAGGAAGTTCTTCACCGCCTTGGTCACGCGGATACCCTGTTGCTGCACTTCTTGGGGCAGCAGCGGGGTGGCCAGGTTGAGCTTGTTCTGCACCTGAACCTGAGCGATGTCCGGGTTGGTGCCCTGGTTGAACGTCGCGGTGATGGTCATGCTGCCGTCGGAGTTACTTTCCGAGGACACATAACGCAGGTTGTCGATACCGTTGAGCTGCTGCTCGATCACCTGAACCACGGTGTCCTGCACGGTTTGCGCGTTAGCGCCCGGGTAGGTCACCTGGATTGCGATGGCCGGTGGCGCGATTGCCGGGTATTGGTTGATCGGCAACTTGAGGATCGAAAGCGTCCCCACCAGCATGATCACGAGGGCGATTACCCACGCGAAAATTGGCCGGTCGATAAAAAATTTCGACATGAGTTACTCCCCTTTGCTGCCTGCGGCTTTATCAGTTGCCGGGGCAGTTGCCGGGTTCGGTGCCGGGTTCGCTGCATTGACGTTGGTGGCTTCGGCCACTTTCACTTCAGCACCTGGCTTGACGTATTGCAGCCCTTCGGTAATCACGCGATCACCTGCGCTCAAGCCTTTTTCTACCAGCCAGTCGCTGCCGATAGTGCGGTTGGCAACCAGGGTGCGGGACTCGACCTTGTTATCGGCGTTCACCACCAGTGCGGTCGGTGTGCCTTTCAGGTCGCGGGTGATGCCCTGCTGTGGAACCAGGATCGCGTTCTCGGCCACGCCCGATTGCAGTCGTGCGTGCACGAACATGCCTGGCAGCAGGGTGTGGTCCGGGTTCTGGAACACCGCGCGCAGCGACACGGAACCGGTGGTCTGGTCGACCGACACTTCGGAGAACTCAAGCTTGCCTTCGATCGGGTAAAGACTGCCGTCTTCCAGCACTAGCTTGACCTTGGCGGAATTGTCGCCGGCTTTCTGCAGCTTGCCGCTTTCCAGCTCGCGACGCAGCTTGAGCATCTCGGCCGAAGACTGGATCACGTCGACGTAAATGGGGTCGAGCTGCTGAATGGTGGCCATTGCATCGGTCTGACCGTTACTCACCAGCGCACCTTCAGTCACGAGGGAGCGACCTATGCGGCCGGAAATCGGCGCGTAGACCTTGGTGTAACGCAGGTTGATTTCTGCAGTCTGCACCGCCGCCTTCGCTTCCCGAGCCGAACCTACCGCCGTGTCGTATTCCTGACGGCTGACCGCTTGCTCGTTGATCAGCTGCTTGTAGCGGCCAGCGAGCGAGTTGGAGGATTCGTAGGTCGCTTTGGCGCTGTCCAGGGTGGCCTGGTAGATCGCCGGATCGATCTGGTAGAGCTGCTGACCGGCTTTGACGTCTGCACCTTCGGTGAACAGGCGCTTGAGGATGATGCCGTTCACTTGCGGACGCACTTCGGCGATACGGAACGCGGTGGTCCGGCCGGGAAGTTCAGACGTCAGGGTGTAGGCCTGGGTTTTCAGAGTGACGACGCCGACCTGAGGAGGCGGTGGTGCTGGGGCCGCTTCTTCCTTCTTACTGCATCCGGAGAGCAGCGATGCCAGGGCGACGGCAGTGACCAGTACGGTAACAGCTGGCTTGAATTGCATGAAGATCCTCGGGTCAGGAGCCTGAACTCATGGGTAGTGGAAAGGGGGCGGGAACGTATTCCAGCTGGATAAGTAGGATGCTAATGAATATACTTACATTCACGGCTGTTTGTAAACACCCATGAGTGCGACACTCCAACGCACCGAGGGCATCGATTGTAGATCCGGGACAAGGCATTACAAAGGCCGCCCGACGTGCTGTGCAGGCCACTCGACCAGAGCGCCTGAGGCATTTTTCACTGAGGTTTTTACTGCCATGGTCCGACGCACGAAAGAAGAAGCTCAGGAAACGCGCAAGCAGATCCTCGAAGCTGCCGAACAGGCTTTCTACGATCGAGGGGTTTCCCGCACGACGCTTGCCGACATTGCGGCCTTGGCGGGCGTGACCCGCGGCGCGATCTATTGGCATTTCAGCAATAAGGCCGACCTGGTTCAGGCGATGCTCGACAGCCTGCATGAGCCCCTTGAAGAAATGGCGAGGGCGAGCGAAAGCGAAGATGAAGTGGATCCGCTGGGATGGATGCGCAAGCTTCTCACTCATTTGTTTCAACAAGTTGCCAGCGACCCTAAAACCCGCCGCATCAATGAAATTCTGTTTCATAAATTCGAATTTACCGACGAAATGTGTGACATGCGGCAACAGCGCCAATTCGTCTGGCTCGATGCCAACGAGCGCATTGCACTGGCGCTCGGTAATGCTTCCCGCCAAGGTCAGCTCCCCGCTGACCTGAATCCCCAACGCGCCGCGATCTGCCTGCACGCTTATATCCACGGCATCATCGGCCAGTGGCTGCTGGTGCCGGAAAGCTTCTCGCTGCAAGACGATTCGGAGCGTCTGGTCGATGGCATTCTCGACATGCTCCGCTTCAGCCCGGCGTTGCGCGATAACGCGGCAAACTGAATGGCGCTTGGCCTGTATCTATACCGCGCCTGACCTTCGCTGAACAGGCGGTTTACCTTCGATTTACTCAGCGAACCCGGTGATTCAGCGCTCATTCAGGCTTGGGTACCCATTGAAGTGCCGAATGCTGCCTTATTGCAATCTTGCGTCTACGCTCCCCCCATAACCAATAAGAGTGGGGGCGAAGCCATGGCAGTCGTGTCAAAAAACGCATGCAGAAAACTCCTCGTGGTTGCGCTCGCCGCCCTTTGCATCGGGCAAGGCTGGGCAGCAGGCGACGAGGCCCAGGAGGCGGCAGGGGCCAAGGCGTTACTGGAAAAAGCCGTGGCGCGTTACCGTGCTCAAGGGGACAAGGCGCTGGCCGAGTTCAGCCGTCAGGGCGAGTTTGTCGATGGCGAGCGTTATGTCTTTGTCACTGACACCAAGGGGATCATGCTCGCCAGTGGCGGGCCGTCGGTAGCGTTGATCGGCCGTGACATCTCGTCGGTGCTCGATCCGGAGCTGCAAAAAAACTTCAAACAGGTGCTGCAAACCCCTGAGAGCGCCGGCGTTCAGCAGGCCGAATATCGCTGGCAGAACTGGCGGGACGGCAAGGTCGAGCGTAAGCGCGTGTATTTTCAGCGCATCGGCGATCGGGTTCTGGCCGTCGGCTACTACTTGCCCCGCGCTTCGCCGGAGCAGGCGAGGACGTTGCTCGACAAGGCGTCCAGGGCGCTGGAACAGGATAAGGACGGCACACTCCGCGCGATCAATGACCTCAAGGGCGGATTTCTGCAAGATGATCTGTACGTCTTCGTGGTGAACGTCGACACCAAACGCTATCTGGCCCACGGCACCAACCTGCGGCTGGTGAATACTGACTTCAGCAAGGTCAAGGACCCGGAAGGCAAGCCGGTCGGCATTCCGATGCTTGAGCTCATCAAGAAACAGTCCGAAGGCGAATACGAATACCGCTGGCGCAACCCGGTCACCAGCAAGATCGAACACAAGCACGCATATGTGCGCAAGGTCGGTGAACTGTTGGTGGCGGTGGGTTATTACAGCGGCTGATCGCCCTGACAGGTCCGTTTACCGGTCCTTGTCGTCTCGCCCGCGCAGCAGGTTATTCGGCATCGCCAGCGCGGCCGACAGCCCCAGCAGCGAGACCGCCGCGCTGCCCATCAACAGGTGCTGAAAGGTCATCGACAGTTGCCCGCGCAGCATTTCAAGTGCGGGGCCGCTGGCGGCGTGCAGGCTGTCCATCAGCAAATTGCCCGAACCTTCGCCCGCCGCTGAGCTGCCTCCGACCTGGGCAATGCCGGAACCGGCGAGCATTGCCAGCAGCAGTGCCGACATCGTCGCTACACCGACCGCGCCGCCCAGTGAACGAAACAGATTGGTCGTGCTGGTCGCCACGCCCATGTCTTTGACCTCCACCGAGTTCTGCGTGCCCACCAGCGAGGTCGGAAACTGCATGCCGCTGGCGATGCCGGTGAGGACCATGAACAGGCTCGTCAGAAGGGCCGACTGCGGCGGCGTGAAGGCGATGCCAAGGATCGCCAGCGGCATCAAGGCTGCGCCGGTGAGGATGATCGGTTTGTAGCGGCCCGTCAGTGAAGTGCGACGGCCGCCGAAGTACGCGCCCATGGGCATGCCGATGGCCAGTGGCATCAGGTGCAACGCCGCGCTGTCGGCCCCTGCGCCGGTGACGGTCTGAAAACGCAGCGGCAGCAGCACGATCAGCGAGATGGCCTGAAAGCTGGTGAAGAAAATCGTGCACCAGCAGAGCACGGCACTGCGGTTGGCGAACAGGTGCATCGGCAGCAAAGGCTCGCGGGTGCGCCGCTCATACAGCACAAAAATCAGCAGTGCGAGCAACGCCACCGACAGTTGCAGGACCACCGACTCGTCGCGCCAACTGTGGCCCTGCCCGATTTCGGTGATGCCCAGCAGCAGGGCGGTCAGGCCGATGATCATCAATACCGTGCCCAAATAGTCGATCACCGGTTTGCGCTGGGGAATCGGCAGGCCGACCAGCGTCTTGCGCGCCACCCACCATGCTGCCAGTCCCAGTGGCAGATTGATGATGAACACCCAGCGCCACGACAGGTACTCGGTCATGAAGCCGCCAAGCACAGGGCCGGCCACGCTGGCCGCGGCGTACATCCCGCTGAAGTAACCCTGATAACGACCGCGTTCCCGGGGCGGGACGATGTCACCGATGATCGCCTGGCTCACGGAAACCATGCCGCCGGCGCCGATGCCTTGCAGCACCCGCGCCAGCACCAGTTGTTCCATGCTCTGGGCCATGGCGCAAAACAGCGAGGCGAGGGTAAAGGTCGCCAGCCCGAACAGCATCAAGCGGCGCCGGCCGTACAAATCCCCGAGCTTTCCGTAAATCGGCACCGCCACGGTCAGCGCGACCATGTAGGCGGAGATCACCCAGGCGAGCAGGTCGAAATCCTGGAACTGAGCGGAGATGGCCGGCATCGAGACCGCGACAATGGTCTGGTCCAACGCGCTGAGGAAGACGGCCATCATCAGCGCAAACAGAATGCTGCGGATGTCCGGACGGGGTTGATTAAGGCTCGTCACAGAAGGGACTCGACTGGCAGATTGACCCGCTGAAGACACGCAGGAATTTGCGCCAAGTCTAGTCCGTTAGCTTGCTAATCGATAGCAGGCTGTGGGGATTTTTGCAGTACGTTGACCCGCGTTAGTTCGACCGGCGTCTGCTGTCAACGAAGGGCACTGAACGTTGCATCAGTGGGCATGCAATGCCCCATCGTGCACACCACCGCCATGCGTGGCGTCTGCCTCATTTGTTCGATTCGGTAAGCACCAGCGGCATACAGGCTCAACACGGCAGCAACGGCGACAACATAAACGCACTGTCTTTTTATTGTGGTTCTCATGACATTTGCCTCGATCCGGTAGGACATCTGTTTCAGAGCGGACACTGTCAGTGTAGGTCGCTATTGGCGTGCGAGCCGGGCGATGGGGATTGAATGTTTGTATCAGTCGGGCCTTTGGGGAAGAGCCGGCATTGCGCCGCTCAGCCCATGCGCCGCTCAGCCGCCTGCAGCGACAGCCAGTCCAGCAGATCCTGAAGGGGAGCATTCATTTCGGCGCGCTTGGGACGCACGAAGTAATACGCCGCGCCGGTCCTGACTTTCAGCTCGAACGGCCTCACCAGACGCCCGGCGCTCAGGTCTTCACCGATCAGCGACCAGTCGCCAATGGCAACCCCCGACCCTTGTGATGCAACGGTCATCGCCAGGTCCATCGTGTCGAAGTGCTGCCCCTGCTCGACATTGCTCAGCTTCCCACCGGCGGCCTTCAGCCACAGCGTCCAGTCACGCTCGTCGAGGGTGGGGTGCAGGAGCATGTGCCGCTTCAGATCGGCGAGGCGGGAGAGGGGATTACTCGACAGCAGCGACGGCGAGCATACGGGCGTCAGTTGTTCATCAAACAGGTGCTGCACGTGGGTGGCGTCACCCGGGTGCGCGCCAAACACGACGGCGGCGTCGAAATCCTCCCGCCGAAAATCCACCCTGTGTGCGCTTGTCGTGGTCAGTTGCACCGGCACGTCAGGCCGTTCTTTTTGCCACTGCATCAGGCGCGGCAACAACCAGCGGCTGATGCAGGTCGGCGCCTTGATCTGCAGCGCTCTTTGTCTGGCATCGACCTGATCCACCGCTTCCTCTATCAGGCTGAACACTTGTTCGATGCGCGGCAGCAGTTCACGGCCCTGGACTGTCAGGCTCAAGCCCCTGGCCTGACGATGGAACAGCCGGTAGCCCAGATGAGCTTCCAGGCCTGCGATCTGCCGGCTGACCGCGCCCTGGGTGATGTGCAGCACCTCGGCGGCTCGGGTGAAATTGCAGCACTTCGCTGTGATCAGGAAGGTGTGCAAAGCGGGCAGGGGCGGAAGGCGTTTCATCGGCAAGCAAGCCATGAGCTGAAGACATGGCTAAGCATGACATTTTATGCGTTGTGGTCGATACGGTTGCGCGGCTCCAATGGTCGCCTACTGAGCCTGGCAAATTGCGGGCGTCGTCGGGCAAGACTTACAAAGGGGCAGACACATGGCGACGTGCGGGGAAGTGCTGGTCAGGTTGCTGGAAGGTTACGGCGTCGAGCGGGTGTTCGGGATTCCGGGCGTGCACACGGTCGAGCTTTACCGAGGGCTGGCGGGGTCGTCGATCCAGCACATCACCCCGCGTCATGAGCAGGGCGCAGGCTTCATGGCCGACGGTTATGCGCGCACCCGTGGCAAGCCTGGCGTGTGCTTCATCATCACCGGTCCCGGCATGACCAACATCACTACGGCGATGGGTCAGGCCTATGGGGACTCGATCCCGATGCTGGTGATCTCCAGCGTGCAGGCGCGCAGCCAATTGGGCGGCGGTCGCGGCAAGCTGCATGAGTTGCCGTCGCAGAGCGCGCTGGTCGCGGGCGTCGCGGCGTTCTCCCACACGCTGATGTCAGCGGCTGAATTGCCGTCGGTGCTGGCCCGGGCGTTTGCGGTGTTTCAAGCGGCGCGCCCCCGCCCCGTGCATATCGAGATCCCGCTGGACGTGCTGGTGGAAAATGCCGACGCCCTGCTGCACAACCAACCGGTATCGGTGACCCGCGCGGGACCGGCGCCCTCAGCGATCAGGCAGATGGCACATCTGTTGGCGACGGCGCAACGGCCGTTGATTCTCGCGGGAGGCGGCGCCATTGACGCCGCTCCGGCGTTGACGCGTCTGGCCGAACGGCTCGGCGCGCCGGTCGCGCTGACCATCAACGCCAAAGGCATGCTGCCGCGCGCTCACCCGCTGCTGATCGGCTCGACGCAGTCCCTCGATGCCACCCGTGAGGTCATCGAAAACGCTGACGTGGTGCTGGCCATCGGCACTGAACTGGCCGAGACCGATTACGACATCACCTTTCAGGGCCACTTCAAGATTCCGGGTACGTTACTGCGCATCGACATCGACCCCGATCAGACCGTGCGCAACTTTGCGCCGACGGTCGGGCTGGTGTCAGACGCTCAGTCCGCCGCCGAGGCCTTGGTGGATGCGTTGGCCGGCGAAGTGCTGGCGCCACGCAGCGAGGATTGGGGCGCTGCGCGGGTTGCCGCGCTGAAGGCGAGTCTTGAGGCCGGTTGGGACGAGCCCACCCGCGCGCAGACGCTGTTTTTGCAGACGGTGCTGGAAGTGCTGCCGGAGGCGGTGATCGTGGGCGACTCGACCCAGCCCGTCTACACCGGCAACCTGACCCTGGACCTCGACAAGCCCCGGCGCTGGTTCAACTCCTCCACCGGTTACGGAACCCTCGGCTACGCATTGCCCGCTGCTGTGGGTGCTTGGCTCGGCAGTCGCGACGCCGGGGAGTCCAATCCAGTCGTGTGCCTGATCGGTGACGGCGGTCTGCAATTCACCTTGTCCGAGCTGGCGAGTGCAGTGGAAGCGCGCACGCCCATCGTCGTGCTGCTGTGGAATAACCAGGGTTACGAAGAGATCAAAAAGTACATGGTCAACCGCGCCATCGAGCCGGTTGGCGTGGACATTTACACGCCTGATTTCATCGGTGTGGCCCAAGCACTGGGATACGCTGCGGAGGCGGTTTCGAGCGTTGAGCACCTGAAGGCGGCACTGAACTCAGCCAGCCAACGTGACGGCCCGACGTTGATCGAGATCGACCAGAATCGCTGGATGAACAGCTGCGTCTGACGTTTCATTTGTGCTAACCGAGACGACTGACTCGCCGTCTGATCATCAAACCGTGCTGCGCAGGCGTGCCAGGTCCCGCAGCGGTGGCGCGCCGAACAGGCGGCTGTATTCGCGGCTGAACTGCGAAGCGCTTTCGTAGCCGACCCGGTAACCGGCGGCCGATGCTTCCAGGCCGTCCGCCAGCATCAACCGCCGGGCCTCCTGCAGGCGCAGTTGCTTCTGGTATTGCAGCGGGCTCATGGCGGTGACGGACTTGAAACGGTGGTGCAGCGTCGAGACACTCAGGTTCACCTCCTTCGCCAGATCTTCAATCCGCAGCGGCTCCTGGAAATGCTCGTTGAGCCATTTGATCGCCTGGGTCACACGATGTGTCTGGCAGTTGGAGATGGCGATTTCATACAGTCGATGCCCTTCACTCCCACGCAGCAGTCGGTAAAGAATCTCCCGATTGATCAGCGGCGCGAGCATGGGTATGTCCTTCGGCGTGTCCAGCAAACGGATCAGGCGGATGACGGCATCGAGCAACTGTGAGTCGATCCGCTCGACGTACATGCCACGCCCGCTGTGACGCGTCGGCACGCTCATCGGACCGGCCTCGGCGATCAGCGCGTTGATTTCCACCGGATCGATTTCCAGGCGCAGGGCGAGATGCGGCTCTTCCGGCGTCGCGTAAATGACCTTGCCGCTGATGGGCAGCGCCACCGAAAGCACCAGGTAGTTCAGCGGGTCGTAGGTATACAGCTCGCCGCCCAGCGTCACGTCCTTGCGGCCCTGGGCCATGATGCACAGCGCCGGTTGCACCAAGCCCGGCACCGATTGCGACGGACGATCGTGGCGAACCATGAACAACGGCTTGATCACCGTCTGGAAACTGCCATCGGCGGGGGCATGCCGGCGGATCAGTTCTGCCAGCTCGGCGCGCTGTTGCGTCATCTGCGCGCTCAACTCGGCAACAGGTCGAGCATCCGGGGCGGGCGGCGCAAGGGCAGACAGCGACATGGGGAGTTCCTCTGACAGGGCGTTGATGCAGCACAGCTTATTTTTGGGCAAGCGCCAGCGTTAGGCGAATCCTGCCGAATGCTTGCCTGATTCTGTTACCGATGTGTTGCGTTGCCATGAACGGGCCCTGTTCGCTTGGGATCGTTGCTCGAAAGTCCATGGGCATCACGCGGCGCAGCGGGGCGGCCGACTGTCACTATGAACCGGTGAGCATGAACCTGTCAGCGCAGAATCAGGCAATAACCGGGCAGTAATTGGCTACCGCAGGGTGTGCGCCAACCCCTAACCTTCACTTCCAGCCGGAGCCTGTTTCATGGATATCCAAACCCGGAGCACGGCGCCCACGCAAAAGACAAGCACGTAAAGAGAAGGAGCGCAGAGCATGCTAAATACTTCAGTCGTGAGCCATTGGGTCTCCGTCCGCGCCCGCCCCGGACACAGTGCGCAACTGGGCGCCCGCTTGAGCAGCCTGATCAGTCCGTCCGCTGCCGCGTCGGGTTGTCTGCACTTCGCGCTGCAGAAATCCCTGATCGACGAAGACCTTTGGGTCATCACCGGCTCTTGGGCCGACCCCTCCGCGATGAACGACTGGTTCGCCGCGCCTGAGCTCAACCTGTTTTCCGAACTGGTGACCGAGTTGCTGGTGGCGAGCCTGGACTTTCAGACCTTCGCCACGGTGACGGCGGCTCAGGCACAGACGGCTCCTGTCGCTGTGGAGGCTCGCCTGGCGGGGTGATCGGTTATGCGCTGTTGCTTAAGAGCGCAGCCGACAACGCCTGCGAAGAAAACCTTTCAAGTGTTCGAACGCCTGTGTTTAAAATCCCGCCTTCATTTTTCCAGGCAAGGCGTCGGACCATGGCACGCAAAGAATTCCAGCATCACGAAGCCGTTTCGGCGGCAGTCCCGGGTGACGACGGCTACAGCGCTGCCATCGCCGTCAAGGCGCGGGTCATGGGCGGTGCTCCGACCTTTCACCGCGTGCTCGCCGAGCAGAAATTCCCCACCGCGCTCGCCGCTGACGACGCCGCCGTAACAGAGCTGGAGCGTCTCGCCGACGTCACGCAAGAGGGCGAACTGGTATTTGCCCAGGATTGATCAGACTTTCGGCCGGTACATCTTGAACAGCGACTCTGCGCTCAGCTGGAAATAGTCAGCCGGGCCGCCGCCGCGCAGGATGGGCTCGCCGGCTGCGGTGTCATACACACCTTCCTTCAGCAGCCGCTTGGCAATATGCACTGCCACCACTTCCCCCAGAATCAGCCAGCTCGGCACGACTTCCTTATCGGCGCGTTGCAGCTGGATGATCTGCGTCACTTTGCATTCGAACGAAACCGGCGTCTCTTTGACCCTCGGCACGGAAACGATGCGCGACGGTTCTGCCGTCAGGCCGGCCAGATCGAACTCACTCACGTCCGCCGGCACTGCCGCGCAACTCATGTTCATCTGCTCGGCCAGGCTGCGCGTGGCGAGGTTCCAGACGAACTCGCCGGTCTGCTCGATGTTGTTCAGGCTGTCTTTGCGACCGACGCTGCAGAACCCGATGATCGGCGGCACATAGTTGAAGGCGTTGAAAAAGCTGTAGGGCGCCAGGTTCAGCTTGCCCTCTGCGTCCTGAGACGAGATCCAGCCGATCGGGCGTGGACCTACGATAGCGTTGAACGGGTCGTGGGGCAGTCCATGACCTTTGGACGGTTCGTAGAAATGAATATCGTCTGACATGGTGTGTTCCTGAATGAGGGTGTGCCGGCGAGGCGGCCACGGTGTGCGCGTGCGCGGGATGCAGGCCGACATAGTGCAAGGCATTGAATGAGGATTCCAGCGACCTCCGAACCCCGGGCAAAAAAAAGCCCGACAAGCGTCGGGCTACAAAGGGAGTTCAGGAGGTGGAACATGAAGCGGTCAAAACTTGAAGCAGTAACTTGAAGCAGTAAAACGGATCGCTGGCAACGCTTAGCTTAGCTGACGCGGTTGGCACCGACGCGGTCAGCGCCGTCAGCGGCCAGGCGGTTTGCACCGATGTGGTCAGCGCCATCAGCAGCCTGGCGGTTATTACCTACGCGGTCAGCGCCGTCGGCGGCGAGGCGATTGGCGCCAATGTGATCAGACCCATCGGAAGCCTGACGATAAGAACCGGTGTGCGAAGCATTGGTGTGAGAAGAACCGCCTTCTGCTACGACAGTGCCGTTAAATGCAGAGTGCTGATCGGAAACAGGCAGAGCGAATGCGCTCGATGCCAGAATGGAAAGACTAATACCAAAAATAATGTTCGACGTTTTCATGAGTGTTGCTCCAGTAAGTTCAATAATGTTTTCAACTTGGGTATGGAGCCAATCTTACGCGCGTGCAGATTAAGTTGAAGTTAACGCTGTTGCTATCGACCATCGCTAAAAATGATAGTGGGCTGGAGTGCCCGGTTTTAAAGCGTTGCAGAGCGATTTGCGCTGGAGTGGGGCAATTTGCGCCGGCGATGGCGAATTTGCTTGTTGACTCGGAAATGATTTGTTGCTAGCGCGTTTGGGGAAGGGAAGGGTGGTTGGGCAGACAGTGAGTAGGTTCGAGGTGAGTGCGCCGGCTTCGTTGCTGGATAAATTCGCCATGCGCCCAGTCAAACCAAGGGTTTCAGGGTTTGTAGTGCAGAAAAATTAAGCCCGGCATAAAGCCGGGCTGAGAGAACGTCATGGGTGTATCAGCTCAGGCGATTTGCACCAACATGGTCCGACCCATCAGCTGCAAGACGATTGGCGCCTACATGGTCTGAGCCGTCAGCGGCTTGGCGATTGGCACCTACGCGGTCAGCGCCGTCAGCAGCAAGACGATTGGCACCTACGTGGTCCGAGCCATCAGCGGCCTGGCGATTGGCACCGACGCGGTCAGCACCGTCAGCAGCAAGGCGATTGGCACCTACGTGGTCGGAGCCGTCAGCGGCCTGGCGGTTGGCACCGACGCGGTCAGCACCGTCAGCAGCAAGGCGGTTTGCGCCTATGTGGTCAGAACCATCAGCAGCGACGCGACCGATGTTAGTGTGGGACGAGCCGTTTTCTGCAACGACTGCAGCATTAACTGCGGGGTGCGCATCAACAGCGGGAAGTGCAAAGGCGCTGCTGGCAAGAAGGGAAAAAGCGAGGCCGAAGATCAGTTTGTTAGTTTTCATGGTAGTTGCTCCAGATCGATTTAATTAGTGGGTAACTCGGTATGGAGTGAACTTTACTCGCCTCAAAATTATTAAGAAGTCAATCGCATTAGTAGCGGTCATCGCTGAAATTGATACTACGAAAAGTGATCGTTATTCATGCACTTAGCGGGGCATGCAAACGCAAAAGGGCAGCTCAGGTGAGTGAGCTGCCCTTGATTTCCTGCCTTGAAGCGATGGTCGAAGCTGCTCGCCAGCCCCGTTTCAGGTCAGTCAGTCTCGATCCGCGAGTGCTTGCGGGTGTCCTTCATGAACACATAAACCACCAGTGACACCGCTATGCAGGCGGTGACATACCAGTAGTAACCGGTCTCCATGCCAATGCTCTTGAACCACAGCGCGATGTATTCAGCCGTGCCGCCGAAGATCGACACCGTCAATGCATACGGCAGGCCGACGCCCAAGGCGCGGATCTCGGTCGGGAAGAGTTCGGCTTTCACCACGGCGTTGATCGATGTGTAGCCGCTGACGATGATCAGCGCGGCCATGATCAGGAAGAAAGCGCCCCACCAGCTTTGGATGGTGTGCAGGGTGGTGAGGATCGGCACGGTACACAAGGTGCCCAGCACGCCGAAGGCAATCAGGATCGGGCGGCGGCCAATCTTGTCAGACAGCGCGCCGACCACCGGTTGCAGCAGCATGAACAGGAACAACGTGGCGGCAGAAATCGTCGTCGAATCGGTGATGCTCATGCCCACCGTGTTCACCAGGTACTTCTGCATGTAGGTCGTGTAAGTGTAGAAGGCCAGCGTGCCGCCCATGGTCAGGCCGACGACGGTCATCAGCTCTTTCGGGTGGCGCATCAGTGTGCGCATCAGGCTTTCTTTGGGTTTGTCTTTCTTGCGGGTGAAGGACTCGGTTTCTTCCATCCCGCGACGCAGGAACAACGCCACTACCGCACACAACGCGCCAATGGCAAACGGGATGCGCCAGCCCCACGTTTGCAGCTGTTCAGTGGTCAGTGTCTGTTGCAGGACGATCAGCACCGCCAGCGCGATGAGCTGGCCGGAGATCAGCGTCACATACTGAAAGCTTGAGAAGAAGCCACGGCGTTCTTTGGTCGCCATCTCGCTGAGGTACGTCGCCGAAGTGCCGTACTCGCCACCCACCGACAGGCCCTGCAGCAGGCGGGCGAACACCAGCATGATCGGCGCGCCCACGCCGATGGTTTCATAACCGGGGGTAAGGGCGATGATCAGCGAGCCGAAACACATCAGCAGTACCGACGCCATCAGCGCGGCCTTGCGGCCCTTGCGGTCCGCGTAGAGCCCCATGAGCCAGCCGCCGATGGGGCGCATCAGAAAGCCCACGGCGAAGATCGCGGCGGTGTTGAGCAATTGGGCGGTGGTGTCGCCCTTGGGGAAGAAGACTTTGGCGAAGTAGAGGGAGAAGGCGGCGTAGACGTACCAGTCGTACCACTCGACCATGTTACCGACCGAACCGCTGAAAATGGATTTCAGGCGACTTCCGGTGGTTTTTTCGGCGGCTGGCGTGGCAGCCGCTCCGTGGGAGGCAGAATTGGGGATGGCCATGGGATTTCCTGCAAGTCATTGTTGTTAGAAGGAACGCATCGAGGCGGTCTGACGACAGTGATAGCAGGAGCTGTGCCAAAGGCTGAAAGCCCCGGTTTAGAAGGGTTGGCGTGGTGAGAATGAGGGGAAATCCGCTTGTTGTCTGAAACCTATGAGCGAAAATCCGCTTATTCCCATATCTGAAAATACCGAGCTCTGTTCCCGGCTAAAGCCGGTCCTACAGAAACACCGCGTACCTTAGTGGGACCGGCTTTAGCCGGGAATGCGCCGGGCGGCACGCCGAAGAGCAATTGACGTGCCCCATATCTGAATGTAGGAGCGCGCTTGCCCGCGAAGGTGTAGGCACGGACGACCAGTATGCGTTGGATGTACCGGCCTCTTCGCGGGCAAGCGCGCTCCTACACTGATCAGCGGCAGATGAATTCTCGTGGCGTACACACTGACCTCTTCCCGGCTGAAGCCGGTCCTACAGAAACACCGCGTACCTTAGTGGGACTGGCTTTAGCCGGGAAGGCGTCGGGTGCCGCGCCGCAGAGCAATTGATGTGCCGCAGATCTGAATGCAGGAGCTTGCCTGCGAAAGCGTAGGCATGGACGACCCGTATGCGTTGGATGTACCGGCCTCTTCGCGGGCAAGCGCGCTCCTACACTGATCAGCGGCAGATGAATTCTCGTGGCGTACACACTGGCGTCTTCCCGGCTGAAGCTGGTCCTACAAAAAGCATCGTGCGCATCAAGCGGCAGCCGCCGTGGCCCCGACTTGTGGGACCGGCTTTAGCCGGGAATGCGCCGGGCGGCACGCCGAAGAGGAATGGACGTGCCGCAGATCTGAATGTAGGAGCGCGCTTGCCCGCGAAGGCGTAGGCATGGACGACCCGTATGCGTTGGATGTACCGGCCTCTTCGCGGGCAAGCGCGCTCCTACACCGGTCAGCGGCAGATGAATTCTCGTGGTGTACACACTGGCATCTTCCCGGCTGAAGCCGGTCCTACTGACGCACTGCGCTCATCCTGTAGGACTGACTTCAGCCAGGAAGTCTTCGCGCACCAACCGGTGTCGCTGCATCTTTTCGTTCAGCGTGCGGCGGGGCAGTTGCAGTTCGTGCATGACCGCTTTGATGTCGCCCCGGTGCCGTCGTAACGCCGAACGAAGGCAATGGGCTTCGAACGCTTCTTGCTGCGCCACCAGCGACTGCCCCGCGGGGATGCCTTCCGCAGCCGGACCGTCCAGCCCCAGCACCTGGCGCTCTGCCGCATTCGCCAGCTCGCGTACATTCCCCGGCCAGTCGTGGCTCAGCAGATGACTCAGTTGTTCACCGCTCAACACCGGCGCGCTGCGGCCGAGGCGTTCTGCCGCCTGGCGCGAAAAATGGCTGAACAGCATCGGGATGTCTTCCCGCCTTTCGCGCAGTGCTGGCAGGCGTAACTCGGCGATGTTCAGCCGATACGCCAGATCCTCGCGGAAACGCCCGGCCCTGGCTTCGTCGAGCAGATCGGGCTTGGTCGCTGCAATGATGCGCACATCGATATCGATGCTCTGATTCGAACCCAGTCGCTCGATGCGCCGCTCCTGAATCACCCGCAGCAATTTCACTTGCTGGGCCAGCGGCATGCTTTCGATCTCGTCGAGAAACACCGTGCCGCTGTGGGCGTACTCCAGTTTGCCGATGCGCTTGCCCTGGGCGCCGGTGAACGCGCCGCTTTCGTGGCCGAACAGCTCGGCTTCGAACAACTGCTCCGGGATTGCCGCGCAGTTGACCGCAACGAAGGGTTTGTCTGCCCGAGGGCCGAAATCATGCAGGCAACGTGCGACCATTTCCTTGCCGCTGCCGGTCTCGCCGCGAATCAGCACATTGACCGGCAGTGGCGAGAGGTCCAGCACCTGCCGCCGTAACGTCTGCATCGTCGGCGACATACCCAGCAGCGTTGCATCCAGACGCGAGCGGTTATCCGCCCGTTCATGCAGCGCGCGGTTTTCCAGCACCAGCGCGCGTTTCTCCAATGCCCGCCGCAGGCTGCCGAGCAGGGTTTCCGGGGTGAATGGCTTCTCCAGAAAGTCATAGGCGCCGTCGCGCATGGCGTCCACGGCCATCGGCACGTCACCGTGGCCGGTCAGCAGGATCACCGGCAAGTCGCGATCCCGCCGCTGCAACGCGGCCAGCAACTGCAAGCCATCCATGCCGGGCATGCGCACATCGCTGAGGACCACGCCGGGAAAGTGATCCGGCAGCTGCGCCAGGCATTCCTCGGCACGGCTGAACAGGCGCACCTCGAACCCGGACAGCGTGAGCCATTGCTCCACCGCTTGCCGAATGGGTGCCTCGTCATCCACTACGATTACCGAGTTCAGCATGGGGCGTCGGCCTCCGGGGCCTTGATCAGACAGAAGAAAAACCGCGCGCCGTTATTGACGTTTTCGGCGCTGAGCCGGCCGCCCAGCTCATGGACGATGGCAAATGAAACCGCGAGCCCCAGGCCCAGGCCATCGCCCACCGGTTTGGTGGTGAAAAACGGATCGAAGACGTTGGCCAGATGCTCTTCGGCAATTCCGCCGCCACTGTCGATGACCGAAATGCACCAGTGCTCCCCGTGTTCGTCGATACGGATTTCCAGACGCTTGAGCGGTTTGTCACCCATTGCGTCCAGCGCATTGCGCATCAGGTTGATCAACACCTGTTCCAGCCGAATCGCGTCCCCGCGCACCCACGCCGGACGCGTCAGGTCGAGCACGCAACTGACGCGCTCTTCGCGAATCCGTGCGTCCAGCAACAGCAGCGCCTGATCGACCACGGTGGCCAGATCAAGGCACTCGCGCAGGCCGCTGGGACTTTTGCGGGCGAAAGTTTTCAGGTGACCGGTGAGCGCGGCCATGCGCGTCAATTGCTGATCGAGCAGGCTCAACGCCTTATATGCATCGTCGACACGGCCATGCTCCAGCAACAGACGCAGGGTGGCGAGTTGCATGCGCTGCGCCGTCAGCGGCTGGTTGATTTCGTGGGCGAGGGCGGCGGACATCTGCCCGAGGGCCGCCAGTTTGGTCGACTGCACCAGACCGTCCTGGGCCGTTTGCAGGTCCCGCGTGCGTTCCTCGACCAAGCGTTCAAGCTCCTCGCGACTGCGCTGGCGCACCCGGCCAAGGCGCCAGCGCTGGTACAGAAACAGCCCGAGAAACACCAGCGTCAGCCAGATGCCTGCCGCCGCGAGCCCGGCATTGCGCACATCTTCACTGGCGGGCTGCGGTTTACGCAGCAGGTGCAAGGTCCAGCCCTCGGTCGGCAGGGGCATCGACTGCCACAAATAATCGGCCTGCTCGCTGGGCGCGTCGACGCGGCTGAGCTGGCTGTTCTCGCCAAACGTACGTAGCGGCTCCTGATGCAGGGGCGTCAGCGGCTGCTTGTCGTACTGACGCGTGCTGGCCAGTTCGGCGCGGTCCTGATCAGTGAGGGGTCGCAGGGCCCGGTAGCGCCAGCCCGGCTGGTTGGCGATGAAGACGATGCCCTTGGCATCGCTGACCAGCAGCAGGTCATCGTTTTGCGCCCAGGTGTGCTCCAGGTCCGGAAACTCCAGCTTGACCACCATCGCACCGATGAACTGCCCGGCCTCGTCACGCACCGCGTTCGACAGGAAATAACCCGGGATGCCGCTGGTCACGCCCACGGCATAAAAGCGCCCGACGCCAGTGGCACGGGTTTGGGTGAAATAGGGGCGGAAGCCGTAGTTGTGGCCCACATAGCTGCTCGGCAGACGCCAGTTGCTGGCGCCGACGGCAAGTCCGTTGCGGTCGAGCAGTTCGAGGGTGGAGGACTGGGCAGCGCCGTTGATCTGCTCCAGTTTGAGATTGAGCGCCTGGGTGGTGTCGGCGCTGACCGGTCCGCTCAGCGCCCCCCGCAGCTGCGGATCGAGGGCCAGAACAGCCGGCAGTGCCCGGTAGCGCTCGATCAGGGTTTGCAGCGTGTTGGCGTAGAGCGCCAGCCGATCCCTGGAACGTTCAGCGTCGTCTTCCAGGGCATGCTGCTGAGCCTGATGCATCGCCAGCGTCGCCGCAATGGCGGCACCGGCGAGGATCAGTGACACATAGAGCCCAAGGCGGACGGAACGGGGCATGGGCATGACCTCCTTTCAGTGGCTGGCGCATTCGCCCCGGATTCCTGCCTTACAGCAAATTGAACGTCGTCTCTTTCACGTTCTCCGAATCCAGGCCGATCATCAGCTTGAACTCGCCCGCCTCGGCCGCGTACTTCAGCGACGGGTTAAAGAACTTCAGGTCTTCTTCGGTCAAGGTGAAGCTCACGGATTTTTCTTCTCCGGGGTTCAGCATGACCTTCTGGAAGTTCTTCAGCTCTTTGACCGGGCGGCTGATCGATGCGGCGACGTCGCGCAGGTACAGCTGGACCACGGTTTCACCGGCGACCTTGCCGGTGTTCTTGACCATGACGCTGGCGGTCAGCTTGTCCTTGCGAGTCATCTTGCTGATCGACAGGGTGATGTCCGACACGCTGAACTGCGTATAGCTCAGGCCGTAACCAAACGGAAACAGCGGGCTGGTCGGCTCTTCGAAGTAGTTCGAGGTGTAGTTCGAATCGTTCGGGCGATACGGGCGACCGGTGTTCAGGTGGTTGTAGTAAGCCGGCACCTGACCCACGGAACGCGGGAAGGTCATCGGCAGTTTGCCGGACGGGTTGTAGTCGCCGAACAGCACGTCGGCCAAAGCATTGCCGCCCTCGGTGCCGAGGAACCAGCTTTCGACCATGGCGTCGGCCAGCTCGTTTTCTTCACCCAGCGCCAGCGGTCGGCCGTTCATCAGCACCAGCACCAGCGGTTTGCCCGTGGCCTTGAGTGCGCGGATCAGCTCCCGTTGACGGCCCGGGATCACCAGGTCGACGCGGCTCGCCGCTTCGTGGGACATGTTGCGCGACTCACCGACCACCGCCACCACGACGTCCGCCTGCTGCGCGGCCTTGACCGCTTCGTCGATCATCTCCTGCTCGGGACGCGGGTCGATGGCGATCTGGTCGTCCATCTTGTTCAGGTAAGTGATGGCGTGCTGGTTGTCGGTGACGTTGGAGCCCAGCGCATAAATCAGCTTGGCCTTGTCGCCAACCGCCGCCGCAATGCCGTCGTAGGCATTGACGGTCTGACGCGCCAGGCCGGCCGCCGACCAGCTGCCCAGCATGTCCATCGAGCTCTTGGCCAGCGGGCCGATCACGGCGATGGTGCCTTGCTTCTTCAGCGGCAGGGTGTCGTTCTGGTTCTTCAGCAGCACGACGCTCTTGCGTGCGACGTCGCGGGCTTCGGCGCGGTGCAGACGGTTTTCCGCGTTACGGTCGGCCGGGTCGTCCACCGCCGCGCCGATGCGCAGGTACGGGTTGGCGAACAGGCCCATTTCCCACTTGGCACCGAGCACT
This sequence comes from Pseudomonas sp. KU26590, assembly GCF_026153515.1. Taxonomy (NCBI): domain Bacteria; kingdom Pseudomonadati; phylum Pseudomonadota; class Gammaproteobacteria; order Pseudomonadales; family Pseudomonadaceae; genus Pseudomonas; species Pseudomonas sp. KU26590. Next base: position 1,612,101 of record NZ_CP110644.1, read on the forward strand.
TCACGCACGGCATTGTCGACTTCTTTCTCCGACACTTCGCCGCTCTTCACCAACCCCGGCAGTTCTTCGCCGTAGGCCTTGTCGTTCATGCTCAGGTCGACGCCAGCCTTGATCGCCAGCTTGGCGGCTTCGCGGAAGTCCTTGGCCACACCGTGGTCGATCAATTCCTTGATCGCGCCGTGGTCGCTGACGGTCACGCCTTTGAAGCCCCAATCCCGGCGCAGCACGTCCTGCAGCAGCCAGGCGTTGGCCGTGGAAGGCACGCCATTGATGGAATTGAGCGCGATCATCACGCCCCCTGCGCCAGCATCAATCGACGCGCGATACGGCGGCAAGTAGTCCTGCTGCATGCGCACCGGGCTCATGTCGACGGTGTTGTAATCGCGACCGCCCTCGACCGCGCCATACAGGGCAAAGTGCTTGACCACCGCCATGATGCTGTTGGGCGCCTGCATGCTGGTGCCTTGAAACGCACGGGTCATGGTGGCGGAGATGCGCGACACCAGATACGTGTCCTCGCCGAAGCCTTCGGAGCTGCGGCCCCAACGTGCGTCGCGGGTGATGTCGACCATGGGCGCGAAAGTCATGTCCACGCCGTCGGCGGCGGCTTCGATCGCCGACACGCGGCCGGTGCGGGTGATGGCGTTCATGTCCCAGGTCGACGCGAGACCCAGGCTGATCGGGAATACCGTGCGCTGGCCGTGGACGACGTCATAGGCGAAGAACATCGGGATCTTGTTGCGGCTGTGCCCGGCAGCGTCCTGCATGGCGCGGTTGTCCGGCAGCACGACGGAGTTGAACGTGCCGCCGATGCGACCTGCGGTGATTTCCTTGACGATTTCCGACTTGGGCATTTCCGGGCCAATGCTGATCAGGCGCAGTTGGCCGATCTTCTCGTCGAGGGTCATTTGCTTCATCAGGTTGGCGATGAATGCATTCTTGGCTTGCAGCGTAGACGGGGTGCCGACGCCAGTGGTGGCGTTTTCGGCCCAGGCGGACTGACTGACCAGGCCGATGACGAGACTCAGGAAACACAGCTTATTCATGTATGGTTTTCTCAAGGCGTTGCCGGCAACTCGCGCGTAATACCGGTCAGCCATTGTTATAGGTGTCGAACCTTTGGTTTTATTGTCGTCAGGACGGCAACGTCGCTGAACTCCTGCCTCATATGAGTATCAGTAGCGCAACGAGTTTTATCTGATTGTGGCCCGGCAATCCAGAGCCCTGACAACGCGATGGTGCGCGATTATGCCGGGGATCACCCGGTTTGGCTAAAGTCATGACTGACAGGACTAATTATTGATGAGTACAGGGAGCACGCACGCCATGCAAACAGAGCGTTATGACCACAGCCGGGGCAGTCGTTACAAATTGTCACTGGCGTTGATGATGCTGCTGACGACCCTGTTGTCCGGGTGCGGGATCAACAACATTCCGACCTACGACGAGCAGGTCAAGGCTGCCTGGGCACAGGTGCAGAACCAGTATCAACGCCGCGCCGACCTGATCCCGAACCTGGTGGAAACGGTGAAGGGTTACGCCAAGCAAGAGCAGGACACCCTGACCGCTGTTATCGAAGCGCGGGCCAAGGCGACGTCGATTCAGGTGGACGCCAGCACCCTGAACGATCCGGCCAAGCTCAAGCAGTTCCAGGACGCCCAAGGTCAGCTGACCGGCGCATTGAGCCGCTTGATGGTGGTCTCGGAACGCTATCCGGACCTGAAATCCAACCAGAACTTCCTCGCGCTGCAATCGCAGCTTGAAGGCACCGAGAACCGCATTGCGGTGGCCCGTCGCGACTTCATTACGGCGGTCGAGCGTTACAACACCGAGATCCGCACCTTTCCGGGCCGTCTGTGGCACACAGTGATGTACAGCGATCTGCCGATACGTCCGAACTTTGAAGCCACTGCCGCTGACGCTGATAAAGCGCCGCAAGTGAAGTTCTGATGGGACGCGCGCGCCGGGGAGTGCTGGTCGCGTTACTGACGATGTCGGTGGGTGTGTTTGCCCAGTGGGCGCAAGCCGACCTCACGTTTCCGCCGCTGACCGGGCGCGTCGTCGACACCGCCGGGATGATCGACGGCCCGAGCAAAGAGCATCTCGAGCAGATGCTGCGCGCCCATGAAGAGCTGACCACCGAGCAAGTGGTGGTGGTCACGCTGCCTGACTTGCAGGGTTCGACCATTGAGGACTACGGCTATCAGCTGGGTCGTCACTGGGGCATCGGGCAGAAGGGCAAGGACAACGGCGCCTTGTTGGTGGTCGCCCGCGACGAGCGCAAGGTGCGCATCGAAGTGGGTTACGGCCTGGAAGATCGTCTGACGGATGCGCAGTCATCGGTGATCATCAATCAGATCATCACGCCAGCGTTCCGGCAGGGTGATTTTGTCGGCGGTATCTCCAAAGGCGCCGAGGCAATGGTGCAGGTGCTCGGTGGCGATCCCCTTGCCGAGCCCGCTGTCGGCGCGACCGGCAGCGCAGCGGCGAACGAGGATGAAGGCGTCGACTGGAAAGTGATCCTTCTGTTTCTGGTGTTGTTCGTGGTCATCAGTTACATCAGCGCACGTTCCGGGCGGGGCAGGTCCATCGGCTCCGGTGGCGGCGGCTTCGGCGGTTTCGGTTCTGGCGGCTCAGGCGGCTTCGGTTCCGGCGGTTCAGGCTCAGGCTCAGGCTCGGGCGGTATGCGCGGTGGCGGTGGCGGTTTTGGCGGGGGCGGTGCCTCCGGTGGCTGGTAGTCGTTCGCTCAGGAAGGGTTTACGTGCATGACATTGCTCAATAAAGACGAACAGCAGCGGGTGGCCCACGCCATCGAGACCGTCGAGCGTCAGACCGACGCGGAACTGGTGACGGTGCTGGCGACCAGCGCTGACGACTACACCTACGTGCCGCTAATCTGGGCCGGGGTCGTCGCGTTACTGGTGCCAGGGCTGATCAACCTGCTGACCGGCTGGCTCAGTGCCAATCATCTGCTGCTGGTGCAGGTCGTCACGTTCATCGTGGTGGCGCTGGTGTGCCGGTTGCCTGGCATCACCACCCGGCTGGTGCCTGTTCGCGTGCGGCACTGGCGGGCTGGTAATCTGGCCCGTCGGCAGTTTCTCGAACAGAACCTCCATGCCACCGCCAATGGCACCGGCGTGCTGATTTTTGTCAGCGAGGCGGAGCGTTACGTCGAGATCATCGTCGACGACGGCATTGCCCGACGCGTAGACAACGACGTCTGGCGCGCGATGGTCGAGACGTTCACCAAGCAGGTGAAGGACGGCCGGATTCTGGAAGGGTTTGTAGGGTGCATCCGTTCATGCGGCGACGTGCTGAGCGAGCACGTGCCCGTGACCACGGCGCGCAACGAGTTGCCAAATCGGTTGGTGGTTTTAGAGTGAGTCGTACTTGATCGCTGCAGCGCAGATCTTCGCAGGCCATTCGGCTGTCTGTAGGAGCCGGCTTGCTGGCGAACCTGATCGAGCAGTCCATATTGCAGCGCCTGACCAGACGTATTCGCCAGCAAGCCGGCTCCCACAGAGGGGTATCGCTGTGCGACCGCGTGGTGTCAGGACAATAGGGATTCCCGCATGTCATCTGATCCGAATTAATTGCACCTACCGCTCACGACCCGCCTAAAATAGCGCCTCGCATTTCCGCTCCCGAGGCGCTTTCCGATGTCCGTTACCGCACCCGCCACCGTTCCTGCGCAGGACCACCGCGCTCAGTTCCTGAGTCTGCTCGACACCTGCCTGACGCAAAATTCGCTGATCAAACTGGTGCTGGCCAAGTACGTCGGAAGTGAAGCGGAGTTGCAGCGGGTCATCATCAAGCCCGTCACGGTCAAGGATCAGCCGTGCCTGTCCTTCGTCTATCGCTACAAGACGCGCGACATCACCAAGAATCACCCCCTCGCCGAGGCGCAGACGCTGATCGCCAGCCTGCTGCCCGAGTCCTTCAAGAACGCTCATCTGCTGTCGCTCACCGATGAAGTGCAGCTGGAGTTCAGCAAGAAGGGCAAGAGCACGCTGTTCCGCAACAAGGCCCAGCAAGAACGAGAAGCCCCGACGGCCGAGCATGACCGTGAGAAGAAGCGTTATCTGGAACTGAGCCGGCCGTTCCTGACCGACCTTGGCGTGACCAACAAGCAACACGAGCTGATCCCGGCGATGTCGCGCAAGTGGAAGCAGATCAACAAGTTCATCGAAGTGTTTTCCCACGCGCTGGCGACCTCACCGATCAAGCTGGACACACCGGTCACGGTGGCGGACTTCGGTTCGGGCAAGGGCTATCTGACCTTCGCCATCCACGACTACCTGCGCAACACCTTGCAGGCCGAAGGCAATGTCACCGGCGTCGAGTTGCGCGAGGACATGGTCACCCTGTGCAACAACGCGGCCGCGCGGCTTGAGCATCCGGGTCTGGTGTTCAAGTGCGGTGACGTGCGTTCGGTGGCGCCCAGCGAACTGGACGTGATGATCGCCTTGCACGCCTGCGACATCGCCACCGATTACGCGATCCACACCGGCATCCGCTCGGGCGCCTCAATCATCATGTGTTCGCCGTGCTGCCACAAACAGATCCGCCTGCAGATCCAGAGCCCGACGCTGCTCAAGCCGATGCTGCAATACGGTTTGCACATGGGCCAGCAGGCCGAGATGGTCACCGATGCCTTGCGCGCGTTGCTGCTGGAAGCCTGCGGCTATGAAACCAAGGTCTTCGAGTTCATCTCGCTGGAGCACACCAACAAGAACAAGATGATTCTGGCGGTCAAGCGCGCCACCCCGGCGAATCCTGCCGAGCTGCTGGCGAAGATTCAGGAGCTGAAAGTGTTCTATGGCATTCAGGAGCAGTGCCTGGAAAGCCTGCTCCTGGCGGACGGCCTGCTGGGCTAGACCCGAGCAGCCGCCACCGGCCTGGGTGCAATCACAGCCGTTTTGCGCCCGATGGCCAGCGTGACCACGACACCGGCGGCGAAGATCCAGGTCGTCGGGTCGATATGCTCACCGAAAAACAGCGCCGAAAAGGCCATGGTGAAGAACAGCTGCACCAGCTGAATCTGGCTGACCCGCGCGATGCCGCCCATGGCCAGCCCGGCGTACCAGGCGAAGAAGCCGATGAATTGCGAGAACAGCGACACGTACCCGAACGCCCACCAGGTGCCGGGGGAGATCGGGCCCTGGTGCTGCCACGCCAGATAGCTGACGGGCACGATCAGCACCGGGATCGAAATCACCAGCGCCCAGCAGATCACCTGCCAGCCACCCATCTCCTTGGCCAGGCGGCCACCCTCGGCGTACCCCAGCCCGCCAATCGCCACCGCACCCACCATCAGTAAGTCACCGGCCTGTAGATTCCCGGCGCCGCTGATCAGCGCGTAACCCAGCACCAGAACGCTGCCCATGGCCGCGCAGGCCCAGAAGGCTTTCGACGGGCGTTCGTGGGAGAGCCATGCGGCGTAGACGGCAACCAGCAGCGGTTGCAGGCCATTGACCAGTGCGCCGTGGGAGGCAGGCAGGGTTTTCATGGCCCAGGCCGACAGTACCGGGAACCCGACGATCACCCCCAGCGCGACCACCATCAGCGCCCTGAACTGCGTGCGGGTCGGCCATTTTTCTCTGCGCCACAGCAGCAACGCCGCCGCCGGTACCGCCGCGAACAAGGCGCGGCCCAGCCCGTTGAGCAAGGGATGGATTTCCTGCACCACGATGCGGGTCATGGGCAGCGTCAGGCTGAAGATCACCACGCCGATCAGTCCGAGGACCATTCCGGTGTTTTCACGAGAGGACATAAAGGGTCGTGCCTTGTTCTTGTTGGTGCGAAACGCGTGCGTATTCAGCCACAGAACCAGAGTGGCGGCCCTTTACAGATGCGCTCGGAATCGTCCGTACACTTTCTGCTTTAATGCTGCGGCGCGCAAACCGGCCTCTTCCCGGCTGAAGCCGGCCCTACTAATCGAACGCGGTGTAGTAGGACCGGCTTCAGCCGGGAAGTAGGGCAAGGCGCGAGGGGGGAAAAGCCGTTTTCGAGGATTTTGTGGCTGCAGGCTGAATCGTTCTAAATGTTGGTGCAGAACTTGAATGCAACGTTCCTGCAACAGTTTGAATGTCAAATGGGTGCCGTCGAATTCAGCCAGGAGAACCATCGTGTCGGTTATCGAAAAATGGGCGTTGCAGGGTGTTGTGGTATTCCTTTTCGCATGGATGGCAACGGCGGCGGCTCAATGGTCAGGCAGCGTCGTGCACACGACGAGCAGCGACCGACTCGCCGCCCTCAGCAGCATGCGCCTGAGCACCGAATCGGTCGCCACCAGCGTCAATAAACATTCGCAGGGTAGGGCAGTGGTGGTGGGGTCGTTGTCGGAAGGTAACGAGTAAAGGGCAGGGGCTGGGAAGATTGGAAGCGATACCCCCTCAGCTCTTCTTCAGTTCCAGCGCTTCCTTCAACCGCGCCACCGGTACCGCGAGCGTCGGATCGCCGAGCGGGTGGGTGGTGGCGTTGAAGAATGTCAGCTCGATGTTCTGCCCTTCAAACAGTTCGCTGTAGCGGCGTTTCTGGTGCTGGATGAACGCGTCACTGCGCGGCAGCACCGAGATGGCGATACGCTTGGGACGGGCCTGGAGAATGGCGTTGAGGATGTGTCGATCCTGCTTGCCCAGCGAGTGGCCAAAGACGCACAAAGCGCCCTGGTGCTGCGCCAGTTGAGCGTGGCAAAACGACAGGTAGTCCGAGCCGCGGATGATCTTCATCTTGTCGTCGCTGCGCCCCTCGCAGACAAACAGCGGCACATCCTCCAGCGCGTTGATGGCGAAACTGCCCAGCAGTGTGCTTTCCGAGGACATCAGCTTGCGCGCTGTGCCATCGAAGTTCTTCACCAGATGCATGCCGCCGTGCAGGTACAAAATGCGCGTAGCATGGCTGTCGGTGCGGTGCAGGTTGAATACAGCGTCATCGTCGAACAGATCATCGAACGGCTGCGCGCCATGCATCGCCGCCCAGTACGCCAGCAGGTCGTAGTTGGTGGAATACACCGTCTGGTACTGGCTCAAGGCTCCGCTGATCCTGGCGATGGTCGCCGCTTCCATCAGCCGCCACGGAATATGCGCCGAGCGGATGCCGTGAATCAGGGCTTCCTTGATTGCGAAATAGCGATTGCGTGGCGATGACGAGCCAATGGTCAGCGCCGCATTCACCCGCATGGCGACTTTCAAGCCGCTGAGCACGGGTTCGAAATTCTCCGTTTCCATGGATTTGAACAGCGCCAGCTCGGTCGCGCTCAGGGGTTTGTTGCGCGTGGTCTGCGCCAACTCGAACAACGAGTCGTAGGCGAAGTTCTTCCACACGGCAAGACTGGCGCCGTTGCCCAGCAGCAATCCCGGGCAGGGATTGGCGGCTTGCAGCGTGTTCCAGTCGGCCAGTTCGGCATCAAAATCCGTGAATTCCATCATCTCGCTTCGCTTTCAGGTGAGCAGGTACTGACCGGACGCCAGAACGGAGGGGACTTATAGAAACCCAGGTCGACATTGTCAACGCGGCATGCCGGCTCCGAACGTTCGATGAGGGGGCCGCTGGTCTCGGTAACGTCTATAGAGTGTGTGGCCATTGTAAGGTTTAACAAATGGGGCACTCAGGAGGGTAATAAATCATGCAGATAGGAACTCGTGATCTGCACTATCCGTTTGAGAAGTTTCATGCAGCTTGCACGATTTCGTGTTTCCTCTGTTTTTCTAATTAACTGATTAGTTGGGCTTTTCAACACATCCCTATTTCGGCACGCTCGATGCAACTCTCATCACGAACCTGCAGGGTCGGCACATAGATCGATCCGCTTACCGTGATCCAGAGGAAATTAATATGAACGCCATCGAACTGTTGAAATCCGACCATGAACGCGTCAAAGCCATTCTGACCCAACTGAGCGAGTCGACCGAGCGCGGCGTGAAAAAGCGCACCGACTTGCTGGCCAAGCTGGAGATGGAAATCACCATCCATACCAAGATTGAAGAAGAAATTCTCTATCCGGCGTTTAAAGAGGCGGGCGGTAAAGAGCAGGACATCATGTATTACGAAGCCAAGGAAGAGCACCGCACCGTTGACGCCCTGGTGCTGCCCGACCTCAAGCAAACTGATCCTGGGACACCGGAGTTTTCCGGTCGTGTGAAAGTGGTCAAAGAGCTGCTGGAGCACCACATCGAGGAAGAAGAGGAAGAAATGTTCCCGCAAGCTGAAAAGTTGCTGGGCAAGAAAAAGCTGGAAGAGCTTGGCGCGCAAATGGAAGCGATGAAGGCCGAGTACAAGAAGTCCCTGTCGTCGCCGAGCCTTGCGGCGTAAGCATTCGTCTAATGAACAAGCCCGGATTTTTCCGGGCTTTTTTCTGGGTGATGGTTTATGTGTCTGTCAGTCGTCAGGCGCACTTGCTGACCTCTTCCCGGCTAAAGCCGGTCCTACATTTAAATCGCATGCATCCAGTTGGACTGGCGTTGGCCTCCATTGTGGGACCGGCTTTAGCCGGGAAAGCGTCAGCCGACACGCTGCAGAACTGATGACGAACACACTTGCCTCTTCCCGGCTAAAGCCAGTCCCACAAAAAAACGCCAGCTTTGTATACCCGTGTATCCAGCCCCCCTACCGACACGCGCTGATTTAAAGCTCCCCCTCAGCGACACATTGCAGATACGTGCAGCGCATTCAATGGTTCACAGCGAAGAGCGGAGTCAGGCTTTGGCCATCCCGGCCAAGCCCCCGACCATGAATGCACACTGAGGAAGCACCCCATGAACAGAATCAACGCGTCATTGCTGCTAAGCGTTTTTACGGCGGGCGCCCTGGCGCTGGGCGTTGCGAGTGCGGCGCAGGCTGCACCGGTGAAGAATATCGTGTTGGTGCACGGCGCCTTTGTGAACGGGTCGGGCTGGAAGCCGGTTTACGAGATCCTGAGCAAGGACGGGTACAACGTCTCGATCGCTGAGCACCCACTGACGTCGTTCACCGATGACGTGACAGCGGTGAAGCGCATCGTTGACCAGCAGGACGGCCCGACGATTCTGGTCGGTCACAGCTATGGCGGCGCGATCATCACGGATGTCGGCAATGACGCTCACGTCGTGGGATTGGTGTACATCGCTGCCCACGCGCTGGACCAGGGTGAAACCGAAGCGCAGAACGGCAAGCTCTACCCCAACGCCACCAAAGCGGTGAAAAAGACCGCTGACGGCTTCCTGTCCCTCGACCCTGCGTTCTACCCGGCAGACTTCGCAGCCGACCTGCCCAAGGCTCAGGCTGAATTCGAAGCCATTTCCCAGGCACCGACCGCCGCGTCAGTGTTCACCGCACCCGCTGGCGTGCCCGCGTGGAAGACCAAGCCTAGCTGGTACGCAGTGGCCGGAGCAGACCGGATCATCAACCCGGACCTTGAGCGCATGTACGCCAAACGGGCCAACAGCCACAGCATCGAGATCAAAGGCGCCAGTCACTCGGTGTACCAGTCCCGTCCCCAGGAAGTGGCCGCGTTGATCGAAGAGGCAGCCACCCACGCGGCGGATTGACCTATCGCTGTTACCGCTGACCTGCAACCCGTGCAACGTCGCAGGATGCCTTGCAAATCAGGCCAATCCGACAACGTCTGGTGCACATATCAGATCCAAAGGCATCGATTGCAATTGCCCAACCATGGGTCTGGCAAACAGATAGCCCTGCATGAGGTCGACGCCCAGATCCAACAGGGCGTCGCGCTCCTCGCGGGTCTCGATGCCCTCTGCAACGACCGTGATGCCAATGCGCTTGGACACCAGCACGATCCCCTCAACAATCGCCCGCCGCACGGGATCTTCGTTAATGCTTCGGGTCAGCGCCATGTCGATTTTCAAGACGTGTGGCTGAAACATCGCCAGCATATTGAGGCCGGAATAACCTGAACCGAAATCATCGATGGCGGTGGTAAAACCTTGCCGTGCGTACTCTTCGAAAATGGATTTGAGGTGGTTCGGGTCCTCCACGCGCTCGCCTTCGGTGACTTCGAACATGAGCCGATCCACCGGAAAATCGAACGTCCGCGACGCTTCAAGTGTTGCCCGAATGCACGTCTCGGCGCGATACACCGCATTAGGCAGGAAGTTGATACTCAGCTTGCAGTCTGGAATCGCGGGCAGGCCCAGCTGAGTCGCGAGCTCAATGGCCCTGACCCGGCACGCCTGATCGAACCGGTAACGATTGCCGTCGTTTACCTGACCCAGAATGAACGCAGCGGACTCGCCGTTGACGCCACGGACCAGCGCCTCGTAGGCGAAGGGCGCACCCGTGGTGACGTTGAAAATAGGCTGGAAGGCCATGGTGAAGTCGAAACCCAGCGCTTCCAGATTTCGACACTCAGCGCAGCCAATGGATTCGAAGGTTGCCAGGGGTATGCGTTGCATGATCGTCAGTGCCTTGAGAGTTCGTCGCTCGATGTCTGAATTTTTAGCGACTGGTTTCTCTGTATCGGCAGCGTGCGAGAAATCTGTTCTGCGGATTTAGGGCAGGGGATTAGCGGTAACGAAGTCTTTGGTTGGGCGGGCGTGTTTCGACTGATTGACCTGGACAGGTCGGGGCTGAAGCGGGTGCTATCTGAACAGGGGAGGGCGGCTTGAAAAGCCTGAAAACACTGGGGGAGATGGAGCGGGTAGAGGGAATCGAACCCTTATTGGACAATTTCTTGCTGAAGCGTGTATGTGTTTAGTCCGGCAATCCTTGCTTCCCCCCGCGCCAGCAGGCCAACCTGGCAGATTTCCACGGTGCACCATGGTGCACGAATACTCTGATCTAGCTTTAGGCGCAGAACGCACGCAATCAGGCGCATTCGGTGAGCACGGAACTCCAACACACCTTCCTGACACCGTCGCTTGAGGCGATGGTGTCCACCTAAATTAAGTGGACACCAGTTTTAGCCTTTTTAAGCGGACGCCCATGCCACAAGAACGTTAGCGTTCACCCCCTACTTCACCAACGTCAACTCACCATCGCGATACAGCACCTCACACCCTAACCACGCCACATCTACTTGAGGCAGTATCGCTGAAGGTTTGCGCAACTCGCGCAACAACGTCGAGCCGTGGGACAAGCGCCCGCCCATCCGCGCAATCACCGCCCGCGCCGCTTGGTAGTGTGCATGTCGCCCCGGATCGAGGGTGTCTTCGAGTAAAATGTCGTCGCCCAGAACCCCTTGCACCTGCCCCGGATAAATCATGAAACCGGTGGCTTGTTCGGTGCCTTCGCGACCGTCCTGCCAGAAGCTGCCGTCGCGGCTACGAATGTCTGGATGAGGCGCAAACCAATGCGCTCGATCCGCCATCGGCATGGCGTGGTGCAGGCGAAAAAAGATCCGCATCAGGTTGTCGCGATACCATTCGCGCACTTGCAGGTAGTAACCACGCAGGCCCGGCAAGCCGGTCGAATGGGCTAAGCGGATAAACCCCGGCCATTGGGGGAAGGCCTGTAATGGCAGATCCGTTGGGGCCGGGCGCGGCGTGGCCGGATCGGTTTCCCAGGGCAGTCGATGCGGGCTGTTTTCAAGATCGTCATAAGCCGTCGGCGGCCGGCCCAGCAGGTCGCCGCCGCTGCTGGCCAGTGAGGTGGCGATGCACAAGTTGCCTTGCACCACGAACACATAAAACCAGGTGAACCAGTCGGCCAGTTGTTGGCCGTCAGCGCCTTGGGCGATCAGCTCGGACAGTTCTTCGTCGAAACGGCGCAAGCGCTTTTCTAATGTCAGCAAATGCCCGCGCGCGATACGCTGCATACGCAGGAACAACGGCAACGAGCGCAGCATTCGCAGCGGTCGCCAAGGCAGATGCGGGGTCGCGCCGCCGACTTCACCGGCGTAGCTGCTGGCAGAGATCCCCCAGTCGGCCAATCGGGCGAGAAACAGATCATTGTTGATGTACGACGCGCCGCCAAACACAGCGGTGAACGGCTCGTTATCCTGCAACACCCGCGAATCCCAACGCGCCATGATCGCCGGAATACTCGCCGCCGCACGTCGCTGGGCGTACTCCACGAAAACGCTCGGTTGTGGTGGCAGGATTTCGGCGATGTTGGCGGCCGTCAGGTGACGACGCCAACCGTAGTCGCTGATCGGCCGGTATTGCAACAGCCACAGCTTCGTACCGTCCCAGGCCCATTCAACGTCGCCAGGCACGTAGTGAAAGACCCGCAAAACGTCTTGTAGAAAGCGCCACAACAGGTCAGCGGTCAAGCCGAGTGAAGGCTTGAAGGTGTCGCTGCTCCAGGAGGCGCCGAGGCGGGAAATGATTGCGCGCTCGGGACTCACCTGACCATCGGCCAGTGACTCAAGATGCCCTTCCACCCATTCCAGTTCCACCGACAGGTGACGCACGAAAGCGATGCCGGACAGCTGCGGTGTGATGAAACGCTGCACCACCACTTCTTCAACACCCGCGGCGCTCAATTCGGTAATACGAGCCGGCACGTTCGAAGTCGATTCGCGCAGGAACGTAGTGCTCAAACCCGCATTCGCCGCATCGGCCTGATCCTCGCCGTAACTGGAGGAACGCACCGCCCACGTGGCGCCCGGTTGGCTGGCGAGGAACGCCGGCAAGCGTGAATCATCGCAGTCATTGAGTGACAGCGCTGGCGGCACCGCTTGCCCGGCCAACTCGGCCAGACGCAACCGACCACCCTTGGTGTGAGCGACGAATCCGCACTCACCCGACTCCAGCCACTCAGCGAACTCGGCCGGCGAGTCGATCCATGGGTAATGCCCCCAACCGGTTTTCAGGCTGATAGTCAGATCAGCGCGAGCCAGAATCGCCGACCAAGCGGCAGCCTGCTCGATGCCCAGCACATTGTCCTGATCGCCCCAGACCAACTCGACCGGATCGGTGATCCACTCCAGCAATGGCAACGCGGTGTCCGCCCGCACCAGGTCCCAGTGCGGCACAAATGCGCGGCAGCGTGCATAGCCGGCGCCCATGCGCTGGTACTGCGCGGGCGTCCAGGTCTGGTTGGAAAACTTGTGCGCAAACAGCACGGACTTGTTCGACAGTAGCCAGTGAATGGTTTTGCGAATGGGCAGCGGCGACATCAATGCCGGCAGCCGTCGTTGCCACAAAAACGCCCCCACCGGCGCCAACAAAACACTGCGGCAAAAGTGCCCCGGCTGACGTTGTAGCGCATGCAACACCAGCAACGCATTCACCCCGACCGCCATGATCGCGCTGCCTTTGACGGTCGCCGTCACCAGGGCCTGAGCGTAGGCGGCAAGGTCTTCGCACGGGGCTTGAGGATTATTGCCGAAGCCTGGTAGTTCCAGTGGTACCACCTGATAGCGCTCAAAGTGCGGCAACGCGTCATCCCACCAATCGGCGGCACCACCGTTGCCGGCCAGCAGGTACATCAGGGGCTTGCTCATGGGTTGTCCTCAGGCTAGATCGCGCAGGGCAGCGTCGAGGGTCGGGTAACGGAACGTGTAACCCGCCTCGGTCAGACGGCTGGGCACTACGCGCTGACCGTCGAAGAACAACTGCGCCATTTCGCCGGCCAGTGCGCGTACCGGCGTGGCCGGAATGTGGAACCACACCGGGCGCTTCAAGACTTTACCGACACGCTCGGCGAACACCGCCTGACTGACCGCGTCCGGCGCCACCAGGTTGTAGATGCCGCTCAGGTTGTCGTCGGCGAATGCGCGGGCGATCACTTGAATCACATCATCGCGGTGCACCCAACTCATGATCTGTTGGCCATCGCCCATCCGCCCGCCAAACCCCAGGCGGAACGGAATCAGCAACGGCAACAACGCGCCGCCGGGGCCGAACACCACCCCCAGACGCAGCACCACCTGACGCACGCCGAATTCGATGGCCGGTTGCGCGGCGGCTTCCCATTTTGCGCACAACTCAGCCATGAATCCGTCACCCTTGCTGGCGCGTTCATCAAGACTTTCGCTAGCATCGCGCACGCCGTAAAAACCAATGGCCGAGGCCTGAACCCAAAGCGCCGGTTTACGCCGGACGTTCTTCAGCCAGCTGATCAATGTTTCAGTGGTGTTGACCCGACTGGCGATCAGTTGCGCCTGGCGCTTGGCACTCCAGCGTGGCCCCGCCACCGGCGCACCGGCCAAATTGATCACCACGTCGAAGGTTTCGTTGTAGCCCAGTTTGCTCAGCGAACGCAGGCACCGGGCGCGGCCATCAAACAGGTACGCCGCTTTCAGCGGATCGCGAGCCAGCACGCTGACGGTGTGACCGGCGTCGAGCAATTGATTGACCAGCACTTCACCGATAAACCCGGTGCCACCGGTCACCAGCACGCGCTTATAAGCGCCGCCCGCGAACGGGTTCGACGGCTTGCCTTCGCTCTGCATGCGCAGCGCCGCCAATCCATCGCGAATGCCCGAGGCCGTCACGCCGACAGCGAACAACGTCAGCAACCAGCCGCGCCAGCCGAAATCGATCGCGCTCAGGCCCGTCGGCAGACTCGCCCACTGCGCCAGTTGCACCCCGTACAAAGCAAAAAACGCCCCGCCATTCACCGCCAACACGGTGTGCATGATCCGCTCGATGGCCGGCAGTTTGCGGCTGCGATCCTCGACCACGAAATCCCACAGAGTCAGGCCGATCTCCAGTGCGAACAGCAACGCAATCACAATCGCCCACGTGCCCTGAAACGCCAGATGCGCCATGCCCAGAAACAGAATCCCGTAGAAACACGACCGCAGCGCGTGGATCGACAACTCCAGCCGAGCGCTGTGCCGATAAGGCAACGCGACAGTGAGTTCGTGGTGATAGAGGGTATCCAGCGCCCCGAGAATGGCTTGGGCAATAAGCAGCGCGACCGCCCAATCCAGGAGAGAAAAATCAGACATGGTTGGCGTCACTCGGCGTGTTGTTTGAAGGGGCGGTGCGGCGGTCATGGCGATAGAGCCAGAACAGCGGCGGCAGCAGGGTGAGCAGCGCGAGGCTGTCGAACCACAGGTGTGACCAGACACGAGCCTGGGCGGAGACCCACATGTCTTGCGGCGCCCACAGCACGATGCCGGCGATTAACCAGCCCCAGGCCATGGGACTTCTCAGTCGATGGCCGATGCGCACGAGGGCGAGCATGTAGAGGGAGTAGCTTTGCAGCGTGGCGCCGAATAAGGCGACCCACCAGACTTGTTGGGCGCGGGCGGCGATGGGTACGGCGTCGGTTGCCCAGAAAGCTTGTTCGATGGTTTGTAGGAAACCGTCGAGTAATCCCGAATGGCCGGCCCAGGTCAGCGCGAGGCTGACTAGTAGATGCACTAGGGCCGCGGCGTACAACCAAAGCACTAGTGCAGAGCGAAGGGCGTTTGATGGGGCTGGCATACCGTTTCCTAAGTGTAAGGGCTTGCGATCGAAAACAGCCGTGCTCGCAATCAACGCGATTTTCGACTCAGATTAACTGCGACTGACGCTACCCGTGATCTCACATTAATCGGGTCGGTTCCAGCTGGGGGCGAAATGGCACCCTATACGGTCAGCTCGCAGCAGAAGGACACAAGGACTGCATGATCGGCTATTGGTTGCTGGAGTACCGCTGTGATGCGATGTTCATTCTCAAGTAATGTGGGTTCACTCTCACCTATTGTGAGCCGGAGCGGCTCGATATTCTCAGCTAATGTGGTCCCGAATCGAGCGATGTAATTGGGTCGAGCCGCCGATGTTATCGAACCGCTACACCTATCGACAATAATCCAGTCGAAAACCAGATCAGGCCGTGGGCACTTGGACGCTCGAACTGGCTGTTTGCCGGGTCGCTTCGCAGCGGCATGCGAGCGGCGGCGATCATGAGTCTGATCCAGCCGGCACGCATGAATGGGCATGATCCGTACGCTTATCTCAAATACGTGCTGACGCGGCTGCCGACGCAGCGAGCGAGTGAGATCGACCAACTGCTGCCGCATCAGTAGGTATCTGCCTGAGTCATGCAAGGTGACTTCGGCGGACGCTTACTGAAGATCTTTATTTTGATCCCAGCTTTCTCTGCCCGGCCCGGTCGTTCGGTCCATCTGGCCGAGGTCTGACCGGGGCTTCACTTTTCATCTCCTTGATCAGCGGCAGCTTGGCGATGGCCGGAATGGTTTCTGCCCGACCCAGGCTGGCGAGCATTTCCTGGGTCTTGGCCGTGCCCATGCCGACCCCGTCCTTGGTGTCATTGGTGACGACAAAAAGATAAAGGGGCTCCTTGCGGCATGCTTTGAAGTATTTCCCTGCCAGTGTCTTTAGGTGATCGGCCAGCGGCGGCCAGCGGAAGTACTGGTTCTCGATATAGATGAACTGGGTGACGTTGTTGGCAGCCACCATGTAACCGCTCTGGATGTCTCGAACGGGTTTTTCATGGTCGCCCACGTCATCCTTGTGCTTGCGGTTGGTTTTGTGCTGGCCCACCTGAGCCTGGGTGCGCAACACTTGCATCATCAACCGCGTGCCGTTCTGGAACTGGAGACGATTGGAGGTCGGATCGCAATCGCGGCAGGCGAGCAGGTCCTCGCCGGTTTCCTTGCGCCAGGCGATGGCGAAGTTCTGGTGCACATCGTGGAGGATCGGCCCGGACACCATGCATGAGATGTCCTGGCGTGGCGTAGAGCCGCGCGAGCCTAGATAGGGCGCAGGCTTGGTACCTTCTTCACGGTTCAGTGCCGAGTGTTGATCGGTGTCCCAATATTCGTCCAGCGAATTGTGACCCATGACAAAGCCGACCGAGCTGGGTAGTTCATAGTCGACCAGTACACTTTTCTGGTGGTGCGAGGCGCTGGCGCTCAGGACGAGTTGCATGCCCACGCTGATATTGGGATCGAGCGCTTCATACTTCACCCAGTGCTTAATCTCTAACCTTTCATTGGCGCTGAAGCCACGACTCACGAACACGGGGGATTTACCATTGACTCGCTCAGCCGCCTTGCCATCGGATACCGCGTATTCAGAGAACCATTCGCGGTCGTACTTGAACTGATCCTTGGTCGAGCTTTGCATGGCTCGAGAATTCAGTCGAAGCGAGCCCTTGCCCGGCAGGTTGCCTTCGCCTGCCATGCCTGCGGAGTTGAAGGGCATTTCCCAGCCCAGTATGCGCACCTTCACACCGTTGGCAGCCTTGATCCTGAGCAGTTCGCCAATGCAGGGGTGGGATCCGTCGCGGATGAAATACATGGAAGGCTGAAAGCCCAAGCAGATAAGTGACCGATTTTCCAAGTCACTGTTGTTGCAGCAAGCAGTGCTTGCTGGAAATGAATCAAAGTCTGCATAACGTTATCCATGTGTTTGCATATCTGGCCGCCCTGCCTGAGCCAATGTCGGGTCCTTTTTCAATGTCTGCTGCAACGACGATAGCAGGCATTGGTGGCGTATAGAAATCAACTTTGTTCTAAAGGCAACCCTGTGACAGGATCCAAGTCTTTTTCCTTACTAAGTCGTTGCAGTAATGCATCGTCGGGCTTGTTGGGGACGGTTTTTGCTTCACGTTCTTTTTGCCATTGGAAGGTGCCATCCCATGAGGGAAGCTTGGCTGGTGGTAAAGGAGCAATAACATCTAAATCTGGAACTTTTGCTCCCAGTGCTTCATTTGTTTTTAGAAACTTATGAACGGCGTCATATCGCTTCGATCTTTCCTCGTCCGCTTCCAAGTTCATATAAAACAAGCTATCTGGTGAAGAGGTTTCTTTGAATGCCTCACTTAGCATCTTTGATGAAACTGTATTTCCCGATCTCGTAGCCTGCTGATAAGCGTCAACAGCATCTTTATATTTTTTCCCTGTACGCAGATAAGCCGCTAGCTCTCTAGCTGATTGCGCATGGCCTTGATAGGCAGCACAGCGCAGCATTTCCTCCATGACGCCTGCTCCACCTTTGATACGTCCTAGTAACGTAGCGACGTAGTACTGAGCGTCAGGGCTACCTAAGTCAGCTGCTTTTCGAAAATATGCATTTGATTTTTCTTGATCTTGCTCAACGCCATAGCCAGATTCAAGGTAATGGCCCATATCGTAGTAAGCACTTGGAACACCCAGGGTCATAAATTTTTCTACCAGTGCTATGACCTCTTTTTGCCCACTGGGAGAGCTTGCCAGGCCTTGTGTAATCAGCATTTGTAAGTTGGTTGCAGCTTTGTAGTGCTCATGAGCAGCTGCAATTCGATAGTAGCGAGCTGCTTCACTGAAATCACCCGGGCTTTCTCTTTTTTGAAGAAATAAGCCGTATTTGTAGAGCGCATCTGCGTCTTGGCTAACCGAGGGGGGCATGTCAGCTTCGTGATGACATTCAAATGTGACGTTGTTCTGTAAAGCACGCTCCCCGGAGATTACGGAAGACAATTCGATTTTGTCGGCCATTGCTATGGCAGGCAGAGTGGCCAGCAATAAATAGATCAGGGTGCGCATAGCGTTATCCATATTAGTGGTGTTAGGCGATGCACCCGCTGTGCAAACTTCTTGTTCTGAAAGAGCGAACGCATAATCTGGGTTCCATGCCGAGAAGAGGGGGCAAACGGATTTGCATGCACTGATCACTGCTGGCACATGCAAAACCTTGTCTGCCACTTGAAGCTGTCATCAGTCTTCCTTGCTGTATACCGGAGAGCCTGGCAAGGGCTTGCCTGTTTTAGGGTCAAGCATGATGGCCTTGGCCAATTGCTCGATCAGCGCTTCGGAAGGCTTGGGCGGCGGGATGTTGGCTTCACGCTCTTCAACCCATTTTAGCTTGCCATCCCAGGCTGGGAGCTTGGCTGGCGGCAAGGGGACGATTTCGTTGATTTCGGGGACGCTTGGGTTGGCGTAGGACCAGTTGCCTAGTAATTTGCTGATTCTTTTGTAACGTTCAGCACGTTCTTGGTCTTTCTGCTGTTCAAGATAGTACATGCGATTGTCTGGCCTGGGATCACTAAAACTTTTACTCAAAGAAGCCGCTGAAAATTCGTCACCCGCTGCAACGCCCAACTGGAGAGCCTCAAGAGCAGCTCGATAGCTCTTACTTAATTTTTGATCTACACCTAAAGCTCTAGCTGCTTCTCCGTTGCCCTGCTCAGCCGCGCAGCTACGCATTTTGCGAGCAATCTCAAGAGCAGTATTGGCGGCCTCAAGCTTGTCAGCTACATAGCTTTGTGCTTGCGCACTTCCCTTATCCGCTGCTTTACGAAAGTAACGCAGGGACATATCTTCATCCTGCTGCAGCCCAGCCGCGCCCTTTTGAAGATAGATGGCGATCATGTAATACCCCCAAGCCACATGCGCATCTATCAGCTGTTGGCTAAGTCGTAATCTTTCCCCTCCAGTGAGCTTGAACTGGCCGCGCATTGCACCGTTCTGCAGGTTGACGTTGGCCTTGTAGTGATTGTTTTCAGCTGCAATGCGATACAGCCTTCCGATCTCGACGTCGACCGCTTCATCCTGCTGAATCTGATTGTTTTTCTGCAGCCAGCGGGCGTACTGGAACAGTACGTCCGTTTCCGCCGAAGGGGCCGGTATTTTCTCGTGTGCGCAGGTAAATGCCAGCTTGGCGTTGACTTCGCTCAACTGACTCAGGGGCGCGTCCTTCGTCCGTGAGGTAAGGTCATTGCCGGAGCTGCAGGCGGCCAACAGCAGGCTTGAAAGCAACAAAGTCAGGCGCATCAGTCATGGTCCGTCATAGTAGCGTCGCGATAATAAGGTTCAACGAGAGCGTGTCGGGTTTGAGTTTGGGCAGAGATTTGCATGCGCAGACCACTCTCGGCACATGCAAAACCCCCGCTCGGCAAATGGATCTGTGATCAGTCTTCCTTGTTGTAAACGGGAGAGCCCGGCAATGGCTTACCTGTTTTAGGATCAAGCACCATGGCCTTGGCCAGTTGCTCGATCAGCGCTTCGGAGGGCTTGGGCGGCGGGATGTTGGCTTCACGTTCTTCAACCCATTTCAACTTGCCATCCCAGGCCGGGAGTTTGGTTGGTGGCAGGGGAACGATTTCGTTGATTTCTGGGACGCTTGGGTTGGCGTAGGATAAGTTACCCAATACCTTGCCAATTTGCTTGTAACGTTGCGCTCGTTCAAGGTCCTCTGTCTGGCCTATATAATACAAGCGATCATCTGACTTAGGGCCGCGAAAACCATTCTCTAAAAAAGACGCTGAGCTCTCGTCGCCTGCTGCGACTCCTAACTGAAAAGCTTCAAGAGCGGCCTGATATTGTTTAGCCGTTTTCAAATGTACACCTAATGCTCCGGCTGCTTTGCCGTTACCTTGCTCGGCAGCACAGCGACGCATTTGTCTTGCAATATCCGGTGCAATATCAGTAGGCGCGAGTTTTTCGGCAACGTATGCTTGCGCTTGCGCACTTCCCTCATCTGCCGCTTTGCGAAAGTAGCGCAGGGACATATCCTCGTCTTGTTGCAGACCCGCCGCGCCCTTTTGAAGATAGATGGCGATCATGTAATATCCCGAAGCCACATGTGCATCTATCAACTGCTGGCTAAGGCGTAGTCGTTCCCCACCCGTGAGCTTGAAATGGCCACGCATGGCGCCGTTCTGCAGATTGACGTTGGCCTTGTAATGGTTGTTTTCTGCCGCGATGCGATACAGTCTTCCGATCTCGATATCGACCGTTTCATCCTGCTGGATCTGATTGTTTTTCTGCAACCAACGGGCGTACTTGAACAGCACGTCCGTTTCTGCCGAAGGGGCCGGGATTTTCTCGTGTACGCAGGTAAATGCCAGCTTGGCGTTGACTTCGCTCAACTGATTCAAGGGAGTGTCCTTTGTCCGTAAAGTAATGGCGTTGCTGGAGCTGCAGGCAACCAACAGCAGGCTTGAGAGCAAAAGAGTCAGGCGCATCAGTCAAAGTCCGTCATAGATGTTTCGGTATAATAAAATTCGACTAGAGGGGCGACAGGCTTAAGCTTAAACTTGTCATTTCGAGATTCGTTGTTCTGCCTGATTATATTTTCCCAAGCTTTGAATGCTTCTTCAGGATCATCCTGCACCCCTTGCCCCTCCGTATGCAGATTCCACAACCGCCGCCGCAACGGCTGACTAAACTCTGGATGCTCGTGGCAGATGTTCAGTTCACTATCGACCATCATGCTTCGAGTGTTGATGTTGGCTGAGCCGTGTGTGGTGTAGACGTCATCGACGATCATCAGCTTGGAGTGGATATAAACCGGCATCCAGGGCTTGCCCGTCGGCGAGTCGATTGCGACCAATGAGCAAACATGAATCTTCAAGCCCGGCACTGTTTCCGGTCGTAGCTCGGTTTCTTCAATCTCCTTGGTTTTCCTGTCCATGTCCGCTTGCCATTCGTCCAGCTTTCTCTGCCCGGCCCGATCATTTGGGCCATCTGGCCTAGGTCTGACCGGGGCTTCACTTTTCATCTCCTTGATTAGTCGCAGCTTGGTGATGGCCGGGATGGTCTCTGCCCGGCCCAGGCTGGCGAGCATTTCCTGCGTCTTGGCCGTGCCCATGCCAACCCCGTCCTTCGTGTCATTGGTGACGACAAAGAGATAAAGGGGCTCCTTGCGGCCTGCTTTAAGGTATTTCCCTGCCAGTGTCTTGAGGTGATCAGCCAGCGGCGGCCAGCGGAAGTATTGGTTTTCGATATAGATGAACTGGGTGACGTTGTTGGCAGCCACCATGTAACCGCTCTGGATGTCTCGAACGGGTTTTTCATGGTCGCCCACGTCATCCTTGTGCTTGCGGTTGGTTTTGGGCTGGCCCACCTGAGCCTGGGTGCGCAACACTTGCATCATCAACCGCGTGCCGTTCTGGAACTGGAGACGATTGGAGGTCGGATCGCAATCGCGGCAGGCGAGCAGGTCCTCGCCGGTTTCCTTGCGCCAGGCAATGGCAAAGTTCTGGTGCACATCGTGGAGGATCGGCCCGGACAACATGCATGAGATGTCCTGGCGCGGCGTAGAGCCGCGCGAGCCTAGATAGGGCGCAGGCTTGGTACCTTCTTCACGGTTCAGTGCCGAGTGTTGATCGGTGTCCCAATACTCGTCCAGCGAATTGTGACCCATGACAAAGCCGACCGCGCTGGGCAGTTCATAGTCGACCAGTACACTTTTCTGGTGGTGCGAGGCGCTGGCGCTCAGGACGAGTTGCATGCCCACGCTGATATTGGGATCGAGCGCTTCATACTTCACCCAGTGCTTAATCTCTAACCTTTCATTGGCGCTGAAGCCACGACTCACGAACACGGGGGATTTACCATTGACTCGCTCAGCCGCCTTGCCATCGGACACCGCGTATTCAGAGAACCATTCGCGGTCGTACTTGAACTGATCCTTGGTCGAGCTTTGCATGGCTCGAGAATTCAGTCGAAGCGAGCCCTTGCCCGGCAGGTTGCCTTCGCCTGCCATGCCTGCGGAGTTGAAGGGCATTTCCCAGCCCAGTATGCGCACCTTCACACCGTTGGCAGCCTTGATCCTGAGCAGTTCGCCAATGCATGGGTGGGATCCGTCGCGGATGAAGTACATGGAAGGCTGAAAGCCCCAGCAGATGATTTCGACGGATTTCTCGGCTTTTGCAATGGCCTCAAAGACAGCCCTGAATGCTTCTTCGCCGTTGACCAGCGGTCTATAGGTGGCCGGAATCGGGCTGAATTCACTGTTCTCGACGAACCAGCGCTGGACAATCCTGGCGCTGTTGGTGTGCGAGAGTGCGACAGGCACTGTTATGTTGGAGAGGCTGGGGAGTGGCGATTCCATGGGAGTTCCGTTCCTTATAGGTTCTGACACGCTGGCTGACCGGGATGGCAAGCTGGATGGCTGACAGTTGATTGCACAAGCCATGGCCGTTCTGCACGGTCAACAGTAACCGTGCCGGTTGCAAACCTGTTCCTGGCTGGGCTAGGTGTCCCCATTGTTCACGTTTCCGATTCTGACTCTGGATTGTTCAGCGAGGTGTACAGGGCCCGGAACTTACTCTCAGTTCCTGCCCGAGCGTTCGTTGAACCCGTTTGGTTGCTATGGCGATGAAATCCGCTGTTGGCGAATTCGGCATTGCTTTGCTCGCCTTGGTACTGCCCGCCGACCGGAATGTCGTAACTCACGCCATTGGCCAGTTCGAGCGTGTATCTGCTGGTTGTGGGGTGGTGATCAATGCCAATTGCCCCGGTTTTATCCATGACGCCTTTTTGGACGACTGATGCCCCGTCACGCACTGTGTAAGGCATACCAGCCCACGCACTGGAGCTTCCGGCGTTGGTTTGCCCAGCATAAAAGGTAAGCGCTTGGGTTACAGAGGACTCGGGCCAGGCAGGGTGGTCACGATTAAGCTGGGCTGGCCCGCTAAAAGTCTTCTTCGCCCCTTTGACATCAATCGTCCCCGGCGCGTGAATTTCGATGTTGCCGTCCTTGATGCGGATGTAACCGCCACCGCTGGTAAGCAATATGCCGTCTTGTGCGGCGATTTCTATTCCGGCAGCGGTCGAGGTAATTTTTACCCCTTGCTGCGCGGTCAGCTCCATCGCATCGCTCTGCGCCTGTAGCTCGATCTTGCCCTTGGCTGCAAACAGCTTCGCCCCGGCATTCTGCGCGAACAGGCTGATGCTCTGCGCGACGCTGGCCAGCAGGGATTTGCCGCTGGCGATGTTGACGTCTTCACCGGTGCTCAGGGTCAGGTGCTTGCCGCTGTGCAGGTGGGTGCTTTTCGGCGTGGCGGTGGCGATATCGGCAGGGGACGAGGCGATCAGCAGAGGTTGCTGGTAGCCCGGTGTCTTGCCGCGTCCACCGCTGCGGATCGCCCAGGCGGTGTCGCCGCCGTTGCGTTGCTGCTCGCCGGGGCCCTGGCTCGGGGCGCCGTCATCGCTGCCGTAGGTCACGTCGGCATCGCTGTTGAGCTGGGTCAGGCTGTCCAGGCCTTCCTGCATGGGCAGGGCGTTGTGCTGTTGGGCGGTGTCGGACAGAGTCTTGACGCGCTGTTCGCTGTTTTTCAGTTGCTGTTGCGCTTCGCTGGCATCGATCTGTGCGCCCTGGGCGCCGCTGCGTTTCCAGGTGCTGAGGTACAAACCCTGCTGGGCGCGCAGGGCGCCGTAAGCATCGGTGCGCAGTTCAAACCCGGTACCGCGCAGGCCGCCGCGGTTGTTGCCGCGCTGGTCGATCAGGTAACCGAGGTTGAGCTGGGTATGGCCGTGACTGCTGTGGATCTGGGTGCGAACCTGGCCAGTGGAATCGTCCATCACCCACTGGTTGAAACCACCGCCGCCAACTTCCTTGCTCTTGTAACCGGCCATCAAACCGCTGGAGTGCCAGGCTGGCTTGTGGCCGCCGTAGACCTGGCCCATCACCAGTGGCCGATCAATGTCGTTATCCAGGAAGGTGATGACCACCTCTTCACCGGCACGCGGCACGTGCACACTGCCCCAGTCCGGTCCGCTGCTCTGCTGCATCATGCGCAGCCAGCAGGAACCCAGTTCGCCGTCTTGAGACAAGCGGTCCCAGTGGAAGCGTACGCAAATCCGGTTCAGGGTGTCGGTAAACACTTCATGGCCGCTGGGTGTGACGACCACAGCGGTCTGTTGGCCGAGGCTTTTAGGTTTGAAATGCTCCGACGGGCTGCGGAACGGCACGCTGTGCAACTGGCCTTCAAAACGATTGAGGAAGAAGCCGTGGCTGCCGACGCCCAAGGTGTCCGCTACCTTGTTTACGACGCCAAGCCCTGAAGGCTCAGGGCGCACCGATCTGAACAGCGCCGCCAGACTGCCCGGCACTTCGCGGCGTTCCTTGGCCAGCGGCAGGTTGCTCTCGGCGAAGATCTCGACTTCGATCAGCAGGAACTGACGCTCTTCAGCCGCCTTGCGCTCGTACAGCGGATGTTGGGTCAGCTCAAACCAGCGTCCGGCTTCCATTTGCCGCACGCCGCTCTGGCCCTGAATACGACGCGCCTGGGATTCACGCTGCTCGATCTGCACGCGGCTAAGCCATTCGCCACGGTCCTGCTTCTGCCAGCCGTATTGGCCTTGATACTCGTAACGCTCCAGCGCCTGTGGGGCCGAAGCGGCCTGCAAGGCGGGCATCACGGTTTCCCGTGGCTGGCCGTGGGCCAGGTAATCGACACTGCGCCAATGCAGCTTGCCGCTGAGCAACTGCGAGCCACTGCTCCACTGGGTAATGCCGTCCTGCTTTTCGGTGGCGTTCTGGGTGTGAAAGCGAATGCTCTGGGGCGCCAGCGCGGGCAGGGTATCGACGGTGTCGGTAAAGACGATGCAATGCTTGTCTGCCGTATGTTCGACGTACCAGAAAAGACCTTCCTGCTCACACCAGCGCTGCACGAAGTTGGCATCACTCTCATTGAACTGGGTGACGTAGGACAGCGGTGCGTATTCGCGGCGCAGGTCCAGGCGGTAATTGCCCTTGGCCTGTTCGTACAGTGAGAAAACGGCTTCCAGAATCGTCGGCAGATTCTTGTCCTGCCAGATGCGGCAATCCAGGCGGTATTCAAGCAGGCTGACCCACGGCGCGAAGACCAGTTGCCAGTCGTGCAGGCCACCGTCATTGCCCAGATAGCGCACGCTCTCGACCAGGCCATGACGCTGCGCGGGAGAACCGTCATCACAGAGGATCGCCAAGCTGACCGGCTGACCAATGAGTTTTTCAGGATCGTATTCGGTGTCCTGTACCACCACGTCGAGGGTGTAGCGGGGCACACGCCCGATGCGCTCGACCCCATGCACGCGCAGCGCCTGGAGCTGATGCTCGCCCAGCGGCGTGGTGAGTTGCAGCAAGCGTCCGCTCTGGCTGAGAGGGGTGCCAAAGGTCAGGTCCATTGTGTAACTCCTTTACTTGCGCAAACTGTACGTCCTGTCTTTCAAATGGCCATTTCGTGCGGCTAATTGAAAAAAACACAACGTTCAGCGTCGATCCTGTTTGCCGCCGATGCGTCAGCGCTGTTAGTTACCGAGTTCGGGAATCAGTTCCCGCAGTGACAGGAAATTCATGATCTTAAGTATCTTCGGCGCAACGCGCGCTGCGCCGGATGATAAGGCTACATTTCAGCACATTTCGCAACGAGTTCGTATCTTGCTTCAGGGGCCGTAATTATCGATGTCTGAACCGGTGATTAATAGCCTTGGTTGCTCGCCTGGCGGTGTGCTGCATTTCTGAAAATCTTGTGGGAGTTGAGCTACAGACACGCCTGGGGACATTCTGAAAAAGACTTCCTGATTTGGCAAAATCCCCGGACACCCATCGCCGAGCTTTTCGATGATGAAGCAAATGACCTTCGCCGATGCCGAGTACGCCGGTAAGCGCAAGCAAACCCGCAAAGAACTGTTCCTGATGAGATGGATCGGGTCGTGCCCTGGAAAGGTTTGATTGCCCTGAGCGAATCCCATTACCCGAAGGGCGAGGGCGGCCGCCCTGCCTATCCGTTGATGGCGATGCTGCAGGTTCACCTCATACAGAACTGGTTCGGTTACAGTGATCAGGCGATGGAAGAGGCGCTGTACGAAACGACGATCTTGCGCCAGTTTTCCGGTCTAAACCTGGAGCGAATTCCGGATGAAACCACCATCCTCAACTTCCGTCGCCTGCTGGAAAAACACGAGTTGGCCACGGGTATTCTCGGCGTGATCAATGGCTATCTGGGCGACCGTGGCTTGTCACTGCGGCCGTGTCTTTCGCGGAGTGAGTAAGGATCAGGCACGATTAAAAGGAGGCTGCAGGAGAGGGCGATCCATCTTCTTTACTCACCACATTCATGGGTGTTAAGTCGAGGTCGTGGATGCGTAGGAGGCAAGCCAGCTGACGGGGCCTGGGGGCACAGAAAGACTAGATGTCAACGCTCTAAGAAGGCTCGGAGGCCATGTGGTACGGGACTTTGAAGGGTGTGAGAGATGGAGCGGGTAGAGGGAATCGAACCCTCAACTAAAGCTTGGGAAGCTTTCGTTTTGCCACTAAACTATACCCGCTTTTAACTCGACGCCTTTGGCGCGGCTGACTTTGTACCAGATGCGGCGGGTTAATTGAAGCGTTATATGCCGCACCGATCAAATGCTGTGCGGCCGCCCCCTGATTCGCCGTCCAATGGCACTCATCAGGGGCTGCAACAGACCCTTTTCCTCCCGTCTGCTGCCCTTTCATCTCCCATTCCAATCACACCGCAAACGCCTGTTGCGACTGATCCGTTCTGTAGTGAACGCGCCGGGGTTCGGGCGCGGGCATCAGAAATCCGATCAGCGCATCTTTCGATGCCAGGCACGCCGCCTTGTTCTCCATGTCCAGAAAGTGCCCGGCATCCTGAATGGTGCTGAAGTGGCAGTCGCGGATGTAGTGGGCGAAGTGCCGGGCGTCGGCCGCCGAGGTGTACTCGTCCCACGCGCCGTTCATGAACAGCACCGGCACGTTGATGCGCTTGGCCGCTTTCATCTGAGGATGATTGCTCGCGTCCAGCACATGGTTGATGTGGTGGTGCATCTGCGCGTACTCGTGCAAGTCCAGGGAGCTGACGTGCTTGTGGTTGTAGCGCTTGAACAGCGAAGGCAGGTGTTTGCCCAGCGTGCTGTTGAGCAACTCCCCGACGCCGTGACGATTGTAAGTGCTGAAGTGTTGCCGGCCGCGCTCGAGGTAGTCGCGCAGCGGGTCGCTGATGACGGGCGAGAACGAGCTGATCACGGCCTTTTCGATGCGCTTGGGCCGGTGCGCCAGGGCGACCAACGCCGCCGCACCACCCCATGAGAACGACAGCAGCAGTTCGGCGTTGAAGTGGTCGATGAGCTCCAGAAGCAACTGACCTTCGAGCTCTTTGGTCAGGGGGCGTTCATGGGCATTGTGGGGTTTTGATTTACCGGCGTAAGGCGGGTCGTACAGCACGACGTTGAATTGCGGATGAAGGTTGCGCACGGTCTGAGCGAAGGAGGTGGTCGTGGCGAGCGAGCCGTTGACCAGAATGATGGTCTTCTCGGCGGCGTCTGCGCGATAGAGCTCCGTGTAAACCCGGAACTGGCCTTGTATGTCCAGCACAGCGATTTCTGGCTTCATCTCCATGTCTCCTGACGAAAAAACGGGGTGCGCGTAGACACGTTGCACGCGTTTCGTGACAGGTAGGCAATTGGGCGCAGGTTTCAGATCAACGCGATTTCGTCGGCACTCAGGGCTCTGTACTGTCCGGGCGCCAGCGCGGGGTCGAGCACCAGTGGCCCCATGCGCTCGCGATGCAGCCGGGTCACCTTGTTGTCGAAGTGGCCGAACATGCGTTTGACCTGGTGGTAACGCCCTTCGACGATGCTCAACCGGGCGCGATGACTGGCAAGAATCGTCAGCTCGGCGGGCTGTGTCGTCAGGTCCTCGAACGCGAAATAAAACCCTTCAGCGAATTTCTCGCTGTAATGCGCGCCGATCTCGTCTTCGGTTTCGACGTCATAGACCTTCGCCAGCTTGGTGGTCGGTTGCGTCAGGCGGCGCGACCACTGGCCATCATTGGTGATGAGCAGCAGCCCGGAGGTGTTGAAATCCAGGCGGCCGGCGATGTGCAGATCCTCCTTGTCGGGTTCATCCAGCAGGTCGAGCACGGTGGGGTGCTGCGGATCGACGGTTGCACTGACGCAGCCCTGGGGCTTGTGCAGCATGAAATACCGGGCGGGTTTGCCGAGCTGAAGGACTTCGTCGTCGATCCGCACCTGACTGAATTCGCGCACCTCATGCAGCGGGTCTTTTACCGGCAACCCGTCGACCTGCACGCGGCCTGCGATCAGCACCAGGCGCACGTCTTTGCGGCTGAAGTGCGGCAGGTTGCTGAGGAAACGGTCAAGACGCATCGTGACGCTTCGCCTCAACGCCTGCGCACTGCGGGCAAAGACACGCTTGCCCACGCACTGCTTCGGGCAACGCTGCCAATACCGCAGGATCAATGGCGACGGTAAAACACCAGCACGCTTGATCCACTGTGCGCGGATCAGCCAGGGTGCAGCGGTTACTGGCGCCGCACACGGGGCAGGTGCTCGTGTCGATGATGTGAGTGTCCATGTAAGGCACGGCCTCTGGGTGTTGCTGATGATCGATGCAGTGACCGGCGCCGAACAGCGCCTTCGTCGCGCGTAGGATCAGGGTTTAAGCGGGTTTCTTATGTCGCCAATGCTAGCGCGCGGCCCTGTCCCGCGCCATCAGCATGTGATCTCGGCCAACGCGCCTAAGGGGTGATCGGCGAAGGGCCCTGCGGTGCGACAAAAGAGGGTGCGCGCCCCAGCATCGAACCCACCGCAGGACAACGACAATGCACCAGCAGGATCTTGTCGTAATGAATGCCCTGCCGATTCAGTTCCCCGAACAGGTCCTGCAGGGTCGGGTTGGCCATGCCAAACCGGTTGCGCACGGTCAGCACATCCATGGGCGTTGCAGGGAGCGGGCTCGGTAACGGAGGTTGGTGACTGTTGCGCACGATCTGGCTGATGTCCCGATAACTCTCATAGTGTTCGCTCTGAAATTTCGCCAGGGTGTAGTTCTTGATGCGCCCCGGTAACGAGGTGCCGGCCATTAGCGTTTCTCGCGCAAGCAGGTCCGGAGAGGGGCCGACACCCGGACCGGGCACCGGCCGGGCAGTGGTCAGCACGGCATACGGTCGCACCGACTGGCTGGCAATCCGGTGCAGCATCGGGTCAACCAGCTCGTGACCGTGAGGGGCGTAAGTTCGCAGTTCGGTGCCGTTGGGAATGGCCGTGGTGCGCGTCCATGGCAAGTAGTAGCCGTGGCTGCTGACGACCAGCGTGCGCGCCTGGGTGCGGTCCGATGTCCACAGCAGAAACTTGCGTCCGAGCTTCCACACCTGAACCGCTGAGGTACCGAATTCGGCGTTGCCTGCCACGCTCCACGTCTTCATCAGGCCTGCCCCTTTGAAGAATGGCTTGAGCAGCGTCTTGCGTGGGTGGGTCGCCCTGCGCAGCCAGTCGCTAAAGCCACGGACCGGCGGCGCAGCGTGCGCGCGGGTCAGCCCACGGCTCAGCGCTGCGGCGGGCGCGGTGAGTTTGTTGAACGCCTGCAACAGGCGTGGGGTGGCCGGTGCCATGTGCAACAGCCCCAGGGACAGAATGGCGAACAACGCCTGCCGACGTTCTTGCTGACGATCGCCCGGGAGATTCGCCGCTTGGACATTCAACGCAACGCTGGCCGCGCTGGCGGTCAACGCGGCGAGGGAGGCGGCCGGCAACACCAGGGCCATCGGTGCCAACAGCAGTTGCAGGCGATTGAGGTGTTGAATCCAGACGCCGAGTGCCTGCTCGCGGTCGGTCACGATGCTGTCCTCGGCGTCGTACCGGCTGTTAAGACGCAGGCCCTCACAGATGAATGCCATGGGCGAGCCGGACACTTGATGCTCGCACAGCTGATGCTGCCGGGCCGCATGGGTGTCCGGGTTGTACAGCGGCTCGGTCCAGGGACGCAGGATCGATACCGGCTCGGCCGGCGCACGAACGCCGCCCCACAGGTCGAGGATGTAGCCGAGCCTGGCGTGAAAGCGGCGCGGCATGTAGTTGAGCGCGGTCTCGCGCCATGCAGGGTCGGCGGCTGCGGCAGCCAGGTGGTCGATGAGCTGCTGACGATCGCTGAATGGCACGAATGGCGTGGACTGCCCGGCCTGATAGAGCACGCCGCCTTCGCGATTTTTATGACTCATCATCATCAATCCGACGCAGGGAGGGCAGTCAGCGCTCAGTGGCAGGCCGTTGCCCGCGTAAAAGCCCACAGCGCTCCAGCGGATGCCTGCTGTCACGGAGCGCGGCATTTCCGGCAGATGACCCCGTTGAACCTGCTCCACGGCATCGGTGACCGTCCCGAAACTCTCCACGCAAAGATCACCGCTCTTCAGGGCCAGTAGCGCCTGGCTGACGAACGTCGACCAGAGCGAGCGCTTGATGTCGGCGCGTTGCTGCTGCCAGAACGGGTCGAGTCGGCGCTGCATGAGCCCGAGAAAGTCGATGCCCTGAATGTACGTCTCGACGCTGGCCGCGCTGATATTCAACTCCGCCCCGGGCGACCACGTCCCTTGGCCGCTCGGGTCTGCGTAGACGACCCAGCGACCGCCTTCATCATCGTACCCCTGAGGCTGAAGTGCCCTGAACCGGCTCACCAGTGCCTGACTCAGCGTGACGGGCGTTTCATCCGGCGTGACGATGACGTTCGCCGCGGCAATCCGCGGCTGACCCCAAGGCGTCCTCGACGTGCCGGGCAGGTAGCGAACGAACACCCGCTGCGGGTCTGTGATCAGCGTGTGGGTTTGCTTCAACGGGACCCGATTGAGCCGGGGAGACATCTGCCTGAGCCACTGACCCATGAGCCGGTTTGCAACCCCGAGGGGCGTAGGGATTCGCGCCAGCAACGGCTCGTGGTGCTGCCAGTGATCGAGGGCGCTGACCAATGCCATCGCGGGTTCGATGGGCATCAGTGCTGCATGGTCGTCGTCGATGAGTGCCTCGGGCGATTCAACCGCGTCGCTGCCGGTCAGTCGTGCCGCCCAGAGCCGTTGCTGGGCCACACGCAGTTGAGTGAACACGTCGTCTGGAGGATCCGCCAGCGTGAGGGTGGTTTGCGCGCCATCGAGTGAGAGATTCAACCGATGCCAGGCCGATGCGTTGATCGCCTCCAGCACCTTGTCCGCCTTCCAGGGCGCGTCATCGCTGATGTACTCATGGCAGTGAGGCGCGCTGCCCAGCACATGGACATAGCAATGCCCCGTGGTGTTGGATCGGACATGGAAGATACCGGGGATGATCTCGCCGTTCAGCGCCAGTCCGCGCACCTCCGAGCGTCCCGATGGCCTGAGATGCTGCAAGTCCTGAAGGGTTTGCGGAAAACCCTTGAGCCCCAGCACATCGAGTGCCAGCAGATGGCCCTCGTTATCGATGCGCTTGCGCGAATGCAAACGGGTCAGGCCCTCGAGAAACGCCAGCTTGGTGAGCATCTCCCATGTGTCACCGTGCTGCTCCCAGAACTGACGCTGCACCTGCTCATATTCCAGCGTCCATCGGGCTTCGATGAGCAGCTCGAAAAACACCGAGACGGTCAGGGAGGGCGTCGAGGCCGACAGCGGGCGATCAGCCTCGGCGCAGCGTTGAAGGGCGAGGAGTCCGGGCGGGTTCAGCGTCTCCCGACCCAGCTCGCGCAGCGTCATGCGCCGCTCGAAACGCTCCCGACCGTTGGTTTCCACAGCTGGCTCCAGCGCGGTGCTCACGCGAAGGTGCAGCTCATCGATGTCGATTGCCGCGCCAAACCTGGCCCGCAACGTCTCCTCCAGCCTCTGGTCCAGATGGCACACGACCGAGGGCGGAAGCGCCAGATCGATTTGCCAGGCCTTCAGCACCCAGACCGATCCGTACAACAATTCGGCGACCGGGCTGAGCGCGTGGCGCATCAAGCGTTTGTGGTTGAGCGTGTGAGGTTCGGCGGGCGCGACGGCGGCGTGCTCCAGGGGTTCTGCCGGGCGCACGCGTTCCGCGAACGGCGAAACGCTGAAAGCGCTGCCATGGGGGAGGCTGTCGTTGGAGGTCAGATCAAGGCTGCTCCCGGGAGGGGAGCTGCTGCTGTCGTTCATGGAAAATCGCGCCACGTGGAAAGGTGCCCACTATGGCGCGATGCCGGGTTGCAATGGCGGTATCTATGTATTGCGTATGCCACCGTGTTTTAGGCCTGGGGGGAGGCTGCAAGCGGTGAGCCGCAAGCGGCAACAGTGCCAGTCAGCCAACGTCTAGCACCACCACCCGTTGCCCGGCGCGCACCGCTGAGCCGGGTTGCACGCGGACGTCGCTGACCACACCGGCGTGGGGCGCCAGCAGCGGAATCTCCATCTTCATCGACTCCAGGATCACCAGGGTTTCGCCTGCTTCGACGTGCTGACCGACGCTGACCTGCACCTGCCATAGATTGCCGGCAATGTGGCTGTCGATGCTGGTCTGCCCGTCTTGCAGCGGGGCTTCTTCGGTGGATTCGGCCACCGCTTCGTCGCTTTCAAACGAGGCCTGGCCGTTGGCAATCCAGCGCTCGCGTTCGGCGTTGAAGGCGTTCTGCTGCTGACTGCGGAATGCCGCGATGCTCTGCGCTTCATCGGCGAGAAAGGCCTGATAGTCCGTCAGATTGAGCGTGCTGTGCTCGATCTGCAGCGGGTATCGTCCGAGGGGGAAATCCCGGCGAATGGTCAGCAGCTCGGCGGCGCTGACCGGATAAAAACGGATCTGGTCGAAAAACCGCAGCAGCCACGGTTTGCCATCAAACGCAGCCACGGCGCGGTAGCGGTTCCACATCTGCAGCGTGCGGCCCACGAACTGATAACCGCCGGGGCCTTCCATGCCGTAGACGCACATGTACGCGCCGCCGATGCCGACGCAGTTCTCAGCGGTCCAGGTGCGCGCCGGGTTGTATTTGGTGGTGACCAGCCGGTGTCGGGGATCCAGCGGCGTGGCGACCGGCGCACCGAGGTAGACATCGCCCAGCCCCATCACCAGGTAGCTGGCGTCGAAAACGGTGCGGTGCACTTCGTCGAGGTTCGGCAGGTCGTTGATGCGGCGGATGAATTCCAGATTGCTCGGGCACCAGGGCGCGTCCTTGCGCACGGTGGTCATGTATTTGTCGATGGCCAGTTGGCAGGCCGGATCGTCCCAGGACAGGGGCAGATGGACGATGCGCGAAGGCACCTCCAGGTTCTTGCTGGCGCAGACGGCGTCCCACTCCCCGGCGACCACATCGAGCAGGGTGTTCAACGGCAGTTGCTCAGGCTGGTAATGCACCTGCAGCGAACGAATGCCGGGTGTCAGGTCAATTACGCCGGTGAGCTGCTTGCTTTCCAGCGCCTGCATCAGCGCATGGCCGCGGAAGCGCAGCACCAGGTCCAGTTCCGGCGCGCCGATCTCCAGCAACAGATGGGTGTCGCCAGAAAGCCGGGCGACGAGGCGGGTGTCGTCCTTGCCGATGTCGAGCACCACCGGCGATGTCAACGCTAGACCCTGCAGGAGCGCGCTTGCCCGCGAATGCAATGGCTCAGGCGCAAGACATTCATCGGATGTACCTTCTTCTTCGCGGGCAAGCGCGCTCCTACAAAACGCCTCTCGGGCTGCTTCGACACTCACCGGATAAAACCGCACCTTATCCCCGGCCTTGAGCTGCCCCAGCTGCCACAGATCCGCCTCGATGATCGTCACCGGGCAGACAAACCCGCCCAGGCTTGGCCCGTCCGGCCCGAGGATCACCGGCATGTCCCCGGTGAAATCCACCGCGCCGATGGCGTACGGATTGTCATGAATGTTCGACGGGTGCAGGCCCGCTTCGCCGCCGTCGGCGCGCACCCATTCCGGCTTCGGCCCGATCAGGCGAACGCCGGTGCGGCTGGAGTTGAAATGCACCTCCCAATCAGTGGCGAAGAAGGTCTCGATATAGCGCTCGGTGAAGTATTCCGGGGCGCCGTGGGGGCCGTAGATCACCCGAATGTCTCGCACTGCCGGCAGCTCAGCGATCTGCGCTGGCGCCAACTGTTCCCCTGCGCTGCGATCAACCAGCGGCGCGACATGTAACACGTCCCCCGCACGCAACGCCCGTCCGCCGTGGCCGCCAAACTGGCCCAGGGTGAACGTGCTCTTGCTGCCCAGATAATCCGGCACGTCCAGCCCGCCCCGCACGCACAGATAACCGCGCGCACCGGCGCCCGCGATCGTGCCGAGCACCAACGTCGATCCTGCAGACACGAGCAACGATTGATTCATCGGCTGCGCGTCGCCATCCAGCGTCAGCGGAATGACCGCGCCCGTCACGGCAATCACAGCATCGGTGTTGAAGCGCAGCGTCGGCCCGGTCATGGTGATTTCCAGCGCGGCGCAGCCTTCAGCGTTACCCACCAGACCATTGCCCAGGCGCAACGAACGGCTGTCCATCGGCCCGGACGGCGGCACGCCCACCGCCCAATACCCCAGACGCGCCGGGTAATCCTGAACGCTGGTCTGGGTGCCGCCGCTCAGCACCTCGAATGTGTCGGCGCGATAGCTCAGCCCTTCAAGGCACCGGGTCCATGGCTGACCGCTGGCAAAGGGCACGTCCGCGATGATCTGCCGCAAGTAGTCGCGATTGGTCTCGATGCCGTAAAGCCGGGTTTCGCTCAGGGCCATGGCCAGACCGTCGCTGGCCGACGCCCTGTCCGGTGCCCAACTGATGACCTTGGCGATCATCGGGTCGAAGAACGGCGGAATCTCACACCCGGCCTCGACCCACGTGTCGATGCGCAGGTGTTTACCGTCGGCGGCGGGGAAGTGCACCGAGGTCAGCAAGCCCGGGCTCGGCTGGAAATCCCGGCCCGGGTCTTCGGCGTACAAACGCGCCTGGATCGCATGGCCGACAGGCTGTAAACCCGCGCGCAATTCAACGAGCGGCGGCAGATCGCCGGCCGCAAGCTGAATCATCCAGCTCACCAGGTCCACGCCCCAGACCTGCTCGGTCACGCCGTGCTCGACCTGCAAGCGAGTGTTCACTTCCAGAAAGTAGAAGCGCTGATCGTCGCTGTCGAAGACGAACTCCACGGTGCCGGCGCTGCGGTAGTTAACCGCTTTCGCCAGCTTGATTGCCGCAGCGCACAGCTCATCGGCCATGCCGGCGGGCAGGTTCGGCGCTGGGGTTTCTTCGAGGACTTTCTGATTGCGACGCTGCACCGAACAGTCGCGCACGCCCAAGGCGATCACCTCGCCATAACCATCGCCGAACACCTGAACCTCAAGATGGCGGGCGCGCTGGATGTACTTTTCGATGAACACGCCGGCGTCGCTGAAGTTGTTCTGGCCCAGTCGTTTGACGGCCTCGAACGACTCGCTCAATTCGCTGGCGCTGCGGCACACGCGCATGCCGATGCCGCCGCCGCCCGCCGTGCTTTTCAGCATGACCGGGTAGCCAATGGATTCTGCAGCGGTCAAGGCGTCTTCAAGGCTGTCCAGCAGTTCGGTGCCTTCGAGCATCGGCACGCCATGCTGTTTGGCCAGCGCGCGGGCGGTGTGCTTGAGGCCGAAGACCCGCAGATGCTCAGGCGTCGGGCCGACGAAGGCGATGCCGGCGTCTTCACAGGCTTGGGCGAACGCGGCGTTCTCCGACAAGAAGCCGTAACCCGGATGGATTGCTTTGGCGCCGGTGGCTTTGGCGATAGCCAGAATCTTGTCCACCGCCAGGTACGTACCGGCTGCGCCACCTTCGCCCAGGCTGTGGGCTTCATCGGCTTGCAGAATGTGCAGGCTGGCAGCGTCCGCTTCGGCGTACACCGCGACACCGCCGACCTGCAGGTCGCGAAGGGTACGCAGGATGCGGCAGGCAATGGCGCCGCGGTTGGCAATCAGCAGTTTGTCGAACATGGCATAGACCCCGGGGACCGATAGCGATCAACCCCACACTGGGTAGCGGGCCGTCCCGCTGTGGTACGCGTTGCACGAAGGCCGTCCCTCGCGCCGAAGCCTTGAAGTCTTGAAGTCTTGAAGCCTTGAAATCGTGGTCAGCGGTCAGTCCCAGACGAGCAGTTCAGCCGGGGTCGGGTTGTAGCCGTTGCACGGGTTGTTCAGCTGCGGGCAATTGGAAATCAGCACGATCACGTCCATTTCGGCGCGCAGTTCGACGTACTTGCCGGCACCGGAAATGCCGTCCTCGAACGTCAGGCCGCCGTCGGCTGTGACCGGCACGTTCATGAAGAAGTTGATGTTCGGGCTGATGTCGCGCTTGCCCAGCCGGCCGTCATGGATGCAGGCGCGCAGGTAGCTGTCGCGGCAACTGTGCATGTGTTTTTTATCCAGCGCGTAACGCACGGTATTGCTCTCTTGGGCGCAGGCGCCGCCGAGGGTGTCGTGGCGTCCGCAGGTGTCTTCGACGATGGTCAGCATCGGCTTGCCCAGGTTCGAATACAGGACGCTGCCCTTGCTCAGGTAAACGTTGTTTTGTCGGCGCAACGTGCGTTGCACGTCATAGCGTTCGCGGGGGTTGGCGAGGCTGTAGAACAGCGTGTCTACCGCCTGATTGCCTTCGAGATCGAGCAGGCGCAGGGTTTGCCCGGCCTTGAGCTCGGTAAGGGAGGGCTCGCCTGCCGGGATATGGGTGATGGACACGGGGGCAGAGGTCATGGTGCTGGTCATACTGGCCTCCTCAGGCGAACAGTCGATCGGTGTTGATGAAGCCGCGCACGTTTTCTTCGCGGGACGTGCGGCAGTGTTCGGCGACGCTGGGGTCGGCCTTCATCCAGCTCAACTGGACCGGCTGCGGCGCGTACTCGGGGTTGGGGTCCATCGGGTGTTGCAGGGCGGTCATGACCACCAGCGTGTCCATCGGCGCGTACAACTCGATGCTGTCGCCCGCTTTGGAATTGCCCGGGACGAAAGCCAGCGTGCCGTGAGCATCGACGTTGACGCGGCTGAACAGATTCAGCGTCATCAACAGGTCGGACAAACCCAGGCCCCACTTGCCCATTTCCACCAGCAAGTTGTCGGCGCCATTTCGGAAGAAGCCGTTGCGCAGTTCCTGATAGCGGCCCTGGCCGTATTTCTCGGTGACCTCTTCGGCGCACAGCACGCCGCCGATGCTGTCGCTCCAGCCGCAGGTGTCGGCGGTGATCGCCGCCAGTACGCGGCCCATGTCCGAGTACAGGCAGTGACCAGTGGTGAGCTTGGCGGTGTGTTGGCACTTGAGGCTGTCGGGCAGGTTCAGGCGCTCGGTTTTTTCGTGGGCGTTGAACAGCGTCAGGCTGACGTTGGCGTTGCCGTTCAGATCGGTCAGGCGCAGCAGTTCGCCACGTTTGAGCACGAACGACAGGTGGCCGCCGCCGGGCAGCAGCTCTTCGGCGAACACGGGAAACAGCGTGGTTGAATCAGTCATGGGCAATGTCCTTCAAGCCGTTTTCAGCGAATCAAGCGCCACGCGGGCGGCGCGACGATCGCTGTTCAGGGGAATGTCGTAAGTGATGCGCGCGCCATAGGCGCCGGGGGCGTGGGGGTCGATGCGGACCTTGTCGAACACCAGCAGTCGGGTGCCGAGGTTGAAACCTTCGGACAGGTCATGGGTGACCATGAACACCGTCAGTTTCGTCTCCCGCCACAGTTCCAGCAGCAGCGCGTGCATGTCCTTGCGGATGCCGGGGTCGAGGGCGCCGAACGGCTCGTCGAGCAGCAGAACCCGAGGCTTCATGATCAGCGCCTGGGCAATGGCCAGACGCTGCTGCATGCCGCCCGACAACTGCGTCGGGTACTTGTCCAGCGCGTGATCGAGGCCGACCTTGTGCAACAGCGCCGCCGCTTGCTCGCGGGCATCCCGCTTGGCGGCGCCGAACAGGCGCCCGAGCAACGCCGAGCGCGGCAACTCCAGGCCCAGGGCAACGTTGTCCAACACTGACAGGTGCGGGAACACCGAATAACGCTGAAACACCACGCCCCGGGTTGAATCCGGTTCCTTCGCCAGCGGTTGGCCGTCCAGCAAAATCGTGCCTTTGCTGGCGACTTCCTGGCCCAGCAGCAGGCGCAGGAACGTCGATTTGCCGCAGCCCGACGCGCCCACCAGCGTGCAGAACTCGCCTTCGGCGATGCTCAGGTTCAGGCCTTCGAGCACCACCTGATCGCCGTATTGCTGCCAGACGTTTTTGACCGAAATAAAGCTCATGGGCGCGCCCCCTCGTACCACGGGAACGCCTTGCGCGTGAGCGCTTTCAAGCCCCAGTCCATCAGCCAGGCGAGGAGGGTGATCCACACCACGTAGGGCAGAATCATGTCCATGGCCAGATAGCGCCGCACCAGAAAGATCCGGTAACCCAGACCGTCGGTGGAAGCGATGGCTTCGGCCGCGATCAGAAACAGCCACGCCGACCCCAGCACCAGCCGCAACGAGATCAGCAGGCGCGGCAGCAATTGCGGCAGCACCACCCGCAGGATCAGCGTCCAGGTCGAGGCG
Organism: Pseudomonas sp. KU26590; assembly: GCF_026153515.1. Taxonomy (NCBI): domain Bacteria; kingdom Pseudomonadati; phylum Pseudomonadota; class Gammaproteobacteria; order Pseudomonadales; family Pseudomonadaceae; genus Pseudomonas; species Pseudomonas sp. KU26590. The sequence goes on from NZ_CP110644.1 coordinate 1,650,920, forward strand.
CCCAGGGTCTGCGCCTTGATCAGCAGTTCGACCGGAATCTCCCGGGCGCGCTGCTCCAGATCACGGGCCAGCACCGGGGTGATACCGATGACGATGAGCATCACCTTCGACAGCTCCCCCAGCCCGAAGACGATGAACAGGATCGGTAGAATCGCCAGCGGCGGCACCATCGACAGCACGGTCAGCAACGGCGACAGCGGCGCGCTGAACAACGGCAGCACCCCCGACGCAATGCCCAGGCACAACCCAACCACCGCGCTGATTGCCAGCCCGATCGCCAGGCGCTGCAGACTGGCGCCGGTGTCCTGCCAGAGGATGTATTCGCCGGTGCGCTGGTCGGGCACGAACGCCACCCGTTTGATCGCCTCGGTCATCTGCACGGCGCTGGGCAGCAGCTTGTCGTTGGGGTTTTCCGTCAGCCGCGTCGCCGAGCCCGTGAAATAGGCGAACAGCAACAGGGCGAACGGCAGGAGCACCAGGATCAATCGACTGGCGCGATCCGGGCGGCGGTTTATCAAGCGCATGGTGAAGACCTTTGGTGTTTACAACTTGCCGTCGGCAGCCATCTGCACGTAGCTCGTGTCGAAGTGCAGCTTGAGGTTGCCTTTGTCGCCTTCGGTCACGCTGTTGGCGAAGGTCATGCCGACCGCGCTGGCGTCTTTGGCACCTTCGCCGAGCAGGCCATGGTCGAAGGAGAAGTCCGCGACCTTGCGCATGGTGGTCGGCAGCTGCTTGCTGGTGGCGAACTCCATCGCTTCCTTGGGCGTGGCGAACAGCTTGGTGGTGTCCAGTTGTGATTGGAATCCGGCCAGATCAGTGCCCGACGCCTGGGCCATGTGCTCCAGCGCGGCTTTCGATTCAGCGGATTTGGCGTTCATCAATGCAACCACTTCAAACCACGCACCGGTCAGGGCTTTGCCCAGTGCCGGGTTGTCTTTCAGGGTCTGGGTGTTGACCACCATCATGTCCATGATCTCGCCGGGGATCTTGCTGGAGTCGAACACTTCGGTGACGCCGGGCTTGGCCTTGATCTCCGAGAGCATCGGGTTCCAGGTGGTGACGGCCTTGACCTCGCTGGTGTTGAAAGCGGCAGCGATGTCGGCATCTGAGGTGTTGACGACTTTCAGGTCTTTCTCGGTCAGGTCCACCGAGTCCAGCGCGCGGGCGAGCAGGTAGTGGGACACCGACAGCTCGACCAGATTGACGTCCATGCCCTTGAGGTCGGTGACTTTCTTGCCGTCGCCCTTGATGACGATGCCGTCGTTGCCGTTCGAGAAGTCGCTGACCACCAGCGCGGTGCTTTCAACGCCACCGGCGGCGGGGATGGTGAGGGCGTCCATGTTGGTCATGGTGCAGCCGTCGAACTGGCCGGCGGTGTACTGATTGATCGATTCGACGTAGTCGTTGAGCTGGGTGACTTTGATGTGGATGCCGTACTTCTTGGCCCACTTGTCGACGATGCCTTGGGTCCCTGCGTATTCCCATGGCATCCAGCCGGCATAAATGGTCCAGCAGACGTCGAAATCTTTTTTCGGGGCGGCGGTGGCCGAGAGGCTCAATGCGGCAAAGACGCCTGCGGCGAGCAGACTGAACAGACGGGATTTTTGCATGGGGTGTCTCCAGTAGCGAAAAGGGACGGTCAGGAGCACGGCGACACCACTGGTGTCCTGTCTCCCGGGCTTTTATCCCGCCGTGTAACCTCTACTGGAGGTCGCCAACTCTCGGACCAGCCACTCGCTAAACGCGAGCCGGAACCCTAGTCGGCTATTGCAAATTGTGGTGCCGCGAACCTGAGATGACTCCTGCACACCATCCCTCAAGCGAGAGTTGTGCCAAGTTGCGCAAACCCTTATGGCGCCTGAGCCGGACAGATACATGGGGTTTTATGAAGGGCGGGGCGTGCACTGATACAGGGCGCCGTCTGGCGCTTGGGGACCGTGGTGGGGCACTAGGTCTGCAATTCGCAGTCTCAGTTAACGTTCTCGGCAGTTTCGAGGACGCCGACCAGCGCCGCTGGTTCGAGCTCTACCGCGGTCCGGGAGGCCGCTATGTATCGACGATTGCTTACCGCTTTGATGACGTTGTCCCTGGCAGGTTGTTACGGAGGTTATTACGAATCAGAAAGCTACACGCAGCCGATCTATAGCAGTGGCTACAGCAGCGGTTACGTGTACGACAGTTATCGCCCGGCCGCTCCGGTGTATTCCGGAGGGGCGGTGTATTACTCATCACCTCGTTATTATTCGGCGCCTCGCTACTACGCGCCGCCACCCCGCTATTACGGGCCAGGTTATGGCGGTGGGCGTCCCGGCTACGGCGGGCGCCCGGGTTATGGCGGCGGCAACTGGAACGGTGGAGGCGGTGGCTACCACGGCGGGGGTGGCTATAACGGTGGCGGCAACGGCTATCGCCCACCGCCACAAGGTCCACGACCCGGAGGCGGCAATGGTCCCGGCCCCGGTGGCGGCTGGCATGGCAATCCCGGCGGTGGCGGTGGTGGACCACGTCCCGGCTTTGGACCCGGTGGCGGCGGTCACCGAGGAGACGGGGGGTTCGGTCGTGGCGGTCACGGCGGACCGGGTGGCGGCAACCGCTGAGTAACGACAAAACGGCGCTCCGAGGAGCGCCGTTTTTTATGGGGTTGGATTTATAACCCTGGCCACCAGGGTGCACGCATTCCAATTGTAGGATCGGCTTTAGCCGGGAAGAGGCCAGTGTGAGCACCCTCACATTTGCGGTGTAGCACCTGACGCCTTCCCGGCTAAAGCCGGTCCTACAAGGTGGACGCATTCCAATTGTGGGACCGGCTTTAGCCGGGAAGAGGCCAGTGTGAGCACCCTCACATTTGCGGTGTAGCACCTGACGCCTTCCCGGCTAAAGCCGGTCCCACCAAGTGCGGGAAGAGGTCCGTTTGAACACCACCCATGCAGGCATGAATTAAATCCTCAATACTCTGATAAATCCGCCAGCGGGTGGCGCCCCTCCCAGGCCTTTTCGAAATGCGCGTCCACCACCGCCAGCGGAATCGTTGCGATGTCCTGCCAGTGCCAGTGGGGCTTCTGGTCCTTGTCGATCAGCCGCGCGCGCACGCCCTCGGCGAACTCGGGATGCCGACAGCAGTTAAGGGCCATGGCGTATTCCATCTGGAACACCTCAGCCAACGACAGATGCCGCGCCCGTTCGATCTGCTCCCACACCAGATGCGCCGTCATCGGGCAGCCCTCAGTCAGGGTTTTCGCCGCCCTGGCCAGTAACGGGTCATCTGCATTCATGTGATGTTTCAACGCATGCCAGGCACTCGGCGCGTCGGCGACATCCAGCAGCTCATCGATCGTCTCGCGCCGAGGCAGCCATTGCGCGGCGGGCAGCTGATCCACCGCCTCCAGCTGCAGCGCTCGGAACAGGCTGGTCAGTTGCACCTTCGTCTGCTCCTGCCAATTGAGCTGCAGCAGACGGTCGATCATTTCCTCTTGCTGATCGTCCAGCAGATAACGATCCGCGAGCCCTAGGTCCAGCGCGTCACGGCCGTTGATGTGCGCGCCGGTCAATCCAAGAAACAGCCCCAGTTTGCCCGGCAGTCGCGACAGGAACCAACTGGCGCCGACATCGGGAAACAGGCCGATGCTGATCTCTGGCATCGCCAGCCGGCTGCTTGGCGTGACGACACGGATGTTCGCCCCTTGCAGCAAGCCCATGCCGCCGCCCAACACGTAGCCGTGGCCCCAGCAGATCAGCGGTTTCGGATAGGTGTGCAGCGTGTAATCGAGTCGGTACTCCGCCGCGAAAAACTGCGCAGCCAGCGGCGGGACCGTGCCAGGCTGACCGCTCCCGGCCTCGACCAGCGCACGAACGTCGCCACCGGCGCAGAAGGCTTTGTCGCCATTGCCGCGCAGCAACACACAGACGATTTGCGGGTCGCTGGCCCAGATATCCAGGCGGTCCTGCAGCGCCAGAATCATCGGCAGTGACAGGGCATTAAGGGATTTTTCCGCATCCAGCGTGGCAACGCCCAGGCGGGCGCCGTCCGTTGCGGTGAGCTCTTCAAATTGCAGATTCATCGTGACCTCTTGTCAGTGGTACGGGGATCTATCGAGAATTGTGAGTGCTCTCGACGCCCGGAAGTTGCAAACCGCCGGCTGTGAACGAGTGTAGGAAGATCCGACGGCGCCGCGCTGGAAATAATCAGCCACAGTCCCTAAAGTTGCGCATTGTTTCTGCCGGATCACACCATGACAAACGACGACCGCATCAAACTGGAGGCCAGCTGGAAGCAGGCCCTGCGCGACGAGTTCGAAAAACCTTACATGGGCGAGCTGCGCGAATTTCTGCGTCAGGAGCACGCGGCAGGCAAGGAAATCTATCCGCCGGGGCCGCTGATCTTCAATGCGCTGAACTCGACGCCGCTGGATAACGTGAAAGTGGTCATCCTCGGGCAGGACCCTTATCACGGCCCCAATCAGGCCCACGGCCTGTGCTTCTCGGTGCAGCCCGGCGTGCCGGCGCCGCCTTCGCTGGTCAACATCTACAAAGAGCTCAAGCGCGACCTGAACATCGACATCCCCAACCACGGCTATTTGCAGTCGTGGGCCGAGCAGGGCGTTTTGATGCTCAACACCACGCTCACCGTCGAACGCGCCAACGCCGCCTCCCATGCAGGCAAAGGCTGGCAGCATTTCACCGACAAGATCATCGAAGCCGTCAGCGCCCAGCAGCCGCACCTGGTATTTCTGCTGTGGGGCGCCCATGCGCAGAGCAAGAAAAAACTGATCGACGCGTCCAAACACCTGATCCTGACCGCCGTGCACCCGTCGCCGCTGTCAGCGTACAAAGGGTTTCTGGGCTGCGGGCATTTTGGTCTGGCGAACAAGTTTCTGGAGCAGAACGACCTGGCGCCGATCGAGTGGCGATTGCCAGCCAGCGTCTGATACAGCACTCACCGTAGGAGCGTGGCTTGTCCCGCGATCGGCCGGGAACCGGTCGCAGAATCGTTGCATGCGGTGGATCAGGAAAAAATCGATGGCAGTTGTACTGCCGCTGCGCGCCAGATCGCGGGACAAGCCACGCTCCTACAATTTTTTGCCTGCGCAGGCCTTGCGATCCCAATACCGAAACAACGGCTCGGCCAGAAACAACACAAACAGCAACCGCATCACCTGCATCGCGGTTACCAGCGGCACCGACAGTTGCAGCACCTCCGCCGTCAGGCTCATTTCGGCAATGCCGCCGGGCATCATCCCCAGCGTCAATGAGCGCAAGTCCAGATGGGTCAACGCGCTCAGCCCCAGTGCGCACAACGCCGCGATGCTCATCGTCAACGCTGTCCCCAGCAACGTGCGGCCAATGAACGACGGCGCACGACGAAAGAACGCGCGGTTGAAATGGCAGCCCAGACCGCTGCCGATCAGCCATTGCCCGACCTGGCTGCCACCCTGTGGCAGGCCGATGTGCAAATCGAAACTGACGCTGATTACCGCGCTGATCAGCAACGGCCCGAACAACCACGGATTGGGCTGTTTCAAGCGCTGCCAGCCCCACGCCACCAGCGCGCCCAGCGGAAACAGCAGCATCAGCCACCGCCAATCCACCACCGTCCCATGGGAAGGCGGGCCGCCGTCGCCCATCAAATACTTGAAGATCGCCGGCACGCACAGCACTACCGCGAGCACTCGCAGGCTTTGCCCGGCGGCGACGTTGCTGAGAATCGCACCGTTGCGTGCGCCGAGGTTGACCATTTCGCCCGAGCCGCCGGGCATGCTGGAAAAGAACGCCGTGGCGCGGTCCTCGCCGGTGCGCAGCATCAGCCACACGCCGACCACGCTGGAAACGCTGGTCACCAGAGCGCCGATGAAGATCAGGCCGAAGTGCGAGAGGACTTGTTCGATGACCACGGGTGTGAAGTGCAGCCCGATGCCGATGCCGACCACCCATTGGCCGCATTTGCGGCCGCCGGGGATTTCAGCCAGCTGCCAGGGCGTGAGGCAGCGGACCAGGATGATCGCCAGTAACGAGCCGACCATCCAGGGCAGTGGCCAGCCGACCTGACTGGCGAGAAATCCCCCAGCAGGCCGACCAGCGGTGTGCCCCACCACGTGCTGAATGGCCGGTCAGACATCGGCCAGCGCGCGACGCTGGCTGGCGCGTTTGCGCCAGATGCGGACCAGCGGGAACACCAGCATGAACAGCGTCCCCACCCACATGCCCAAGGTGATCGGGCTCGACCACAAAATCTCCAGGCCGCCGTTGGAGATCGACAATGCGCGACGCAGGTTCTGCTCCATCAGGCCGCCGAGGATGAAGCCGAGCAGAATTGGCGACAGCGGGAAATCCAGCTTGCGCAGGATGTAGCCGAAGATGCCGATGCCGACCATCAGGAACAGGTCAAAGGTGGTGGCATGCACGGCGTACACGCCGATTCCGGTGATGATCGCGATCACCGGCACCAGTGCCCAGTTCGGCACGGACAGGATGCGGGTGAAGAGACGGATCATCGGAATGTTGAGGATCACCAGCATGACGTTGGCAACGAACAACGACGCGATCAGGCCCCAGACGATGTCCGGTTGCTGTTGAAACAGCAGAGGGCCCGGCGTGATGTTGTACAACGACAAGGCGCCGATCATCACCGCCGTAGTGCCCGAACCCGGCACGCCCAGCGTCAGCATCGGCACCAGCGCACCGCAAGCTGCCGCACCAATGGCAGTTTCTGGTGCTGCCAGACCGCGCATGTCGCCCTGCCCGAATTTGCCGCTCGCACCGGCGATGCGTTTCTCGGACATGTAGGTCACGGCACTGGCCAGCGTTGCGCCCGCACCCGGCAGCACGCCCATGATGAAGCCCATCAGACCGCAACGGATGTTCACCCAGAACACCGAACTGGCCTCTTTGACGTTGAACAGCATGCGCCCAGTGGCTTTCACCGCTTCCTGGCCGCGATGGGTTTTCTCCAGCAACAAGAGGATTTCACTGATCGAGAACAGCCCCAGTACCAGCACCACGAACTGAATGCCGTCAGCCAGATGGATGTTGTCCCCAGTGAATCGGTACACGCCGCTGTTGGCGTCGATACCGATGCTCGACAAAAACAGCCCGATCAGTGCCGCGACAAAGGTCTTCAGCGGTCGGTCGCCGGCCATGCCGCCCAGACAGACGATGGCGAACACCATCAACACGAAGTACTCCGCCGGACCGAAGGCAATCGCCCATTTCGCCAGCAACGGCGCAAACATGACCATGCCGCAGGTGGCGATGAGCGCGCCGATGAACGAACTCCACGCCGACAGAGACAACGCCACGCCGGCCATGCCCTGGCGTGCCATCGGGTAGCCGTCCAGCGCGGTCATCACGGTCGATGCTTCGCCGGGGATGTTGAGCAGGATGGAGCTGATGCGGCCGCCGTATTCGCAGCCCAGGTACACCGCTGCCAGCAGGATCAGTGCTGACTCTGGCGGCAGGCCCAACGCGAATGCGATCGGGATTAACAGCGCCACGCCATTGATCGGCCCGAGGCCCGGCAGCAGGCCGACAACGGTGCCGATCAGCGTGCCGGACAGGGCGGTGATCAGGTTGTAAGGGGTCAGCGCGACGCCGAAGCCCTGGCCGAGATAGCCGAGAGTGTCCATATCATTTCTCCAGAACGTCGAGCAGGCCGAGGGGCAGGGGCACATCCATGACTTTGTCGAACAGCACGTACAGCGCGATGCTCATGAAGGTGATGATCACGACGCTTGGCAGCCAGCGGCCGCCGTACAACCGCGCCATGGGAATGCCAATCAGGATGCTGCTCAACACAAAGCCCAGCGGCTCGAACAGCCCGGCGAACACCAGCAACAGCACGGTGCAGATCCCGATTTTGATCAGCGTCGGACGGTCCAGCGCCGGCTCTTCCTCGGAATGCACGATCGGTGTCGGACGAATTGCCATGTAAAGCAGCGAGATGCCCATCAACGCCAGCATCAGCAGCGGGAAAGCGCGAGGGCCAACGGGTTCGTAGGAAAAAGGCGCCTGATAAGGCCAGGCCATCATTGCCAGCCCTATGCAGACCAGCAGCAGCACGACGGCGAAAAGTCGTTGTATCACCATGGAAAACTCCCGGATCACGCCACCGCGCAGGCGGCGTAACCCTCAGTCAATCGAGGAACGTCAGTGCCGTTCAATCACTGAATCAGGCCGAATTCCCTGGCCAGCGTTTTGTACTCGGCGACGCGGGTTTTCACGTACTTGTCGAGCTCGTCACCGGTCATGGCGAACGGGAACAGCTCGCGCTGATCGCGCAGCTTGGCGAAGTCTTCCGAGGCCAGCAGCTTGTCGAAGGCCGCTTTCCACCAGTTGTAGTCCTCGTCCGACACCTTTGGCCCCAGGTAGAAACCGCGCACCACCGGCCAGACGATGTCGTAGCCCTGCTCTTTGGCGGTCGGGATGTTTTTCATTTCCGGCTCGTCCAGGCGCTCTTCGGAGAACACCGCCAGCAAGCGCATGTCGCCGCTGAGGATGTGCGGCATGGAGTCGGAAATGTCGGTGGAACCCACCTGGATGTGGCCGCCGAGCAGGGCGGTGGCGATTTCACCACCGCCTTCGAGGGCGACGTAACGCAGTTCGCGGGGGTTGATGCCGGCGGCTTTGGCGATGAGTGCGGTTTGCATCCAGTCCTGGCTGCCCACGGTGCCACCGGAGCCGATGACCACTTTGCCCGGATCGGCCTTCAGCGCTTTGACCAGATCGTCGAGGTTCTTGAAGGGCGAATCGGCCTTGACCGCGATTGCGCCGTAGCTGGTGCCGACGGCGGCGAGCCAGCGCACGGCGTTCTCGTCAAAACGGCCGAACTTGCCCTGGGCCAGGTTCAACAGCGAGCCACTGGACCATGCCACCAGCGTGCCGGCGTCACCCGGACGCTGAGCAACCACCGCGTTGTACGCCACGGCGCCGACGCCGCCCGGCATGTAGGTGACGCGCATCGGTTTGGAGAGGATCTTCTCGTTGATCAATGCGCTTTGCGCCAGTTTGCAGGTCAGGTCGAAGCCGCCACCGGGCGAGGCCGGTGCAATGCATTCAGGACGATTGGGCTCGGCGGCCCACAATTGGGTAGCCATCAGCATGCAGCTGGCGGCAACGCTGAAATGGCGCAACGATAGGTTCATGGTCCGTCTCCAGAGGAGTTGTTGTTTTAATGGGGGCAGGCGGTTTGTACGGTCGGTCAGGCAGTCGTGTCATACCTTCGCAAATCTGCGGGCAGCCAACATTCAGACGTGACGAAACACCGCGCAACAGGGCTGCGAGGTGAACAGTAAACACAACGGGATTCAGGCGGCACGAGGGCCGAGGATTGCAGTGAGGGCATCACTGATGACTCCGATATTGTTTTTATTGTTGAAAACGCATCAAGGCGTTTTTCGTTACGAGCCTGGCATCAGCGGCATCACGCGGGATGCAATCGTGACAAGTCGTAACGGGATCCTAATTAGCGAAGCTTTCGTGAACCTTTCAACGACCTTTCAGGAAGCTTTCAACTGATCCCCTTCAAGAGGAGAGGGTGGCTGTTCCGGCGCGCCGGGCCTTCACAGACGACGGCGCGCCTGTAAACTCCGCCCATAAAATGCTCACTCCGGAGAAGTCGATGCGTGTCCTGCTCGTTGAAGATCATCTGCAACTGGCTGAAAGCGTCGCGCTGGCGCTCAAGAGCAGCGGCCTGACCGTTGACGTTCTGCACGACGGCGTTGCAGCTGATCTGGCCCTGAGCAGCGAAGAATATGCCGTGGTGGTGCTCGATGTCGGCCTGCCGCGCATGGACGGCTTCGAAGTGCTGGCGCGTCTGCGGGCGCGGGGCAAGAACACGCCGGTGCTGATGCTGACCGCCCGCAGCGACGTCAAGGACAGGGTCCACGGCCTGAACCTCGGTGCCGACGACTACCTGGCCAAACCCTTCGAACTGTCGGAGCTGGAAGCGCGGGTCAAGGCGTTGCTGCGCCGCAGCGTACTGGGCGGCGAACGCCAGCAACGCTGTGGCGAACTGGTCTACGACCTCGACACCCGCCGCTTCACCCTCGGTGAAGAACTCCTCACGCTGACCTCCCGCGAGCAATCGGTGCTTGAAGCGCTGATCGCCCGGCCCGGTCGGGTGATGAGCAAGGAGCAACTGGCGGCGCAGGTGTTTGGGCTGGACGAAGAGGCCAGCGCCGACGCCATCGAAATCTACGTGCACCGTCTGCGCAAGAAACTCGATGGCCACCCGATTGCGATTGTCACGTTCCGGGGCCTGGGGTATCTGCTGGAAAGCCGGGATGCTTAATCCGTTTCCGGCTGCGGAAAACAGCCTGCGCTGGCGCTTGCTGTGGAACCTGGGTCTGCTGCTGGTGGTGCTGATGATCGCCAGCGGCCTGAGCGCCTACTGGAACGGACGCGAAGCAGCAGACACCGCTTACGATCGCACCCTGCTGGCCTCGGCGCGGACCATCGCCGCCGGGCTGTCGGAACGCGACGGCACCCTCAGCGCCGACGTGCCCTACGTAGCCCTGGACACCTTCGCCTACGACAGCGCGGGACGCATTTATTACCAGGTCAACGACATCAATCAGAAGCTCATTTCGGGCTACGAAAACATCCCCGCGCCGCCGCCGGGTACGCCGCGCACCGACGCTTATCCGGCCCTCGCCAAGTTCTACAGCGGCCGTTATCAGGGCCAGGATGTGCGGGTGGTCAGCCTGCTCAAGGCCGTGAGCGAGCCTAACATGAACGGCATGGCCGAGATTCGCGTGGCGGAAACCGAAGAAGCGCGGGTGGACATGGCCCAGGCACTGATGGCCGATACGTTGCTGCGTCTGGGCATGCTGGGCTGCGGCGCGTTGCTGCTGGTCTGGTTCACGGTCAGCGCTGCATTGAGGCCACTGGACCGCCTGCGCACGGCGGTGGAAGAACGCCAGCCTGACGATTTGCGCTCCTTGCCGCTGGTCGAAGTGCAGCACGAGCTGCGCCCGCTGGTCAGCTCGCTCAACCACTTCACCGAGCGGCTGCGCCTGCAGTTCGAGCGTCAGGCGCAATTCATCGCCGACGCGGCCCATGAATTACGCACGCCGCTGGCGGCATTAAAGGCGCGGCTGGAGCTGGGGCTGCGTGATCAGGAGCCGGCGGCGTGGCGTAATACCCTGGAAAGCGCGGCCTCCGGCACCGACAAACTGACCCACCTGGCCAACCAGTTGCTGTCGCTGGCGCGCATCGAAAACGGCGCTCGGGCCATTGCCGAAGGCGGCGCGCAATTGCTCGACCTCAGCCAGTTGGCGCGGGAGCTGGGCATGGCCATGGCGCCGCTGGCCCATGCCCGGGGTGTGGCGTTGGCGCTGGAGGCCGACGAGCCGGTGTGGATGCGCGGCGAACCCACGTTGCTCAACGAACTGCTGAGCAATCTGGTGGACAACGCCTTGGCCCACACCCCGGCAGGCGGCAACGTGATTCTGCGTGTTCACGCGCCGTGCGTGCTCGAAGTCGAGGACGACGGCCCGGGCATCCCGGCCCACGAGCGCGACCGAGTGTTCGAGCGCTTTTACCGGCGCAATCAGCAGAGCCAGGGTTCCGGCCTTGGATTGGCGATTGTGGGAGAGATCTGCAGGGCACATCTGGCGCGCATCACCTTGCATGACGGCGCACAACGGGGCTTGAAAGTGAGGGTCAGCTTTATGGTGCCGGAGTCCGGGCTGGTAGGACTGGTTTGACCGGTTAGTCCAGCGCGATCAGTACAGCAGCGTCATCGCCTGGTTCATCTCATTGATCAGCCCGCCGTCGGCCATGTTCAGGCCCAACTGCGCCACGGCCGGCACGGACTGGAAATGCAGATTCGAGTACGGCGTGCCGTTCATTTCGTGAATATGAATCGTCGCGACCTGCACCAGATCCACGTAGTCAGCCTGATCCGACACACGGCTGAAATTCTGGAATTGACGAGGCACGATCGCCAGGGCATCCGGAAAATCCCAGGAGCGCAGAAGCCGCTCACCGATAACCGGATGAATGCGATCGATAACGTGATTGAGGCTGATCGGGTCGGAGAGCAACTCGTAGTTGTCCTCGGCGTAGGTCAGGATCGGCAGCACGCCGATCAAGTGGATCAGCCCGGCGAGGGTGGCCTTGTCAGCCTTGAGACGCGCATTGCGATAACTCAGCACGTTGCTGACCCCGGCCACTTGCATGCTGAGTTTCCAGATGTCGCGCATCTTGGTTTCGATGACGTCGGACTTGGCGTGGAACATCTGCTCGACCACCAGCCCGATGGCCAGGTTACAGCTGTAGTTCACGCCCAGACGTCGAACCGCCGTCAGCACGTCGCTGACTTCAAAATTGGGCCGCAGCAGTGGGCTGTTGACGACTTTGATCAGCCGGGCCGACAACGCGGTGTCGCTCCCGATAACCTTGCTCAGCGCAGCAATGGAGATTTCCGAGTCTTCCGCCGCCAGGCGAATTCTCAGTGCGACTTCGGGGAGAGTTGGCAGAAACAGAGCATCCTTGTCGATCGCCTTGATCAGATCCCTCTGCACTTCGTCAGCCATGCTACTCATATTGGATCTCTGGACATTGCATTCCGGCCAACGGCCGTCCACTTGAGGGTACGGCGCTGGCTACTACGCTGACGTCTTGCACATGCTTCAACCGGGTTCAACGCAGTGTTTCGAGCTTCGCGTCGAGAATGTATGGCAATTCGCTTAATTGCAGGGCCTCGCCATCTGCCGCACCAAGGTGGATCCGGCCATCTTCCGCCGCATCCGCCTGCAAGACCGCCAGCACCTCGATCCCTACATCAGACCGGGCCGCGATCACAACGTTGCCTACCGCGCTTGAATGAACGGGCGAAAACAGCGCAGCGCCCGGTTCAGACAGTTCGCTGCCGTCCATGGTCAGGCGATACAACCGGCGTTTCAGCTTGCCGAGGTATTGCATCCGCGCCACGATTTCCTGACCGGTGTAGCAACCTTTCTTGAAACTGACACCGCCCACGGCTTGCAGGTTGATCATCTGCGGAATGAATTCTTCGCGGGTCTGCGAGAACACCTGGCCGATGCCGGCGCGGATCTGCCCCAGCAGCCAGTCGTTGAGCGGCGCTTGCGGCAGGTGCGCGATCAGACGGCTGCGCACGTCCTCGGCCTGCTCGGCACGTACCCACAATTCGGCACGGGCAGGGGAGACGCGGATGGCGATGAGGTCATTGGCGCGGACGACCGAGTCGGTCTCCTGGGCCAGATCGAGGCCGAGGCTGACGAGCGCTCCGTCGCCACCTTGCAAACCGAATCGCACCCAGGACGCGCTTTCGTCGGTCAGTTTGGATTTGGAGAAGACCGCGTATTTCTTGAGGTCCAGCAATTGCGCGTCGATCAGCTCGCTGGCCATTGCCAGCAACACGCCGTCGCCTTCAAGCAGGATGCGAAAGCTGGACTGCATGCGGCCCTTTTGCGTGCAGCGCGCACCGAGGGTGGCCTTGCCTTCGCTCAGGTAATCGATGTTGCAAGTCAGTTGGCCTTGCAGGAATTTGCCGGCATCCACGCCGCGAACGGCGAGCACACCTTCATGGGACAGGGGGCAGAAAAATGCTGGAACGGCCATGGGTCATCGCAGGGGTAGAAGTCTGGAGCACCATCATAGTGCCGCGTGTCGCTAATGGGTATACGCAAAAAGCTGCGACCAACTGCAAGTACGCCCCAGGACGATGCGCCTGTATACTCGCCGGCAAATTCGAGGAGCCCTCCATGGTCGAAGATGTTGAACTTAATCGCCTCTTTTGGCACAGCCGTCGCGGCATGCTCGAGCTGGACGTATTGCTGGTGCCGTTCGTCAAAGAAGTCTATCCAACGCTCAACCAGGTCGATCGCGACCTCTATGTGCGCCTGCTGACCTGTGAAGATCAGGACATGTTCGGCTGGTTCATGCAGCGCGCGGAGTCGGAAGACCCGGAGCTGCAGCGCATGGTTCGGATGATTCTGGACCGTGTCCAGCCGAAGTGATCGTTTCGAATGCCGTTGGCAGCCCTCCCGGGTGCTGCTGACGGCGTACCTCGCCATGCAAGTCCTTGCGCTGGCGTCGACCGTCCTCCTTTCAGTTCCCCTGGGGGCAAAAGCCATCGGCGTGTTGCTGTGCGCCTGGCACGCATCCCGCACTCTTCGCCCGTTTATCCTGCTCGATCGGCCGCAGTCTCCTACCGGACTGCGACGTGACAGCAGCGGTTGGGCCTTGTGGAGCGAAGCGGGTGGTTGGCAACCGGTGCAGCTACGCCCCGACAGCCTGGCGCTGCCGCACATGGTCGTCCTTCGTTTCAAGGTGGTGACGGGCCATTGGCTGAGCCGCGTGCGGGTGCGCAGCCTGTGCATCCCGGCTGACGCAATGGCGCCGGATTGCCATCGGCGCCTGCGTCTACGCCTGAAGTTCAGCCGGCATAGGTGGGCGGCACCAGAATAGTGTCCAGCGCTTCGGGCAGCATGTCCGGGTAATCCAGCGTGTAGTGCAGCCCGCGGCTTTCTTTGCGCGCCATCGCCGAAGCAATCATCAGCTCTGCCACCTGGGCCAGGTTGCGCAGCTCGATCAGATCGCGGCCGACCTTATAGTTGCTGTAGAACTCATCGATCTCGTCCAGCAACAGCCGCACCCGATGCTGCGCGCGCTGCAGACGCTTGTTGGTCCGCACGATGCCCACGTAGTCCCACATGAACCGCCGCAGCTCATCCCAGTTGTGGGCAATGATGACGTCTTCGTCGGAATCGGTGACCTGGCTTGAATCCCATGCCGGCAGATTTTGCGGCTGCGGGACTTGTCCGAGCTGAGTCACGATGTCTGCCGCAGCGGAGCGGGCGTACACGAAACATTCCAGCAGCGAGTTGCTGGCCATGCGGTTGGCGCCGTGCAGGCCGGTGAAGCTGGTCTCGCCGATAGCGTACAGCCCGGGCACGTCAGTGCGGCCCTGTTGGTCAACCAGAACGCCGCCACAGGTGTAGTGCGCCGCTGGAACCACGGGAATCGGCTGACGCGTGATGTCGATGCCGAACGTAAGGCAACGTTCGTAAACGGTCGGGAAGTGGCCCTTGATGAAGTCTTCGGACCGGTGACTGATGTCCAGAAACACGCAGTCAGCGCCCAGGCGTTTCATCTCGTGGTCAATGGCGCGGGCAACGATGTCGCGGGGCGCCAGTTCGGCCCGTGGGTCAAACCGCTGCATGAAGCGCTCGCCATTGGGCAGCTTCAGGTAAGCGCCTTCGCCGCGCAGGGCTTCGGTAATCAGAAAGCTCTTGGCTTGCGGGTGGTACAGGCAGGTGGGGTGGAACTGGTTGAACTCCAGGTTGCCCACGCGGCAGCCCGCGCGCCAGGCCATTGCGATACCGTCGCCGCAAGCGCCGTCGGGATTGCTGGTGTACAGGTAGACTTTCGCCGCCCCGCCAGATGCAAGAACGGTGAAGCGCGCGCTGTGGGTGTCGACCTCACCCGTCGAACGATCCAGCACGTAGGCGCCCAGACAACGCTGCCCTTCAAAGCCCAGTCGCGATTCGGTGATGAGGTCCACCGCCACGCGCTGTTCCAGCAATTCGATATTAGAACGTGCGCTGGCCTGCGTCAGCAATGTGCGGAAGATCGCTGCACCGGTGGCGTCGGCCGCGTGAATGATCCGGCGGTGGCTGTGTCCGCCCTCTCGGGTGAGGTGGAACTCGAACCCGCCGTCTACCACGGTCGACGGATCATCCCTTGTGAAGGGCACGCCAAGGTCGATCAGCCATTGAATGGCCTCGCGGCTGTGCTCGACGGTAAAGCGGACGGCGTCCTCGTTGCACAGGCCGCCGCCTGCGTTGAGGGTGTCTTCGACGTGGGACTGAACGGTGTCGGCGTCATCCAGCACCGCCGCAACACCGCCCTGGGCCCAGAACGTCGAACCGTTCGCCAGATCGCCTTTGCTGAGGACCGCCACACGCAGATGCCCGGGCAATGTCAGCGCAAGGCTCAAACCGGCTGCGCCGGAGCCTATTACCAATACGTCGTGCTGGAAATGCTGACTCATCTCAGATACCGGCGTCTAAATGGCCACTAGTATAAGCAAGGGTGGAGCGGCACAATGGCCGCGCTTTATGGCAACGGTGATTCACGGTGGGAGCGGAGTGTGCGCCACCCCGCGACGTCCTGCACCCCGTTTGATGGGCGCGATCTTTCCTACAGCTCCATACGGATTGAGTCCTACAACTGACGGGACGTGTGTATTACGCCCAGTAATGAGCGATGGGAACTTTTCATGAACCTGTACGTTCAATAGTGGGTTGCCCATAAAGGAACAGCGTCGACGTTACGCAATGGCAGTTTTCAGCCAGCACGAACGCTTCTGACGACAAGATTATCTACGCAGCCGACCTGGTTCGAGCGGCGTTTTCCGCGCGGGCAACAGACGCTCGCCGGAAACTTGCTTGAAGGGGGGAGAACTTTTGCTTAAAGCCCGAGTCTATGTTTGCAAGCCTGCGAAAGAGCCGATGCGATGCTCCTTTAAGCTTTATGAGGAGTGTTCATGCTAACCCAGGAAGAAGATCAGCAGCTGGTTGAACGCGTACAGCGCGGCGACAAGCGAGCATTTGATCTGCTAGTGGTGAAATATCAGCACAAGATTCTTGGGTTGATCGTGAGATTCGTTCACGACACCCATGAAGCCCAGGATGTTGCGCAAGAGGCGTTTATCAAAGCCTACCGCGCACTTGGTAACTTCCGCGGTGACAGTGCGTTTTATACGTGGCTGTACCGTATCGCCATCAACACGGCGAAGAACTATCTGGTGTCGCGAGGTCGGCGGCCGCCGGATAGCGATGTCAGGTCCGAAGACGCAGAGTTCTATGACGGCGATCATGGCCTCAAGGACATCGAGTCGCCGGAACGGGCATTGTTGCGGGATGAGATCGAGGGCACTGTCCACCGAACTATCCAGCTACTGCCAGAAGATTTGCGTACAGCTTTAACGTTGCGTGAGTTCGACGGTCTGAGTTACGAGGACATTGCCAGTGTCATGCAATGTCCGGTCGGTACCGTGCGCTCTCGCATTTTTCGCGCTCGGGAAGCAATCGACAAAGCCTTGCAACCTCTGTTGCAGGAAACCTGAGACAGCGGCGATAGCCACAAGAGAGGAACCGTCATGAGTCGTGAAGCCCTGCAGGAATCGCTGTCCGCGGTGATGGATAACGAAGCGGATGAACTTGAACTGCGTCGCGTGCTTAGCGCCATTGAAGATGCAGACACACGAGCCACCTGGTCCCGTTATCAGATTGCCCGTGCAGCGATGCATAAAGAACTATTGATACCTCATCTGGATATTTCGGCTGCTGTTGCTGCCGGAATTGCTGATGAAGTCAGCCCGCTCAAGGCCGGTCGTGGTCCTTGGCGTACCCTGGGTCGTCTGGCGGTAGCCGCCTCGGTAACCGTTGCTGTTCTGGCCGGCGTGCGTTTGTACAATCAGGACGAAATTGCAGGGGCGCAACTGGCCCAGCAATCGCAGCCGAGCAACGTTGCAATGCCGCAGGCCAAAGGCCCGGCAGTGTTGGCAGGCTACACCGAGGGCGAGCAGTCCCCGGGTCCGATGGCAAGCGGTGTATTGCAGAACCAGGCCGGCTGGCACGATCAGCGTCTGCCAGGTTACCTGCGTCAGCATGCTCAGCAAGCTGCTATGAAAGGCGCTGAAGGCGCTCTGCCATACGCTCGTGCTGCAAGCCTGGAAAACCGTTAAGGAGGATCATGCGCGCCATCCCTCTACTGCCGCTTCTGCTGGGTGGATGGCTGGTCCTTCCAGCTCATGCGGACGACGCGCAAGACCAGCTGAAACGTCTTGCGCAGGCTGAGCAGCAGCAAAGCTATACCGGGACGTTCGTTTACGAGCGAAACGGCAGTTTCTCTACTCATCGAATCTGGCAGCGCGTCGACGACGGCAAGGTTCGTGAGCATCTTCTTCAACTGGACGGCTCTCCTCAGGAAGTACTGCGCGTCAATGGGGTAACCCAATGCGTCAGCGGTACCCTGGAGGAGGGCGTGTCCAGCGTTCCCGATTCTCCGGCCAGAGCCTTCGATGCTGCCAAGTTGTCATCTTGGTATGACATCAAGTCGGCGGGCACCTCGCGTGTCGCCGGGCGCCTGGCCAATGTTGTGACACTCACCCCTCGTGATCAGCACCGTTATGGCATTGAACTGCACCTTGACAGTGAAACCGGCTTGCCACTGAAGTCTTTGTTGCTCAGTGACAAGGGCCAATTGCTCGAGCGTTTTCAGTTCACTGATCTCAATACCTCGCAGTCACTCACCGATCAGATGCTGTCGCCAGGCGCTGAATGCAAGCCGGTGGAAGTGGTCAAGTCCAAAGTTGATGCGCCCAAACAGAAGGTTGCGTGGCGCTCCGATTGGCTGCCTCCGGGTTTTGACCTGAGCAGCGCCGCCGCCCACAAGGACCCGGATTCGAAGAGTCTGGTGACGAGCCTGATGTATGACGATGGTCTCGCCCGCTTCTCGGTGTTCGTCGAGCCCGTAAGCGGCGCAGCGATGACGGACATTCGCACTCAGCTGGGCCCAACCGTTGCTGTCTCCCGTCGCGTAACAACGCCCAAGGGTGATGCTATGGTAACCGTGGTGGGCGAGATCCCGATCGGGACGGCCGAGCGCATCGCGCTGTCCATGCGGGACGACGCTACGGCCACGAGCAAAAACTGATTCTGCACACCGGTGATGCCCACTATGAAAAAGGTTTCATTTGGTCGTCTCACGTTCACAAGCCTTTAAATATGGGCTTCACTGGTACTGCTGAAATGTTTAGTGCGCTTTGTAGGTTGCAATCGAATGTATTTTTTTCTATAGGTCACAGCTTCGCAGCTGTGGCCTTTGTTGTTTCAGGGTCCAGGAAACTGGAGCAGATACAGGCGTCGCGGGAAACCGCAACGCACAGATGCTTCGCGAGCCTGCGGGCTCGTACCGCTTAACCATGCTCGTTGTAAACGGGAGCCATATGTCGATACCACGCTTGAAACCTTACCTGGCCTGGATGGCCGCTGTGCTGATGCTTGGACAGGTCGTCACCGCTCAGGCCGAAGCTTTGCCGGACTTCACCTCACTGGTGGAGCAGGCTTCCCCTGCAGTCGTCAACATCAGTACGCGGCAGAAGCTGCCGGAACGCTCGGTTGCCCAGGGTCAGATGCCTGATATGGAAGGGCTGCCCCCCATGCTTCGCGAATTCCTTGAGCGCAGCACGCCGCCAGGCTCCCGTGCACCGGGTGGTGGCAAGGGTGATCGTCAGCGTGAGGCGCAGTCACTCGGCTCGGGCTTCATCATCTCTGCTGACGGTTTCATCCTGACCAACAATCACGTGATCGATGGCGCCGACGAGATTCTCGTGCGTCTTTCAGATCGCAGCGAGATGAAGGCCAAGTTGATCGGCACCGATCCACGTACCGACGTCGCGGTGCTGAAGATTGATGGCAAGGACCTTCCTACCGTCAAGCTGGGTAACTCCGACAAGCTGAAGGTCGGTGAATGGGTGCTGGCGATCGGCTCGCCGTTCGGCTTCGATCACTCGGTGACCAAAGGCATCGTCAGCGCCAAGGGCCGCAGCCTGCCGAATGACACGTATGTGCCGTTCATCCAGACCGACGTGGCGATCAACCCGGGTAACTCGGGCGGTCCGCTGTTCAACATGGCGGGCGAAGTAGTTGGGATCAACTCGCAGATCTTCACCCGTTCCGGTGGCTTTATGGGCCTGTCGTTCGCGATCCCGATCGACGTGGCGATGGACGTTGCCAATCAGCTCAAGGCCAGCGGCAAGGTCAATCGTGGCTGGCTGGGTGTCGTGATTCAGGAAGTGAACAAAGACTTGGCCGAGTCCTTTGGTCTGGACAAGCCGGCCGGTGCGCTGGTGGCTCAAGTGCTTGAAGACGGTCCGGCTGCCAAAGGCGGCTTGCAGGTCGGCGACGTGATTCTGAGCGCCAATGGCACGCCAATCGTCATGTCCGCAGACTTGCCGCACCTGATCGGCAATTTGAAGGATGGCAGCAAGGCCGAGCTCGAAGTGATTCGTGACGGCAAGCGTCAGAAGCTCACCGTGACCGTGGGTGCATTGCCGGCCGAAGGCGAAGAGATGGGCGCAGCCGATACCGGCGTCGAGCGCAGCAGCAATCGTCTGGGCGTTTCGGTGGTCGACCTGACTGCCGAGCAGATGAAGTCGCTGGACCTCAAGGGTGGCGTCGTCATCAAGGAAGTTCAGGACGGTCCTGCTTCGCTGATCGGTCTGCAGGCGGGTGATGTCATCACTCACTTGAATAACCAGGCGATCAGTTCCTCGAAGCAGTTCACCGAGGTGGCTAAGGACCTGCCTAAGAATCGCTCTGTCTCCATGCGCGTTCTGCGTCAGGGCCGTGCAACGTTCATCACGTTCAAGCTGGCGGAATAACCCGTCGGGAACAGCAAAAAGGAGCGGTCTGACCGCTCCTTTTTTTGTGCCCGGGCGGGGCATGGCGCGCAGGCTCTGTGCGCGAACGTGACGCCTGATCGTTCCTTCAGGTACAATTCCCGGCTATTTTTGGCGGGCAGTCTGCCTGCGACCTTTTTCGAGTGTTGATCCGTGAGTGATTTGAGTCATATCCGCAATTTCTCCATCATCGCCCACATTGACCATGGCAAGTCGACGCTGGCTGACCGGTTCATCCAGATGTGCGGCGGCCTGTCCGAGCGCGAAATGGAAGCTCAGGTGCTTGACTCCATGGACCTGGAGCGTGAGCGCGGGATCACGATCAAAGCCCACAGCGTCACCCTGTATTACAAGGCGAAGGACGGGATTACCTACCAGCTCAACTTCATCGACACCCCGGGCCACGTTGACTTCACCTACGAAGTCAGCCGCTCGCTGGCGGCGTGCGAAGGTGCGTTGCTGGTGGTCGATGCCGGTCAGGGCGTAGAAGCCCAGTCCGTTGCCAACTGCTACACCGCCATCGAACAGGGCCTGGAAGTCATGCCGGTCCTGAACAAGATTGACCTGCCACAGGCCGATCCGGACCGCGTCAAGGAAGAAATCGAAAAGATCATCGGCATCGATGCCACTGACGCGGTGTGCTGTAGCGCCAAGACCGGTCTGGGCGTTGACGAAGTGCTCGAGCGTCTGGTCCATACCATTCCCGCGCCGACCGGCAACATCGAAGACCCGCTGCAAGCGTTGATCATCGACTCCTGGTTCGACAATTACCTGGGCGTTGTTTCCCTGGTGCGTGTGCGTCACGGCCGCGTCAAGAAGGGTGACAAGATCCTCGTCAAATCGACTGGCAAGATGCACCTGGTCGACAGCGTGGGCGTGTTCAACCCCAAGCACAGCGCCACCGCTGATCTGAAAGCGGGCGAAGTAGGCTTCATCATCGCCGGCATCAAGGACATTCACGGTGCGCCAGTGGGCGACACCCTGACCCTGAGCACCACCCCGGACGTTCCAGTGCTGCCCGGCTTCAAGCGCATCCAGCCACAGGTCTACGCCGGTCTGTTTCCGGTCAGCTCCGATGACTTCGAAGACTTCCGCGACGCATTGCAGAAGCTGACGCTGAACGACTCATCGTTGCAGTACTCGCCGGAAAGCTCCGACGCGCTGGGCTTCGGCTTCCGCTGCGGCTTCCTCGGAATGCTGCACATGGAGATCATTCAGGAGCGCCTTGAGCGCGAGTACGACCTGGACCTGATCACCACCGCGCCGACCGTAATCTTCGAGCTGCTGCTGAAGACCGGTGAAACCATTCACGTCGACAACCCGTCGAAATTGCCAGACCTGTCCACCATCGAGGACATGCGCGAGCCGATCGTGCGGGCGAATATCCTTGTGCCTCAAGAGCACCTGGGCAACGTCATTACGTTGTGTATCGAGAAGCGTGGCGTTCAGCACGACATGCTGTTCCTCGGGACGCAAGTGCAAGTGACCTACGATTTGCCGATGAACGAAGTGGTGCTCGACTTCTTTGACCGTCTGAAGTCGACCAGCCGTGGTTATGCTTCGCTGGACTACCATTTCGATCGTTATCAGTCGGCCAATCTGGTTCGCCTGGACGTGATGATCAACGGCGAAAAGGTCGACGCGCTGGCGCTGATCGTGCACCGTGACAACGCCGCCTACAAAGGCCGCGCGCTGACTGAAAAGATGAAAGAACTGATTCCTCGTCAGATGTTCGACGTGGCAATCCAGGCCGCCATTGGTGGCCAGATTATCGCGCGTACAACCGTCAAGGCGCTCAGAAAGAACGTGCTGGCCAAATGTTACGGTGGCGACGTCAGCCGTAAGCGCAAACTGCTCGAGAAGCAGAAGGCCGGTAAGAAACGCATGAAGCAGGTCGGCAACGTGGAAATTCCACAAGAAGCCTTCCTTGCAGTGCTCAGGTTGGAATAGTCAGGCCCTATGTCACTAAATTTCCCGCTGTTGCTGGTCGTCGCCGTGTTTGTCTGCGGTTTGCTGGCCCTGTTCGATCTGGTCATATTGGCGCCCCGTCGCCGTAACGCGATAGCGAACTATCAGGGCAGCGTGAGCCAGCCTGATGTCGCGGTCGTCGAGCGGTTGAACAAGGAGCCGTTTCTCGTCGAGTACGGCAAGTCGTTCTTTCCGGTGTTGTTCATCGTTCTGGTGCTGCGCTCGTTTCTGGTTGAGCCGTTCCAGATCCCGTCGGGCTCGATGAAGCCAACGCTGGACGTGGGCGATTTCATCCTGGTGAACAAGTTCTCCTACGGCATCCGCCTGCCGGTGATCGACCTCAAGGTCATCCCGGTCGGCGACCCGCAGCGTGGCGACGTGATGGTGTTCCGCTACCCAAGCGACCCCAACGTCAACTACATCAAGCGCGTGGTCGGCCTGCCAGGGGATGTGATTCGCTACACCAACGACAAGCAGTTGTTCGTCAACGGTCAGTTGGTGGCCAAGCAGTTGATCGGTTCGGAGCCGGGCACGCTGGGCAGCGCAGAGCTCTACAACGAGAAGCTGGGCGAGGTGGAACACCAGATCCGTCAGGAAATGAGCCGCTACCGCGCGCCGCCTGATCATGAATGGACCGTTCCGGCCGCGCACTACTTCATGATGGGCGACAACCGCGACAACTCGAACGACAGCCGTTACTGGGATGACCCCAATATTCCCAAGGATGAGCTGGGCATGGTCCCCGACAAGAACATCGTCGGCAAGGCCTTTGCGGTCTGGATGAGCTGGCCTGAACCCAAGCTCAGCCACTTCCCGAACTTCTCGCGAGTCGGTCTGATCAAGTAATCGATGCGGCGCTGCCACTGGCAGCGCCGTATGTCATTCAGGGCCATGTTGCGTGGCCGATCTCGCAGGTGACAGGGAAGGGCTACTCTTGAAAGCAACCATGAAGTCTGCCGGTCCGCAAAAAGGCTTGTCGTTCTTCGGCTGGCTGGTGTTGCTGGCGATTCTGGCCTTCGCCGGAAGCGCTGCCGCCAAGATCGTGCCGCATTATATGGACTACCTGTCGATGAAGAAAATCATCGAAAGTGCCGGCACTGACCGCACGGCAGACATCACCAACGCCGGTGACCTTTACGCCTACGTGGCCAAAGGCATGCAGGTTAATAACATTCGGGATTTGGATTTGAACAAGGCGTTAACTGTGACGACGGAGAACAACAGGTTCCTCGCCCATTTGAACTACGAAAAACGTGAGCCACTGATCCAGAACATCGATCTGGTGGTCAAGTTCGACCACGAATTCAGCGTGGGTAAACCGTGAGCGTTTCATTGAGTCGCCTGGAGCGTCAGCTCGGCTATACCTTCAAGGATCAGGAACTGATGATCCTGGCCCTGACCCACCGCAGCTTTGCCGGACGCAATAACGAGCGTCTGGAATTTCTCGGTGATGCCATTCTCAACTTCGTCGCCGGCGAAGCGCTGTTCGAGCGTTTCCCCCAGGCGCGCGAAGGTCAGTTGTCCCGTCTGCGCGCCCGTCTGGTGAAGGGCGAGACCCTCGCGCTGCTGGCCCGCGGTTTCGATCTGGGCGAGTACCTGCGCCTGGGCTCGGGTGAGCTGAAGAGCGGCGGCTTTCGCCGTGAGTCGATTCTGGCCGACGCGCTGGAAGCCCTGATCGGTGCGATCTACCTCGACGCCGGCATGGACATGGCAAGGGATCGTGTGCTCGCCTGGCTGGCCAGCGAGTTCGACACCCTGACGCTGGTCGACACCAACAAAGACCCGAAAACACGACTGCAGGAATTCCTTCAGTCACGCGCCTGCGATCTGCCGCGCTATGAAGTGGTGGATATCCAGGGCGAGCCGCATTGCCGAATCTTCTTCGTCGAATGCGAGATCTCTTTATTGAATGAAAAAAGCCGGGGACAGGGCGTGAGCCGTCGCATTGCCGAACAGGTAGCAGCGGCCGCAGCCCTTATCGCCCTGGGTGTGGAGAATGGCAATGACTGATTCACCTGCAACACGCTGTGGCTATGTTGCCATCGTTGGCCGGCCAAACGTGGGCAAGTCGACGCTGCTGAACCACATCCTCGGCCAGAAACTGGCCATCACGTCGCGCAAGCCGCAGACGACCCGTCACAACATGCTTGGCATCAAGACCGAGGGCGCCGTTCAGGCTGTCTACGTCGATACGCCCGGCATGCACAAGAACAGCGACAAAGCGCTTAACCGCTACATGAACAAAACCGCGTCTGCAGCGCTGAAAGACGTCGACGTGGTGATTTTCGTGGTCGACCGCACCAAATGGACCGAAGAAGACCAGATGGTCCTCGAGCGCGTGCAGTACGTGACCGGCCCGTTGATCGTGGCGCTGAACAAGACCGACCGCATCGAAGACAAGAGCGCGCTGATGCCGCATTTGTCCTGGTTGCAGGAGCAGCTGCCGAACGCCCAGATCATGCCGATCTCGGCGCAGCAGGGGCACAACCTGGAGGCGCTGGAGAAGGTCATCGCCGATCATCTGCCGGAGAATGAGCATTTCTTCCCGGAAGATCAGATCACTGATCGCAGCAGCCGTTTTCTCGCGGCAGAGCTGGTGCGCGAGAAGATCATGCGTCAGCTCGGTGCCGAATTGCCGTATCAGATCACCGTCGAGATCGAGCAGTTCAAGCAGCAGGGCAAGACCCTGCATATCCACGCGCTGATTCTGGTTGAGCGCGACGGGCAGAAGAAAATCATCATTGGCGACAAGGGCGAGCGCATCAAGCGCATCGGCTCGGATGCGCGCCGTGACATGGAAGTGCTGTTCGATTCCAAGGTCATGCTCAATCTGTGGGTCAAGGTCAAAGGCGGCTGGTCCGATGACGAGCGCGCATTGCGTTCGCTGGGTTACGGCGACTTGTAACACCGCGGCACCGTGATTCTGTGGGAGATGCCTCGTCGGCCAGATCCCACGTTGTCGTGCAGCAAATGCAATCCTGTGGGAGTGAGCTTGCTCACGAAGACGGCATCTCAGCCGCTGATGATTTAGCGGATGAAACCAGGTCTTCGCGAGCAGGCTCGCTCCCACAGTCGTTTGAGATTACCCGTTCGGCCGCGTTCTTTCATCGAGATAGCAATGTCACAGACCCCTCCCGTCGGTCAGCTCGCCTATGTGTTGCACAGCCGTGCGTACCGCGAAAACAGCGCGCTGGTCGACTTCATCACCCCGCAGGGTCGCCTGCGTGCGGTGTTGCGCAGCGCACGGGGGAAGGCGGGCACGATGGCGCGGCCGTTCGTGCCGCTGGAAGTCGAGTTTCGCGGGCGGGGCGAGTTGAAGAATGTAGGGCGGATGGAAGGCGCCGGGATCGCCACGTGGCTGGAAGGCGAGGCGCTGTTCAGCGGTCTTTACCTCAATGAGCTGCTGATTCGCCTGCTGCCCGCCGAAGACCCGCACCCGGGCGTGTTCGAACATTACGCGGCAACGCTCGTTGCGTTGGCCGAAGGGCGCGCGCTGGAACCGTTGCTGCGCTCGTTCGAATGGCGGCTGCTGGACGATCTTGGTTACGGCTTTGCGCTGGACGCGGACGTCAACGGCGATCCGCTGGCCAGCGACGGCATGTACCGGCTTCAGGTGGACGCAGGCCTTGAACGGGTTTATCTGTTCCAGCCGGGATTGTTCCAGGGCGCCGAATTGCAGGCGATGGCTGAAGCGGACTGGAGTTCGCCGGGCGCGTTGTCGGCGGCCAAGCGTCTGATGCGCCAGGCCTTGGCCGTGCATCTGGGCGGGCGGCCGCTGGTCAGCCGTGAATTGTTTCGCAAACTCTAGCGTCCTTCGGCGCAAACCTAGAAAATCCATCCTCGCTTGCGCAATCAGCCACTACTGGCTGGCACCGCCACAGTAATCAGGAGAACTCCGTGACCCATACCACCCGCATTCTGCTCGGCGTGAACATCGACCACGTTGCTACCCTGCGTCAGGCCCGAGGGACGCGCTATCCCGATCCGGTCAAGGCCGCGCTGGACGCTGAAGAAGCAGGCGCCGACGGCATTACCGTGCATTTGCGTGAGGACCGCCGGCACATTCAGGAGCGTGATGTGTTGCTGCTGAAAGACGTGCTGCAAACCCGCATGAATTTCGAGATGGGCGTCACCGAAGCGATGATGGCGTTCGCCGAGCGCATTCGGCCGGCGCATATCTGCCTGGTGCCGGAGACTCGACAGGAGCTGACCACCGAGGGCGGGCTGGATGTAGCCGGTCAGGAAGCGCGCATCAAGGCGGCGGTTGAGCGGTTGTCTGCCATCGGCAGCGAGGTGTCGTTGTTCATTGATGCCGATGAGCGCCAGATTGCAGCGTCGGCCCGGGTCGGCGCGCCGGCCATCGAACTGCATACGGGCCGTTATGCCGATGCCGAAACCCCGGCGGAAGTGGCCGAAGAGCTCAAGCGCGTTGCCGACGGCGTCGCCTTTGGTGTGGCCCAGGGTCTGATCGTCAACGCCGGCCATGGTTTGCACTACCACAACGTTGAAGCCGTGGCCGCGATCAAGGGCATCAACGAACTGAACATCGGCCACGCGCTGGTGGCCCATGCGCTGTTTGTCGGTTTCAAGTCGGCGGTGTCGGAGATGAAGGCCTTGATACTGGCAGCCGCAGCGAAGGCCTGACGCAATACGTGTAGGAGCGCGCTTGCCCGCGATTGCACTCTGTCAGTGAGTGAAAATTAACCTGATTCACCGCAATCGCGGGCAAGCGCGCTCCTACAGGTGATTTGTCGGCGCTTACATATGGGGTGTCGTCAGCTTTGCCGAGCGAACGCGGTGTCGACTGTTTCGGGTTACGGCTTGCGCCCCACAATTACCGCACGCCTTGGCGCCGGTAATCCTTCCACGGTTTTACTGGGATCAGCCGGGTCAAGGAAGTCACTCAACGACTGAAAGCGCATCCAGTCGGTGCCGCGTTGTTCTTCAACCGTGGTGGTGCTGACGTCGACGCAGCGCACATCCACAAAACCTGCGCGGCGCAGCCACAGTTCCAGCGCCGGGACTGAGGGCAGGAACCAGACGTTGCGCATCTGCGAGTAGCGGTCCTCCGGCACCAGCACCTGGTTTGCATCGCCTTCCACCACCATGGTTTCCAGCACCAGCTCGCCGCCTTTGACCAGGCAGTCTTTCAGCGCCAGGAGGTGATCGATAGGCGACTTGCGGTGATAGAGCACGCCCATGGAAAACACCGTGTCGAAACCTTCCAGACGTGCCGGCAAATCTTCCAGGGTGAACGGCAGATGCCACGCCGGCAGGTCCGGCAGGTAGCGCTGCATGGCCTGGAACTGGCAGAAGAACAGCCAGTTGGGATCGACGCCAATGACGCTGTGGGCGCCGGCGCCCAGCATGCGCCACTGGTAATAGCCGTTGCCGCAGCCGACATCCAGAACGCGCTTGCCTTTCAGATCAAGGTGCGGCGAGACCCGCGACCATTTCCAGTCCGAGCGCCATTCGGTGTCGACGTGCACGCCGAACACATCAAAGGGCCCCTTGCGCCACGGCGACAGGCCCATCAGCGCGGCGCGGGTCTGCTCACGGGTGGCGGCGTCGCAGTTGGCGTCGAGGATGAAATCTTCCTTGAGCTCGATGCGGCTTGGCGTCAGGTCAGGCAAGGCATTCAGCGCGCCCTGCCAGCGTTCGAGGTCGCCGTGGCCCTTTTCCATCTTCGTGTCGAGTTGCGCCTGCAGGCCTTGGGCCCAGGCATACAGTGGCGTGCCCGCCATACGGCGGACCAGAGGAGCAAGATCAATCATGGCAGGGCAATCAACGAGGCGAAATTAAGGCACTGGAACCAGGGCACGACTTTGCTGAAACCGGCGGCCAGCAAGCGTTCGCGGTGCTGCTCAAGGCTGTCGGGCTTCATCACGTTTTCGATTGCACTGCGTTTCTGCGCGATCTCCAGCTCGCTGTAACCGTTGGCGCGCTTGAAGGCGACGTGCAGATCGGTGAGCAGCGCGTGCTCTTCGGTGTCATCAAAACGCAGCTTCTCCGACACGATCAGCGCACCGCCGGGCAGCAGCGACTGGCGGATGCGGGTCAACAGGGCGAGGCGTTGTTCCGGGGCGATGAATTGCAGGGTGAAGTTAAGCGCGACCACCGAGGCGGGTTGAAACTCGAGATTCAAGATATCGCCGTCGATGACCTCCACCGGCAGCAGCTCCTGGTACATCGAGTCCTGGGCGTTGAGGTATTCCCGGCAGCGCTCGACCATGGCCGACGAGTTGTCTATGGCGATCACCCGGCAATCTTCGGTGCGTACATGCCGGCGCAACGCCTGAGTGACGGCGCCCAATGAGCTGCCCAGATCGTAGAGCACGCTGTGGGGCTGGGCGAACTGCGCCGCGAGCACGCCGAGGTTTTCGACGATGGTCGGGTAGCCCGGCACCGAGCGCTTGATCATGTCCGGGAACACCCGCACCACGTCTTCGTTGAAGGCGAAGTCGGGCACCTGGGGCAGCGGCTGGGCGAATAGGCGGTCGGGTTCTGGGCTCACGGCGATTCCGGGGTACGAAGCGAAAAGTGCGGCATTTTAGCCAATTCCGTCCCTCGGCTGGAACCTGATCTTTAACGTGCACGTCCTTTTGGTCCGCAACGGATGCCCGCGACGCTGCTGATCTCTTTGAGCATCGCTGCAACGCAAGGCATGATTGGGCGCCTTTAACCCCACAGGATTAAAGGTTTCCCCCCAGCAGTCGAAAAACCTTAGTTGCAATCAATTTCATTACCAGACACAGGGAACCGTGGCATGCATGCGTTCAAGGCGTTGTACGAGTCCATCGAGAGGCAGTTTTTCGATTCTTTGACCAAGAAGTTGTCGAGCCTTTTTCTGATGGTGATGGTGAGCGCCGTGGTGTACTGGGTAGCCGTGAGCCTGCGCGCGGACATTCTGCTGCAGTTGCGCACCGCGCAGGTGCCGGCGGGGACGCTGAGCATGATCGAGGGCAAGCTCGATGTGCTGAGCAACGCCATTCTGGGCAGCACGCTGTTTACCCTGTGTCTGGTCAGCTTCATGGTCTGGTATTTCCGGCACTTGATCGTGCGGCCGGTGAATCAGATGACCCTGGCGCTGGAAGGCATTGCCAATGGCGAGGGCGACCTGTCCAAGGACTTGCCGCTGTTGACCCATGATGAGATTCGCGTGCTGGCGAACACCTGCAACCGGTTTCTGGCCAAGCAGCGGGAGATTATCAGCAGCGTTCAGGCGCTCACCGTGCACATTGCCGTGGAGTCCGCGCGCTCGCTGAAAAACATCAGCGATTCCAGCGACAGCGCGACCCATCAGGCGCGCTTCGCCAGGGAAGTCATGGAGCAGAGCAACGACGCAGTCGGGCGGATTGCCGAGGTGTCCCGGCAGACCCAGGGTATTTCCGGGACCACCGCGCAGAACCTCAGCATGGCCCGTGACTCCTACACCGAACTGCTGGAAGTGACCGGCAACATCAGTGAGATTTCCACCAGCCTGAATGAGTTCGGCACGCTGGTCTCGGCGTTGAACCAACGTTCATCCAGCATCAAATCCATCGTTGGATTGATTCAACAGATTTCCTCCCAGACCAACCTGCTGGCGCTCAACGCGGCGATCGAGGCGGCGCGTGCGGGGGAGAGCGGGCGTGGTTTCGCGGTGGTGGCCGACGAAGTCCGGACCCTGGCCCAGAACGTCAGCCGCGCCACCGAAGACATCTCCCAGAACATCGACGCCATGTTGCTGGAAGTCAGCTCGACCCACGAGCAGACCACTCAGATCAGCCACAGCGCCCGGGAGACCCAGAAAGTGGTCGAGCGCGCGTCGGGGCATTTCGAAAGCATGATCGGCGACTTCGAATCCACTCACACCAAGCTGGAGGACATCGCTTCGCACATCCTGCAGTTCGCCGACAGCAACACCGGCATCAACGACCGCGTCACGCAGATTCATGCGGACAGCCAGTCCATCGACCAGCGCATGCAGCATTCCGCCACCGCCACCCGCGATTTGTCGGGCGTGGCGGAAAAGGTCCAGGCGCTGCTGGGCCGGTTTGTACTCGGGCATGGCGCGCTGGACGCTGGCATTACCCGCGCCAGTCATTGCCGAGACCGGCTCCAGGTGCGCCTGGCCGCGCTGCAACGTGAAGGGGTCAACCTGTTCGATCAGAGCTACAAGCTGATCCCCGGTACCGATCCCAAGCAGTACACGACCAGCTACTCCGAGCGCTTCGCCCAGATCTGTCAGGAGGAGTGCGACGCGCTGACCAAAGAGACGCTGGGGGGCAAGGTCACCTTTATCGTCGACACCAAGGGTTACTGCCCGGTAAACAACAGCTGGGTGTCGAAAAAACCTACGGGCGACCGGGCTATCGACCTGCCGGTGTGCCGGAACAAGCGCATGTTTGCTGACCCCATTGGCCTGCGCGCAGCCGCCAACAAACAGCGCTTCCTGCTGCAGACCTACCTGCGCGACACCGGCGAGATCATGACCGAGATCGACGTGCCGTTCTTCTTCGACGGCCGTCACTGGGGCAACTTGCGCATGGGCTTCGATGCGGCGCAATTACTGGCCGAATGACCGCGGCTCACGCCCACGCTCAGCGACTGATTATCCCTTCGCGGGCAAAGGCGTTCCTACGCGTGCGGCCGTGGCGTCAGCGGGCGATCAGTTGACCGTAATGACGCAATCGAAGGTGCGTTCTGGCGTCACTTCCGGCGCCCAGGGCTGTCGATAGACCATCATGAGGTGGCCCGTGCCCGGTTTGGCGGCTCGGTAGCGCCAGACCGACTGACCGCCTTCACCGACCAATCCGACGTCTTTGGAAGAATTGAACACCTCCGGCCCCAGGCTGCCGAGTATCGACGGCGCGGGATTTTGCACCAGCCAGCGGTTACCCGTGGTGGGATTGCTGGGCAGCATCAGCATGAGGGTCTGGCCCGTTTTGAGGGTAATGGGGCAGTCTTGCTGGTCGTCCAGGGAAACGATCTGTTTCGGTGTCTGGGCGCAGGCAGCAAGCAGGGTGAGGCTGAGCGGGACGAGCAGGCGGGCAGGGGTCATGGAGGCTCCGGTCATAGGCAACATGAGGGCAGGATAACCGAAGATGGCAGGGCTGAAACCGGGAAGCTAAAACTGCTCCAGACCCTGCGGTGAATCTGGACTCTGTAATTGGATGGACTCGCCCAGGCCGAGGCGTCAATGCGCCACGGTGGCAGTCTAAACAGCCAACGACAGCGAGGGCGAGTCCATGAAAAAGCATACGACGGTTAATCAGTCTCTGTCTTCATCCGATCTCCCGGCATGCACCACCGTGGCGATTGATCTTGCCAAGCGGGTCTTTCAGATCGCTGGTGAAGATGCCTTGGGCCAGGTGCTCTATGAGGAGCGGATCAAGTCACGAGAAGCCTTCTACGCATTTTTGTGCAAGCTCGAACCGCACGTTATCGTTCTCATGGAAACCGGTCCGGGCGCTCAAGCCTGGGCGCGGCAGCTGCAAGATCAGGGCAATCTGGCACGCATACTTCCAGCCGGGCGCGTCGCTGATCATCGCAGCGGCGCCAAGAATGATCGCAACGATGCGCTCGCAATATTGCGCGCGGGCCGCGACAGCAGAATTTCGGCAGTGCCCATCAAAAGTGCCGCGGAGTTGGCCATGCAGGCATTGCACCGTATTCGCCAAGGTTACGTGCGTCGGCGCACAGCAGTGGGTAACCAGATGCGCGGTTTGCTGCTCGAGCACGGCGTCGCCATGGCGCAAGGCGAGGTGGCGATCAGCCAGAAAGTACCTCGGGTACTGGAAGACGCTACCCAGCCGTTGCCGGAGATGTTGCGCGAACTGATCGACGAGTTGCTGGGCGAATGGCGCCATTTGGGCGAGCGAGTCAGTGTATTGACCGGGCGTCTGGAGGTTGCTGCGAAACGGGACAAGACCGCCGTGCGGCTGATGACCATACGCGGTGTCGGGCCGATCATTGCCACCGCGATAGTAGCCAAGCAAACCCGGCCTGAGCGATTCGCTGACGCGCGCATGTTTGCGGCCTACTTCGGCCTGGTGCCCGATCAAAACAGCTCAGGAGAGCGGGTTCGCCTGGGTCGAATGACCAAGCGTGGTGATGGGTACATCCGCAGCCTGGCGATACAG
This sequence comes from Pseudomonas sp. KU26590, assembly GCF_026153515.1. Taxonomy (NCBI): domain Bacteria; kingdom Pseudomonadati; phylum Pseudomonadota; class Gammaproteobacteria; order Pseudomonadales; family Pseudomonadaceae; genus Pseudomonas; species Pseudomonas sp. KU26590. The sequence continues at coordinate 1,683,440 of NZ_CP110644.1, forward strand.
GGTGCTCATGCAGTGTTGAGGCAGCTGCGGCACGACTCCGAGCAGCCGGATGACCGTCGGCTGTTGCAGTGGCTGAGCCGTCTGGGAAGCAAAAAAGCCGCCGTACGGCTGGCGAACCGCAACCTGCGCATCATCTGGTCGCTTTTACAGAATGATCAGACTTATCGTCGTGAGCCGTCCAATAGGCAGGCGGCGGCGATGAGTCACTGATCCAAAGCGTTCTGCCACCGGGGCGCAAAAGCGCTCCTGCCCCTGCTAGAAAACATTGACCCCAGGTAAGACCGTCGCGGATAGATGCCTTGGCTCCTACTGGCCCTTGAGGCCTGACTGTAATAGGCATACCGCGAGCTCAACCAATGTTGGCCAGAAGCCCAGAGCGGCTTCCTCGAACAGGCCTTATACATAGATGCAACCGGGTGGCGGTGTTGAAAAGCGGGTAGACAGTGGAGGCGAGTCCATACATAGGAGCCGGCTTGCTGGCGAACCGGGCGTGTCAATCACTGCATCCATGACTCACCAATGGCGTTCGCCAGCAAGCCGGCTCCTACAGCGTATGCGCCTCGTCCTTGAGAGTTCCGGGATCGTCCGACCAGCGTTCGTCCCCGGGCGCGAAGGCTGTGCTTAAAACAATATCTTCGCCACATCCGCGAAGCGTTTGGCGAAGTGCGCGGTGATGCCTTCTTTCAGGTAATCCGGCAGTTCTTCGAAGTTGCCACGGTTGGCTTCCGGCAGGATCAGCTCGTAGATCTTCTGCCGCCGCGCCGCAATCACCTTCTCCCGCACGCCGCCAATCGGCAGTACATGACCGGTCAAGGTCAGTTCGCCGGTCATCGCCACGCCTTTTTTCGGCGCCTGGTTGCGCGCCAGCGACAGCAGCGCGCTGGCCATGGTGACGCCCGCACTTGGCCCGTCTTTCGGCGTCGCACCTTCCGGCACGTGTAGGTGAACGAAGGCTTCGTCGAAGAAGCTCTTATCGCCGCCAAACTTCGCCAGATTGGAGCTGACATAGCTGTAAGCGATTTCGGCAGATTCCTTCATCACATCGCCCAATTGACCGGTTAGCTTGAAGCCGCGGTTGAGCGTATGGATGCGCGTGGCTTCGATGGGCAGCGTCGCGCCGCCCATGCTGGTCCAGGCCAGGCCCGTGATCACGCCGGTGCCCGACAGCACTTGCTCGTTGCGGAACACCGCCATGCCCAGCGAGGCTTCCAGTTCTTTCGGGCCGATCTTGACCACGGTGTCCGGGTTGTCCAGCAGCTTGACCACGGCCTTGCGCACCAGTTTGCCCAGCTGTTTTTCCAGCTGCCGCACACCGGCTTCCCGCGCATACCCTTCGATGACCGCGCGCAATGCACTGTCGCTGATCATCAGGCTGTTTTTCGAGACGCCGGCCTTAGCCAGTTGCTTGGGCCACAGATGGCGCTTGGCGATGGCGAGCTTTTCTTCGGTGATATAGCCGGACAGGCGAATCACTTCCATACGGTCCAGCAGCGGGCCTGGGATCGAGTCGAGTGTGTTCGCGGTGCAGATGAACAGCACCTTCGAGAGGTCCAGACGCAGGTCGAGGTAGTGATCGAGGAATTCGACGTTCTGTTCCGGGTCCAGGGTTTCGAGCAGTGCCGAGGCCGGATCGCCCTGGAAGCTCTGGCCCATCTTGTCGATCTCGTCGAGCATGATGACCGGGTTCATCACTTCCACGTCTTTCAGCGCTTGCACCAACTTGCCCGGCTGGGCACCGATGTAGGTGCGACGGTGGCCCTTGATCTCGGCCTCATCGCGCATGCCGCCGACGCTGAAACGGTAGAACGGACGGCCCAGAGATTCTGCGATCGACTTGCCTACGCTGGTTTTACCCACGCCCGGCGGGCCGACCAGCAGCACGATGGAGCCGGAGATTTCACCTTTGTAGGCGCCGACGGCGAGGAATTCGAGGATGCGGCTCTTGATGTCATCAAGGCCGGCGTGGTGCTGATCGAGCACTTTGCGCGCGTGTTTCAGGTCGAGCTTGTCGTCGCCAAACACGCCCCACGGCACCGAGCTTGCCCAGTCCAGGTAGTTGCGGGTGACGGCATATTCCGGCGAACCGGTTTCCAGCACCGACAACTTGTTGATCTCTTCGTCGATGCGCTTGCGCGCCTGGGGCGGCAGGGTTTTGCCCACCAGACGCTCTTCGAACTGTTCGATGTCAGCGCTGCGGTCGTCCTTGGTCAGCCCCAGCTCCTGCTGAATGACCTTGAGCTGCTCCTTGAGGAAGAACTCACGCTGATGCTCTCCGATCTTGCGGTTCACTTCGGCGGAGATTTCTTTCTGCAGGCGCGCAACTTCGACTTCCTTGCGCAGCATCGGCAGGACTTTTTCCATGCGCTTGAGCACAGGCACGCAGTCGAGCACCTGCTGCAGCTCGACGCCCGTGGCGGAGGTCAAGGCGGCGGCGAAGTCGGTCAGCGGGGAAGGGTCGTTGGGGCTGAAGCGATTGAGGTAGTTCTTCAATTCTTCGCTGTACAGCGGGTTGAGCGGCAGCAGCTCCTTGATCGCGTTGATCAGCGCCATGCCGTAGGCCTTGACCTCGTCGGTCGGCTCGTTGGGCTGATGCGGGTATTCGACCTCCACCAGAAACGGCGGGCGATGGTGCTTGAGCCAGGTCTTGATGCGCACGCGGCTGAGGCCCTGGGCAACGAACTGCAGCTTGCCGTTTTCACGGCTGGCATGGTGCACCTTGACCAGCGTGCCGTACTCCGGCAACGCCTTGGTATCGAAATGACGGGGGTCGTCAGGCGGGGTGTCCATGAAAAACAGCGCCAGCGAGTGGTGATCAGATTTGCTGACCAGCTCCAGCGTTTCGGCCCAGGGCTCTTCATTGACGATGACCGGCAGCACTTGCGCGGGGAAAAAAGGACGGTTGTGGATCGGGATGATATACACCTGATCCGGTAGGTTTTGGCCGGGCAGGGCCAGACGCTTACTGTCGGAGCCGAGGATTTCGTGCTCGTGGTCGTCGTCCGCGTGCGGCTGGTTGTCGTCGGATTGCTGGTCGCTCATGGGGCACCTGCATAAATGGAGATGAGCCTTAGATGGGGCGCACGGCCTCAGGTTTCAATAGTGGCGGTCGATAGCAATAATTGAGGGGACCGCTTTAAAGCATGTGCGGCGTTGCGCCAGTCCGTGGTACCCCATAAATGACTGCCATGTGCTTTGCTGGAAGTCCGTCCGATATCGCTGACCGCCGATCTGTGGGCTACGCTGAAATCATCGCCAAAGAGGCTCTGCCGGCCTCGCCGTTTTGGAACATCTCATGCGCCACGTGTTTATTTCATTGTTGCTGGTTGTAACCGCGCTGCAGGGTACTGTCGCCAGTGCGGCCAGCCTGACCGCTGAATTCGTCGATGCCCAGGGCAAGCCGCTCACCGACGCGGTGCTCACTCTGCGCGGCGCAACGGCGCCGCCTGTCGGCTCGCTGAAAGCCGACATGGACCAGCGCGATGTGCAATTTGCCCCCCACGTGCTCGCGGTGCGCAGTGGTACGCAAATCAGTTTCCCCAACAGCGACCAAATCCGCCATCAGGTGTATTCGTTCTCGACGCCCAAGCGTTTCGAACTGCGGTTGTATGGCGGTACCCCGTCGGCCCCTGTGCTGTTCGACAAGCCGGGCGTGGTCGTGCTCGGCTGCAACGTGCACGACAATATGATCGGTTACGTGTACGTCACCGACGATGGCTGGTTCGGCGTGAGCAATGACAAGGGCACGCTGACCCTGGATCAAGTGCCCGCCGGTCACTACACCGTCACCCTGTGGCACCCGCAAGCGCCCGACATGCTGCCGGTGTCCGGTGGCGACATCGACATTCCGGCCGGCGGCCTCAAGCAGCGGTTCAGCATTGCTGTGCAGTCCAACGGTGATGCCACGCCTGCCGCACCGCCGTCCAGCGCGTTCGGCGATGCCTTTCATAAGGCAGCCCACGAATGAAGGTGCGCATCAGCTTTCAGGCGCGCATTGCCGGCGTGTTGATCATGCTGCTGCTGATCGTGGTCTTCGCCGTGTTTATCGCAGTAAGAGCGGCGACCCAGGACGCGGTTCGCAAACAGGCGCAAGCGCAGCTCGAAGTCGGCACCCGGGTGTTTGAAGGCTTGCTGGAAATGCGCGGCAAGCGGCTGCGCGACGCGGTCCAATTGCTGTCCTCCGATTTCGGCTTCCGTGACGCCGTGGCGTCCGCAGACTCGGCGACCATTCGCTCGGTGCTGCTCAACCACGGCGCCAGAATCAACGCCAACGATATGTTTCTGCTGGGCATGGACGGCACGGTCATGGCCAGCACCGTCGCTCAGATTCCCGAAGGCTCGCCGTTCCCCTACATCCAGGCGTTGCGTGAGCTGAAAGGCAAGAATCAGTCGATGCTGATCGTGCCGTTGCAAGGCCAGCCGCACTTGCTGGTGGAAAGCACCGTGCTCGCACCGCTGCCAATTGCGCGGGTGGTGATGGGCTTCAGCATGGACGGTGATCTGGCTCAGGAACTGCGCTCGTTAAGCGGTTTGCAGGTATCGTTTCTGTCGATCGTGCAAAAGCAGCCGGGCCAGCTCATCAGCACCCAGCCGGCGCCGCTGTTTGACAGCCTGCGCGGGGTGATGATGAATCCGCCCAGCGACGGGATGCAGATGACCGAGCATCAGAACCAGAGTTTTCTGAGCAAAACCCTGCGGCTGGGGAGCGACAGCGACAGTGAGGTCGTGGCCCTGCTGCAGAGCCCGCTGGATCAAGCCATGCAGGCATTCGCGCCGCTGGATAAGACACTGTTCTGGATCACGGTCGTGGCGTTGGCCTGTTCCCTGGTCGGCGCATTGATACTGGCGCGCAGCCTGTCGCGGCCGGTGAGTGCCCTGGCTCAGGCGGCCCGTCGCATTGGCGAAGGCGATTACGCAACGCCCGTGGTGCTGGACCGCAGGGACGAACTGGGGCTGCTCGCCAGCGCCATCAATTCGATGCAGAGCGGGATCGCCGAGCGTGAGCTGCAACTGGCGCACAACGCCCTGCATGATCCGCTCACCGGGCTGCCCAATCGCGCGCTGGTCATGGAACGCCTCGGCAGCGCGGTGGTTGCGCAACGGCCCGTTGCGCTGCTTTATCTGGGGATCGATAACTTCCGCGCGATCAGCGCCAACGTCGGTCTGGAGGGGGTCGAACAACTGCTGCGAATCATCAGCGCGCAGCTGCAAGAGCCGCTGCGTCCCGGCGATACGGTGGCGCGTCTCTCCGATAACGAATTTCTGCTGCTGGTGCAAAACGCCGAAACCGACAGCGCCGTCGCGGTGGCTGACCGGCTGCAGGGTTTGCTGATCAAGCCGCAACGCATCGGCGAGCAGGACATCGCGATGGACGCCTGCATCGGCATCGCGGCCTACCCGGCCAATGGCGATTCGGCGACCGAGTTGCTCAGGCGTGCGTCCATCGCGCGGCAGGACGCGGCGCAGTTGCCGGGGCGTCTGCAGGTCTATGTGGACGGTCGGGATGTCGCCCACTTGCGCCAGATCAGCCTGATCCGCGACTTGCGTCAGGCGGCGCGCAACGGCGAACTTTCACTGCATTACCAGCCCAAACTGGACATTCGCAACGGCCGGGTCACTCAGGCCGAAGCCTTGCTGCGCTGGCAGCACCCGCAATTCGGCTCGGTGTCGCCGGCCGAGTTCATCGTGCTGGCCGAGCGCACCGGCAGCATTCAGATCCTCACCAACTGGGTGATCGAAGAAGCGCTGCGCCAGCTCGCCGAGTGGGCGCAGCGCGGTCTGATTCTGCAGGTCTCGGTGAATATCTCGGCGGACGACCTGCTGGGCAACGAACTGGCTGACCGCGTTTCTGCGCTGCTCAAGCTGTACCGGGTGCCGGCTGAACAGTTGATTTTCGAAATCACCGAAAGCGCGATCATGCGCGAGCCGGAGCAGTCGCTGAAAGTGCTCAATCGCCTACGCGAATTCGGCATCAGCCTGTCGGTGGATGATTTCGGCACCGGTTACTCCTCGCTGGCCCACCTCAAGCGGCTGCCGGTGCAGGAATTGAAGATCGATCAATCTTTCGTGCGCGATCTGGACGAGACCAGCGAGGACGCCGTGATCGTGCGCTCGACCATCGAGATGAGCCACAACCTGGGCCTGAAGGTGGTCGCCGAAGGCGTCGAGTACGAACACAGCCTGCGCTTGCTGGAGCGCTGGCACTGCGACACCGCACAGGGTTACCTGATCAGCCGGCCGCTGAGTGCGAGCGCATTCGAAGCCTGGATTGCGCAGGCCCAGCTTCCACCCCGTATGACGATGCATTGATGGAACAGGGATTTATGGCACGAAATCTTTCGACGTGTTTGAGCCCCGTGGTACTCGCCAGTGTGGTAGGGGCCTGCGCGGCGTGGGTGGCGCCAGCCGTTCAAGCCGAGCAAGGCCGACTGATTGCCACCGGAGGCGCGAGCAGTATCGAAGGCGGCGCAGGCGGCGGGATCATTCCCTGGGCCATGTTAGCCGGGTATGACGAGCAGGGCGAGTGGGGCGGCAACGCGTTCGCGACCCATGTCGACTTGCCGGACTACACCCTTGATGTGGTCGGCGCTGCGGTGTCCTATGGCAATCGCGTGGAGGTCTCCTACGCCCATCAACGCTTCGATCTTGGGTCTCTGGTCAGCAAGTTCAACCTGCCGGAAGACAACCTCACCCAGGACATTTTCGGCGTGAAGGTCCGCCTGTTTGGCGACCTGATCTACGATCAACTGCCGCAGGTGTCGGCGGGGCTGGAATACAAACACCAGAACGATTTCCTCATCCCCAGCCTGGTGGGCGCCAAGCGCGATTCGGACGTCGAGGGTTACGTCACGGCGAGCCGTCTGTTCATGGGCGCGGCCTTTGGCTACAACGTGGTGGTCAACGCCGGCTTGCGTTACAGCCGCGCCAACGAAACCGGTTTGCTGGGCTTTGGCGGCGACCGGCGCGATACCCGCAGCGTACTGAAAGAGGGCGGTGCAGCGATCCTCTTCAATCCGCATTGGGCGGTGGGTATGGACTACCGCGAGAAGCCCGACAATCTGTCGTTCGCCGGCGAAAGCGACTGGGCGGACTTCTTTGTCGGCTGGTTCCCCAACAAGCATGTTTCCGTGGTGCTGGCCTACGCCCGGCTCGGTGAAATCGCCACGCTGGACAACCAGAACGGCACGTACCTTTCCGTGCAGGGGAGTTTCTGATGGGGCGGTCTTTGTGGCTGATCGTCGGGCTCAGTCTGTCGCTGCTGGTGGGGTGCGCCCAACAGCCACCCAAGGACGACCGCCTTTATCAGGACCTGGGCCAACGCGCCGGCATCCAGAAAATCGTTGAAGGCATGCTGCTGCACATCGCCCAGGATGACCGTATTTATAAATACTTCGCCAAGGTCGACATCGTCCGGGTGCGCGACAAGCTGGTGGAGCGGTTCTGCGTCGAGACAGGCGGCCCGTGCACGTACACGGGTGACTCCCTGGAGGAAGTGCACAAGGGCATGAAACTCAGCCGCAGCGATTTCAACGCGCTGGTCGAGGACCTCATTGCGGCCATGAACGAGCAGCACATTCCGGTCACGACGCAGAACCGGTTCATCGCCCGGCTGGCCCCTCAGCGCGGTCAGGTGATCGAGAAATAGGTTTCGTGCTTCATGCCGGGCACCCATACCACGGGCATAAAAAAGGCGGTCACCTTTAGGGACCGCCTTTTCTGTTACTGCACGACGCTAATCAGTGAAGCTGATCAATCCGGCAGTTTGTAGGCGATAACGTAATCGCCCTGCTTGGTGCCCAGCGAACCGTGACCGCCTGCAACGACCAGCACGTATTGCTTGCCGTCCTTGCCGGTGTAGGTCATCGGCGTGGTTTGAGCGCCTGCTGGCAGACGACCTTCCCACAACTGCTTGCCGTTACGAACGTCGTAGGCGCGCAGGTACTGGTCGAGCGTGGCGCTGAGGAACGACACACCGCTGGCGGTGATGAACGTGCCGCCCAGGCTTGGAACGCCCATGGTCAGCGGGATCGGAACCGGCGAACTGTCACGCACGGTGCCGTTCTTGTGCTTCCAGATGGTCTGGTGGTTGGTCAGATCGACCGCCGCCACGTAACCCCATGCGGGCGCCTGGCAAGGCAGGCCCATTGGCGACAACAGCGCTTCGAGGATCACACCGTAAGGCGCGCCCTTGTTCGGCTGCACGCCTTCGGTTTCGCTTTTGCGACCCGGGCCGCCTTCAACTTCAGCCGCCGGTACCAGTTTGGAGCGGAACGCCATGTAGCTCGGGTTCACGAAAGCAATCTGACGCACCGGATCGACCGAAATGCCGCCCCAGTCGAACACGCCGAAGTTACCCGGATACACCAGCGAGCCTTGCAGCGACGGTGGGGTGAACGGGCCTTCATACCGCAGGGATTTGAAATCGATCCGGCAGAGCATTTGATCAAACGGCGTCACGCCCCACATGTCGCGCTCTTTCAGGGGCGGCGGCATGAAGTTCAGGTCGGACTTCGGCTGGGTAGGCGAGGTGTGATCGCCGGCAACCGCGCCCTGGGGAACAGGGATTTCGTTGATCGGCACGATCGGCTGACCGTTGCTGCGGTCCAGCACATAGATGCTGCCCTGCTTGGTCGAAGCCAGAACAGCAGGCTTCACGCCGTCAGCGGTTTTCATGTCCATGAGCGTTGGCTGACCGCCGACGTCCATGTCCCACAGGTCGTGGTGGGTGAACTGGAAATGCCATTTCACGTGACCGGTGGCGATGTCCAGCGCGACCAGACCGGCGCTGAATTTCTCCGACGCCTCGGTGCGGTTGCCGCCCCACTGGTCAGGCATCTGGTTGCCCATGGGCAGGTAGAGCATGCCCAGCTTTTCGTCGACGCTGAACATCGACCACATGTTGGGCGAGTTGCGGGTGTAGGTCTTGCCTTCGGCAAGCGGCGTGGTGTCGTCCGGATTGCCGCTGTCCCAGTTCCAGACCAGACGGCCGGTGTGCACGTCGAACGCACGGATCACGCCCGAAGGCTCGTCGGTGGAAAGGTTATCGGTGACGTGACCGCCAATGACTACGAGGTCTTTGGTCACTGCCGGTGGCGACGTCGAGTAGTAACCGCCCGGTGCGTAGGTGCCGATGTTGGCGCTCAGGTCGATCGAACCGTGGGTGCCGAAGTCTTCACACATTTTGCCGGTGTCAGCGTTCAGCGCGATCAGACGCGTGTCGGCGGTTGGCAGGAAGATGCGACGCGGGCAGGCATTGGCTGCGCCAGCCACCGCCGGAGCGGCCGGGCTTTGCGCAGGTGCGGCAGCGTCGGTCGGAGCGGTGGCAGCATAGGCAGCGTCATCGTGATACGACACGCCACGGCAGGTCATGTGCGCCCAACCCTTGAAGTTGGCTGCTTTGCCGCTGCTGATCTTCGGGTCGAAGCGCCAGATTTCCTTGCCGGTGTCCGGGTCGAGTGCGATGACCTGGCTGTGCGGGGTGCAGACGTAGAGCATGCCGTTGACTTTCAGCGGCGTGTTTTCGGCCGTTGTCTCGCCCGGATCGTTCGGACCCGGAATGTCGCCCGTGCGATAGATCCAGGCCGGGACCAGCTTGCTGACGTTGTCCGGGGTGATCTGCGACAGCGGCGAGTAGCGATCGCCGAAGGCCGTGCGGCCGTAGGACTGCCAGTCGCCATCCGGCATGGCCGGGGCAGCGCTGGTGGTGCCGGCGGTTTCGCGGTCCAGCTGGCCTTTGATTTCACCGGGGTGGGTGAACTGGCTGGCCAGCGCGGCGATGCCCGCAACAATCACGGCGGCGCCCAATGCGCGGGTACCCGTATCGCCGACCTGGCCACGCAGGACCGGACGACGGAACCATGGCAGCAGCATTACGATGCCGAGGGCAAACCAGAGTGCCAGGCGCGGCACCAGCTGCCACCAATCCAGTCCCACTTCCCACAGCGCCCACACGGTACTGGCGAACAACACCAGTGCGTACAGACCGAATGCCGCGCTGCGACCCATCATCAGCAGGACGCCGGTGATGGCGAAGCCGATGCCGGCCAGCAGGTAGTAAAGCGACCCGCCCAGCGTCAGCAGTTTGATGCCGCCGACCAGCAAGGCCAGGCCCATTATCAGAATCACCAGCCCGAGCAAGCTCGGAAGCAGGCGACCCTTACCGAAAGCACCCTCAGTGCTCATAAGTGTTGTACTCCGTAACGATGTGGTGGTTAACGCGTGTTGGCGTGAAGGCGCGGCGGGTAAGCCATGCCTTCAATGCCGATGCCTGTATGCAGACGGACGAGCGGGGCCGATCAGAACGAGGACTGGATTTTCAGCCCCGCCACCAGTGCGTCATCGACCTGATTCACGCCGCCCGGATGACGGATGAATTGCAGGTTCGGGCGCACGGTCAGCCAGTTGGCGACGTGCACGCCGTAATAAACCTCGGCGTTGTATTCGGTGTCCTGTACGGGGAGGAACGCCGGATCGTTGTAGTCCGAGACGCCTTCGGCCTGATTGCGCAGGTTGATGTTCTTGCGGTACGCCGGGTTGACGTGGATGCGGCTGATGCCCACGCCGATGTCATCCTCGGGGCGCGCGTCGAACGGGCCTTTGTACGTCGCGCCGAGGGCAACGAAGTTGTCGATCATGTTGGTTTTCTTGTCGTGCAGCGTGCCGTTGGCGAACAGGCTAAGGCCGCGGCTGTTGTCGCTGGCGTCGCTCGTGACTTGCTGGCGCAGGGTCAGCCACATGCCATGTTTGCTGGACGAAGACGCGTAGTCATCGCCGCTCAAGGCCGCGTATCGACCGTTGCTGTCCTTGTAGACGTCGCTGCTGTCGGCGGTGCTGTAGTAGTAACCGGCGCGGTATTCGCCCGGCAGGCCGTTGACCTTCGGCGACCAGACGACCTCGACCGGCAATACCGCGCCCTGGGTGCCGCTGCCGCTGAGTTTGAAGGCGTTGTCGTTTTCCAGGTTGGACGGGTTCTGCTCGAACGCGCCGACTTGCACGAACAGTTCGGGGTTCAGCTGGTATTTGACGCGCATCGCCCATTGGCTGATCGGCCAGTTGTACCAGATGCCGCCGCCCCAGTTGCCGACCTGGGAGCCGCACAGCGCCAGGTTCTGGAAGTCGCAGGGGAAGGTGTTGAAATCTTCGCCCTCGTTGAACCGGCCGACCTTGACGCTGAGCTTCTGGTCGAGAAATTTCTGCTGGTACCAGAGGTCGGTCAGGCGAGTGACGTTGCCCCGGCCCCAAACTTCCTGGGACGACGAAATGGTGCCGGTGCGCGGGTCGCCCACGCGGTCGTTGCTGATGTTGTCGCCGTTGCGGTTGGTGAGGGTTAGCTGAAATTCCGCGTCGTGCCAGCCGAGGATCTTCTGCAGGTCCATGTGTGCGCCGAGGGCGAACTGGTCGCTGTAGCGGGTCGCCTTGTCATGGTTGTAACCGCCGTGCAGGTTGGAGCCCACCTCAACGACTGAATCGAGCTTGAAGTCGTAACCCTGTTCGGAAAGCTCGCTGCGCTTGCCGCCCCAGTCGCCCAGCATCCACGGTGACGTGCTGTCGAACGCCGGCGCGGCGTGGGCGCAGCTGACAAACCCTAGCGCCGCAAGGCTCAGCGCGCTGGCATGACGAAGTCCTCGGGACGATTGGCAGGTCGGGGTGCAAGTCGGGCGTTTCAGGTGACTGGGCATAGGGGGCGTGTGGTCTTTTTGAGTTATTCGAGAGCAAAAGGCGATGCCGCTCGCAACGCTTTGGAGGCATTGCAAGGTCTTAACAAATGACGAATTAACTGGTTCAGCGTTTAGGGCGGCGATGATAGGACGCTAACGATTTTTAAAAAAGTCGAAATTGCGACATGGATCGTTGCGATTGGCGTAACAGTGGCAGTACGCCGGGGTAGCGCTGTCCGTTGTTCAGTCCGGCCTTTCGCGTCACGCAAAGGCAAGGCAGTGTGGTGTCCACCCTTGCAGAGCGCGCACAGATGAGGGCTTAGCAGGAGTGTTCAGGTTGTAGGATGCTGCGGCGTGGCGGCTGGCGTGATCCAAATGTGGGACCGGCTTTAGCCGGGAAGAGGCCGGCATTGAACGCCGCAGATTTACGGCGTGACGAATGACGCCTTCCCGGCTGAAGCCGGTCCCACTATCACCCAACCCTTCACACCCGGCAGTGCGTCCGCTAAGGTGCGCAGCTCGCGAAACTGTCCCTCCCAACCAGCGTCCATAGGCCCGTCATGACCACACCCAACAACAACCCGCTGCACGGCGTGACCCTGGAGCAGATCCTCATCGCGCTGGTCGAGCATTACGAGTGGTCGGGGCTGGCCGAGCGGATCGACATTCGCTGCTTCAAGAGTGACCCGAGCATCAAGTCCAGTCTGACGTTTTTGCGCAAGACGCCCTGGGCGCGTGAGAAGGTCGAAGGGTTGTACATCAAGCTGGCGCGCACCAAGCGCCCTTGACTTGACTCGCCGGTTGCCAAGGATCTGATCAACATGCACAGCCCCACGCTGCACCTGTCCCCAGGCCGGCGCCGCTTCGTCATCACGGCCGCCTTGCTGGGCTGGTTTGGGCTCGCGGTGCAGCTGTACCTGATTCTCTGGGGGCGATGGATCGACCACGCCAGCCTCCTCGGCGGACTGGTGCGCTTCTGCAGTTTCTTCACCGTGGTGACCAACACGCTGGTGGCGGTCGCGCTGAGCTGTGCGGTCATCGACCGGCATTCGGCGGGGTATCGGTTCTTCCGTTCCCCCGTTATTTGCGCGGGGATTACCACGAGCATCGTCCTGGTGAGCATCGCCTACAACCTGCTGCTGCGCCATCTGTGGACGCCCCAGGGCTGGCAGTGGATCGCCGATGAATTGCTGCACGACGTCATGCCGCTGCTGTTCCTTGGCTATTGGTTATTTCTGGTCCCCAAAGGCCTGCTGAAACCCCGATATGTGCTGATGTGGATGCTGTATCCCGTCGTCTACTTCGGCTATTTGCTGTTACGCGGAAATGCCTTCGGGGACTATCTCTATCCATTTCTCGATATCGGCACGCTGGGAGTAGCCAAGGCGCTGACCAATGCATTGGGCGTGCTGGCAGGGTTCGTGGGGATCGGGCTGGTCGTGTTGATGATCGACAGAGTATTAGGGCGCAAAGCGCACCTGTAACCCCCGAGGCTGACGCCCATCCTGTAGGAGCGCGCTTGCCCGCGGTTGCAGTCTTCCAAAACGATGCTGCATGAACTGACCCAGCGCATTCGCGGGCAAGCGCGCACCTGCAAAGGGGCATCAGATGCATTCAATTGTCCCCTCGTAGCGCGTAGGCCTCATTCCTCGTCCGAACCGTCCGCGCGCCAGTAGCCCGCCGCTTTGACGGCCGCTTCGTCCAGCTTGAATTCATCCAGCAGCACACGCCGCACCTTGCGTGACAGGGATGACTCGGTCGCCACCCAGGCATACAAACTGCCTTGCGGCAGGGTCAATTGGCGCGTGACTTCAAGCAGATCCTGCTCGCCACGCACCACCCAGATGATCTCGATCTGCGCATCGCTGGTCAGCGCCTGGCGCTCCGCTGGGTTATCGATTTCGACCACCACTAGCGCACGCCGACCGGCCGACAAGGCTTCCAGCCGACGACCGATGGCGGGGAGGGCCGTCTCATCGCCGATCAGCAGGTAGCTGTCGAACATGTCCGGCACGATCATCGAACCCCGAGGCCCGGCGATATTCAGCGTTTGCCCGGCTTCGGCCTGAGCCGCCCAGGTCGCCGCCGGACCGTCGCCATGCAGCACGAAATCGATGTCCAGTTCGCCGGTTTGCGGGTCGTAGCGGCGGGGGGTGTAATCGCGCATCGTCGGGCGCGGGCCTTCAGCGTTTTGCAACGGCGCATCACTGTCCAGGGCGGCCTGCTCTTCAGGCGTCGTGGCGAACAACAGTTTGACGTGGTCATCCGTGCCCAGACTGATGAACCCCTCGAGCTCCGGCCCGTGCAAGGTAATGCGGCGCATGTGCGGGGTAATGTCGGTCACCCTCAACACCTGCAGCTTGCGACGTTTGATCTCGTGGCTGACGCGGTGAATTCCCTGGGGTGCATTCATTCCGATTTCTCCGAAGCAGGTTGTTGGCCGTCGACGATGGCTTTTGCGGTGTCGTTCAGCAGGTCGCGAACGCGCAGGATTTCCTCAGGGTTCCAGCGGCCGTGGTGCATCTGCAGCGCATGACGCAGGTTATGCACGGCTTCGTGGATTTCCGGTGGACGATCATGTCCACGCAGTGAGCGCTTGCTGACGTCGATGCGCATTTTCACGCCATCCAGGGCGACGGCTTGCTCAGTCAGAGACTGCTGACCGGCCTCGGTGATGCGATAGCGTTTCTTGCCGCCGTCGGCATCGCCCAGAATCAATTCGCTCTCTTCGAGAAACGTCAGCGTCGGGTAGATCACGCCGGGGCTTGGGCTGTAGGCGCCGTCGAACAGCGCTTCGATCTGGCGAATCAAGTCATAACCGTGGCACGGTTGATCGGCGATCAGTGCCAGCAGCAGCAATTTCAGGTCGCCCGGGGCAAATACCCGAGGCCCACGGCCGCCGCGTTCACGGCCGGTACGTTTCTCGAAACCGTCGCGGCCGTCGCCGTGTTCGCCAAAGTGAGGGCGATGGTGGTGGGGGTGATCGTGTGAGTGGTCTTTCATTTTTTTCATCTCTGGGTACAAGTTAGATATACCTTAAGATATATCTTATTGTTTCCACAAGACGCGTTAAGACGAACGGTTGTCGTCCGGTTTCCGGGGGGTTACTCGATGACTTTAATGAAAAGCCGTCTACAGACGCGTTGCCACCTTCGTAGGCACGGGCGCTTTGCACTGCGTGAAAGTGCCCGGCTCCAGGAAGGGATTGAGAATCGGCGCCATGCCTTTGAGCACTTGCACCGGAAGGGCGGAGGTGAATTTGAAGCTCTCGGCGGCGCGTCCCGGGACGTACGCCGTCAGCGTGCCGTAATGGTTGTCGCCGATGAAAAACACGAAAGTCGCCGTGCGATTGATGGCCTTGGACGCCAGGATTCGCCCGCCTGCGCCGATGCTCTCGATACGGTTGTCGCCGGTGCCGGTCTTGCCGCCCATGGCCAGCACGCTGCCGTCATGGGTTTTGAAACTGCCGGACACGCGCCTTGCCGTGCCGGCATCGACCACCTGCGACAGGGCCTCGCGCATAGCAGCAGCGACTTCCGACGGCAGCACCCGTTTGCCGAGCTCGGGGTTGTTGATCAGTTGGGTTTCGTAAGGCGTCTGCGCGGCGAAGTGCAGGCTGTCGATGCGCAACACCGGCAGGCGGATGCCATCGTTCTGGATGATGCCGATGAGTTCGGCGAGCGCTGCGGGTCGATCACCGGAACTGCCAATCGCAGTTGCCAGCGAGGGCACCAGATGATCGAACGGATACCCCAGCCGCTGCCAGCGCTGATGGATGTCGAGAAACGCTTCGATTTCCAGCATCGTGCGAATACGGCTGTCGCGAGCGCTCTTGTGCTGGCTCTTGAACAGCCAGCTGTAGACTTCCTGACGCTCAAAACGGCTGGCCGCGACGGCGTCCTTGAACGTGGCGTCCGGGTTCTGCAGCAGATACCCCACCAGCCACAGATCCAGCGGGTGAACGCGGGCGACGTAGCCTTGATCCGGCAGGTCGAACTTGCCGGGCCCGTAGGCGAAATAAAGTTCGTCCAGGCGCTTTTCGCTCAGTGCCGCGTTGCCCTTTTCCCCGGCCATGTGCGCCCGCACGAACGCATTGAACGCGCTTTGCGTGGCGTCCGGCAGCAGATAGCGATGCACGGCGGCAAGTCGGCTCGCGGCGGGATGTACCCCGTCGAGAAAGGTGTCGAGCCGGTCCTGCGTTGATTTGTTTTTATAGCGTTTCCAGAAGCGCAGCAGGAATGACTTGCCCTCGCGGTCGGCGAAATCGGCCAGGTATTCCTGACGCCTCGGATCGCTGTCGTCCTTGAGCAACACCGCGCTGTTGTTGGGCCCTTGATAGGTGGTGTAGCGCACCAGATCGCGCATCAAGCGAATGAACGGCAGGTTGATCGACTCGCGCAATGCCTCGCGAAGAGTGGGGTTGCGAGCGTTGTCCTCCCGGCGAAAATTATTGAAATGGTGCAGGCCGCCCCCGGTGAAAAAACTTTCGCCGGGGCTGGCCGAATACTGACGATCAAGAGCGGCCGCGAGCATCTTCGAGAGGTCGCGGTCGTTGTTCTGGATCAGGTAATCCACTGCCCAGCGGCTAAGGCGGTCGGACTCTTCCACCGGGACTTTTTTCAGAGCGCTATTGGGCTGATTAGCGTACTTGTCGTGCAGCTCGGCGATGATCTGCAAGTACGTCGTCAACACGCGCATCTTGGCCGTCGAACCCAGCTCCAGCTTGCTGCCCTCGTTGATGTCGAACGGCTGATCCGTGCTGTCGGTCTGCACCCGCACCCGCGAGCCATCCGGGTCGCGCTCGAACAGCGTGAAGCTGTACCGCACCGCCTGGGTGCTGGTGGGTGTCAGCAAGTGCTCACCGATCAAGCCCATCTGACCGGCAAATTCGGGCTTGGCGAGGTCGCGCAGGTACTGACCGACGCTGACCTGCAGGTCATTTTGCAGCGTGCTGGTGGCTGAAAGGTCCAGGCGATCGAGATCGTAGAGCGAACGGTTGAGCATGTTCGACAGCCGCGTGCGGGCGACGGTGATGCCTTTGTTGCTCTCAATCGGCTGCACGGTCGGCTGCTGCACCCAGTCGCGATAGGTCACGCTGGCCGCCAGAGCGGCGTCGGCCAGCGGTTGGTCGATGACATTGTTCTGCGCGAGCACGCGCAGATGGCTGTCAGTCAAATCCGCGAGTTCCTTGCGCCCCTTCGCCAGAAAGTGTGAGGGCCTGCGCTGGGCGATCACCAACGACAGCACTTCGCGCAGCGCCAAACCCTGCGCCGCCAGGGTTTTATCGTCTTTGACGTTCGAAGCCAGCAACTGGTTGGTGCGGTCGAAATCCGCGCCGTACCAGACCCGCAACCCTTCGGCCATGCCGTGGACTTCGCCATGACCCGGGACCGCCGACAGCGGCACGCTGTTGAGGTAATCCCGCACCACCCGCTGCCGCGCCTCAAGGGTCTGCTGCCCCGGCTGATAGGCGCGAACGCTGGCGGACACCATCTGACGAATCTTCTCGCTGCCCGACAGGGTCAGGCCATCCGGCGAGTGTCGGTACTTCTCCAGCTGAGTCGCCAGCGTGCTGCCACCGGCCGATTGCCCCGGCAATCCCACCATTTTCGCCACTTGGGAAAGCGCCGCCCTGAAGAACCTTGGCCAGTCCACCGCCGGGTTCGCCAGCGGGCGCTGATCATCCAGCAAGTCGCGGTTCTCGATGAACAGCAGACTGTTAACCAGCACCGGCGGGATGGCGGCGAAGCTCGGATACAACTGCTGCGGGTAGGTGTATTGATACAGGGGCGCGGCGCGACAGTCAGAAATGGTCAGGCCGGACTGAATCTTCTCCTGATAAGGCACGAAGAAACCGCGCTTGGCGTAGGACAGAAGCTCAGGGGAAAACCGCGCCTGGGCGCTGATCAGGTAGTCACGTTTGAGCAGGCGCGGCAGGAATTCGCCGAGGGCGGAATAGCCCAGACGCTTGTCAAAAGGTCCGTCACCGGGATACATAATCGCGTCGCTGGGACCGGCTTCGACGGAGTAGCTCAGGCTCTGGGCCAGATGGCTGAATTCTTGGGCCTGCAAACGGGAGCTGCGCACCTCGGTCGAGACCACAAATCCCAGGATCACCGCTGCCATCAGCACCGCCACCAGCAGAAACCGCCACACGTAACGCCGTGGGCGAGCACTGGCTGGCATTGATCCGTTCCCCTGACTGTCAGCCTTGACCACAGCCTTCTTCGTATCGGAATGCCAAAAAGCGCCCATATCGTTGGCCCGGTCACACCTGCACATCGCACTTGATACAAGCGTAGACGTTGGTGGGCGCGGGGGAGATTTTGTACGCTGGGGCGTGGGATCTTTCCGATGTGCAGCCTTAGTCCCGAATCACAATGGACTCCATCAAACCTCCACCACCCGCGCCGCCTTCGGGCTGCCCAACCGCTTGTTAAACTCCAGCCAGTTCGACAACAGCAGCATCAATCCCAGACCGAGCAACGCGGTGATCACGCGCATCTGCCAGGCATCGTCCGCCAGCGCGTTCGCCATGTCGGCCAGCGGGGCGAGGAGCACGCCGAGGCAGAAGATCTCCAGCGAATACCGCCCCATCCGGCAAGTCTGCTGGGCGGGCCAGTTGTCTAGCCAGGTCACCGATGTCGGCAGCATTTTCGCGACGACATACACCAGCGCAAGGAAATGCAGCAGGCGCACTAGCGACAGGTCGGTCTTGCTGATCGGGTAGATCAATTTGGTGAGTGCTGTAGGCAAGAGCGCGTCATGCACGTCGGGGAATTTCCACAGCACGGTGATGATTCCCGCCAGCAGCAGGTAGGTCGCAGCGACGAGGAACATCGGCTGTTGCCAAAGCGGGCGAGCAGGGACCTTTGCGATTGGCGCCTGTTGGGTGTGCAAGGCAAAGGCCCCGCCGAGCACGAAGATCAATTGCCAGGCGACCGGATTGAAATACCAGTAACCGCCGCCTTCGTAGGCGCGCAGGTTCCAGCCAAGCAGCGGCACCATCATGTACAGCGCGATCGACAGGCCGATCGCCAGCGCCGCGTTGCGCAGCAGGATCGGCAGAATCAGCGGCAGTGCGCCCATCAGCAGGATATACAACGGCAGCGGGTCGGTGAGGTTGGGTTTGAAGCGCAGCAACAGTTCATCGGCCAGCGCCTGCTGCGGGTTGCCGACGAAATACTCCAGACCCATCTCCCGGACCATGTCGCGGGTTTCGACGTGATTATTGGCGACAAAGACGATGCCCATTAGCAGCGTCAGCAAAAAGATGTGCGCGACGTACAGCACCCACGTGCGCCGCAGGATACGCAGGCAAGCCACGACATAACCGTCACGCTGCGCCACCCGGCCATAAGCGAGGACAGCGGCATAGCCCGCGAGAAAAACGAACACCTCAGCCGCGTCGCTGAAACCAAAATTGCGCAGCGTCAGTTGCGCGAAAGGGTTGTCCGGCACGTGATCCCAATAAATGAAGATCAGCGCCAGACCCCGAAAGAAGTCGATCCGAGGGTCGCGTCCGTTCGTCATGACGGTGGGCCTTGCAAAGGTTTTTATAGAAGAGGGGCCAGTGGGGCCGTGGTTCCTGCCGTCAGCAGGGTCTGATCGGCGGCGCGCAGGGTGGCGGGTTTGCGGGGTAAAAGCAAAGGGCGGGTGTTGCAGGATGTCTCGCTACAGCTCTTCTGAAAGCTGGGACAAATCATCCATGGCTTTACGGCTGGCGTCGTCGCGTTTGCCCTTGAACGCCATCAGGTCAGAGAACAACACCCTGCGGTGGCGACCCGTTTTGAAGTAAGGAAGAGCGCCTTGTTCAAGCAACTTGACCAGGTGCGGTCTGGAGACATTGAGCAGATCAGCGGCTTCCTGGGTCGTCAGTTCGGCATGAACCGGGACCACCTTGACGGAGTTGCCCAAGGCCAGTTCGCCGAGAATATCGACCAACAGCCGAAGTGCGCTGGTGGGCAAGTCGACGGTGTGTGCCTTGTTCTCGGCATCGTAGATTTCGATTCGCTGAGTGTCGGTCCGGGTCGTGAGATAGGCCGCCAGATCGCGTTGCCCCTGTACGGCGGCCGCGACCTCTCGGGCTTCGGGAAAGGCTGACGCAGTGGATGTATTCATGTCGGTGTACCAGCGCTTTGGGCAAGGACTGATGATGTTATTCGAAATAAACGAAAATACAATGGCGCAGTCGGGGGAGCCTGGCGTACTGGCTTGTGGGCCGTAGAGCAGTCCGAGATCGACTGGTCGACGGCGGCTGCACGCTTTCAATCGATCTCATCCGTGTGACATCGTCAGGTTGGCGTGTAACCGGCATTTGTTACGACGAGCATCCCGGCAGGGCGCTGTTCACAGGCGCCCTTATTTTGCGCGCAGCTTCTGAATACAACCCTGGATTACTGAGCTTCCGGCATCAGCATCGGCTTGCGGTCCAGCGTTTCGCTGATCATTCGATAGATGTCTTCTTTGCCATCGTCGTTGCAGCAGCGGATCTCGTGGAGCACTTCGCTCTCTTTGGGAGACAACCCGATGTAGTTCCACTCGCACGCCTGACGCATGAACACGTCGTGGTCATTGACGGGCATTACGTCGTCAGCGGCTTCGTGAAAAGCCTCCACGATCGTTGCGAGCAGGCTGACGAGTTGCTCGGCGTCAGGCTTGCCGTCGGTTGCCTCGACCAGACGCTGCAGATGATTCAACGCGCTGCGGGCGTCAATCAGCTTCATGTGTCCTGGGACGCTCATTTCGTATCGATCGATCAAGTGCATGGCACTACCTCCTGGTGTTGTTGTTCATTCCGTTCCCGTTGAGGACCGGGCTGGGGTCGTCAGAGGCGCGAACGTTAGCGGCAGGGGAGGCGGGGGAAAAGCCGAAAGTTGTAACGGTTACAAAATCGTTTCTGATTGAACTTCGTCAAAATGATACTGTATAACGTATTACATGATTGCTTACATTCTGGAGAATCACCATGAAAGCCGACATCCATCCCGACTACCGTAAAGTGCTGTTCCACGACACCGCTGCCGATGTGTTTTTCCTGATCGGCTCCACGGTTGACACCGACCGCACGCACACTCACGTGGACGGCAACACCTACCCTTACGTTGCCCTCGACGTGTCCAGCGCGTCGCATCCCATGTACACCGGCCAACAGCGCAAGACCACCACCGAAGGCCGTATCGCCGGCTTCAACAAGCGCTTCGCCACCTTCGGCTCCGGCGCCAAGAAAGAGGAATGACAGCGGCACCTCCCGCGCTCCGGGTATCGACAGTCGATCACCCGGGCGCGGGATTTTTTTGCCGGTTTTTCCTGTATTCCGCCTCGCACGCTACCTTGGCACTGGACTATCGGGCCAAATTGCTTTTAGCTCTGCGACCTGAAATTCAGGAGCATCCCCCTTTGAAAAAGTCAGTCGCCATCGTTTTCGGTGGGCAATCCTCCGAGCATGAAGTGTCGTTGCAATCGGCGCGCAACGTGATCAACGCGATTGATCGCAACAACTTTTCCATCACCCTCATTGGCGTCGACAAGCAGGGCCACTGGCTGCGCTTCGACGAGCAGGATTACCTGCAGAACCCCACCGACCCTGCGCACATCAAGCTCAGTGAATCCGGCCGTTTGCTTTCGCTGATGCCGGGCGCCAGCGGGCCGCAGTTCGTGGAGGTGCAGACCGGCGCAGAGGTGCCGCGCATCGACGTGGTGTTCCCGCTGATCCACGGCAGCTTCGGGGAAGACGGCTGCCTGCAAGGCATGCTGCGTCTGCTAGATATTCCGTTCGTGGGCCCTGATGTGCTCAGCTCGGCGGCGTGCATGGACAAGGACGTCACCAAGCGGCTGCTGCGCGACGCCGGGATTTCGGTCGCGCCGTTCGTGGTCCTTCACCGTGGCAAGACGGTGGACTTCGTCAGCGTTTCTGCGCAGCTGGGCCTGCCGCTTTTCGTAAAGCCGGCGTGTCAGGGATCGTCAGTTGGCGTGAGCAAGGTCGTCGACGAAGCCGGTTATGCCGCTGCGCTGAAACTGGCCTTCGACTACGACAACAAGGTGCTGATCGAGCAGGGCATCGTCGGTCGTGAGGTGGAATGCGCCGTGCTGGGTAATCACGAGCCGAAGGTGAGTGTGTGCGGTGAGGTCGTGGCCAATGACGCGTTTTATGCGTACGACACCAAGTACCTGAACGACGGTCAGGCGCGCATCGCCATCCCCGCGCAGTTGCCCGACGACATGAGCGAGGCCGTACGTGAGGTGGCGCTGCAGGCCTATCGCGTGCTGGGCTGCGCCGGGTTGGCGCGGGTGGATTTCTTTGTCACCGAGGCGCGGGAAATCATCATCAACGAGGTCAACACGCTCCCCGGGTTCACCTCCATCAGCATGTATCCGAAACTTTGGCAGGCGAGCGGGTTGAGCTACGCCGAGCTGATCGACCGGTTGATCACCCTGGCGCTGGAACGTGCTGAAGAAACCCGGGCGCTGAAGACCGAGGTGGTGCTGTGAAGGTGAAAACGCTCCGTATCGCCGCCGCGCTGCTGACCCGTGCTGACGGGAAGACACTGCTGGTGCGCAAGCGCGGGACCGAAGCGTTTATGCAGCCGGGCGGCAAAATCGACCCAGGCGAGTCGGCCCTCGATGCGCTGGCCCGGGAGCTCAACGAAGAATTGGGCCTGGTCATCGCGCCGGAGCAAGCGCGTTTCCTGGGTGAGTTTTCGGCCGTGGCGGCGAACGAACCGGGCTTCGAAGTGAACTGCCAGCTGTATGGCGTCCATGTCGAGGACCCGGTCACACCGGCAGCGGAGATCGAAGAGGCGGTGTGGGTCGATGGTGCGAATATCGACCAGATGCACTTGGCGCCGCTGACACGGGACTCGATATTGCCGCTCTATCGAAGCCTGGCGAGGCCCTGAGTTCGACACCATCAACGGTAGGAGCGCGCTTGCCCGCGAATGGATTTATCAGGCCATGAAGGTGGGTTGTACATGACCCTTTTCGCGGGCAAGCGCGCTCCTACAATGATCTCGATAACGCCCACGATCTGTGGCGTACACGCAATTCGTAGATACCAGATTGCTGGCGAGCCCGGCGGGTCTCACGACAGTGCAGCGTCTGCGCCACTGCATTCGCCAGCAAGCCGGTTTCCACAAGTTTTGCGCCCAATGTGGATCGTCGGTAAGCCACGCCCCATTGTAGGAGCGCGCTTGCCCGCGAAGGCGGTGGCTCAGGCGACCGATGTGTTGCAGGCAAAATCTTTCGCGGGCAAGCGCGCTCCTACAATTTGCCGATTGCACGGCCCTTAACGAACCGCGCTCACCCCGTCCAGCGTCGAAAATGACGTGTCCTTTGCCGTCAGCAAAAAGTCGCGCATGTAGGGCGCGTCCAGCATGTCTGCGCGAATTGCCGCGTACAGCGTGGCGAACAATCCTTTCTCCCCCAGCCGCTTGCCCTTCACGTACCCGCGTGAGCTGTATTCATGCAGCGCCCAGTGGGGCATCCCACAAACGCCGCGGCCGCTGGCGACCAGTTGCATCATCATCACCGTCAGCTCGGACGTGCGCACCTGCGCCGGTTCGATGTCGGCCGGCTCGAGAAAACGCGTGAAGATGTCCAGGCGGTCGCGCTCGACGGGGTAGGTGATCAGCGTCTCATTGATCAGATCTTCCGGCACCACATAAGGCCTGGCCGCCAGCGGATGCTGATTGGCGACCGCGAGCATCGCCTCGTAGGTGAACAGCGGCACATAGGTAATGCCTGCCAGTTCCAGAGGGTCCGAGGTCACCACCAGATCCAGATCGCCACGGGCCAGGGCGGGCAGGGGCGCGAAGGCGAAACCCGAGGCCAGATCAAGCTCCACCTCCGGCCACGCATCGCGGAACTGGTCGATCGTCGGCATCAGCCACTGAAAACAGCTGTGGCATTCGATGGCCATGTGCAGACGCCCGGCGACACCGCCGGCGAGCCGCGAGATATCGCGCTCGGCGTGACGCAGCTGCGGCAATACCGAGTCGGCCAGTTGCAACAGGCGCAGACCCGCGCTGGTGAACCGCACCGGTTTGGTCTTGCGCACGAACAGCGGCATGCCCATGCGTTCTTCCAGCTCCTTGAACTGGTGCGACAGCGCCGACTGCGTCAGATGCAGGCGGTCAGCGGCGTCAACAAGGCTGTCTGCTTCGCGTAAAGCATGCAGGGTTTTCAGGTGACGAATTTCCAGCACCGACGGCGCTCCATGAGTAAATTTTGTGATCAACACGAATTTAATGAGTTTGTCTCATGTAAGGGTAAGTGTCGACAATGGCGCCATCTTTTGAATGGAGCAGTCAGCATGGGCCTGGTCAACAACTCGAATTTTCCTCACATCGGCGTGGCCAGGGGCTTCAAGCACATCCTCGAAACCCTCGGTGACGGCGTTGAGGTGGATTCGGTGCCGACGTTCACCCATGACCAGCGCTTCAAACTGAGCTGGGCGCCATTGTTCGATGAGGTCGACGAAGCGCGAGCGCTAGGCCAGACGATCCGCCCGCAGATCATCGGCCCGTTGACGTACTTGTGGCTGGGGCAAGCTGAGGGTGAGGGTTTCGACAAACTCGACCTGCTCGATCGTCTGCTGCCGGTTTACGGCGAGATCCTCGGGCGGCTGGCGGGCAAGGGCATCGAGTGGGTGCAGATCGACGAGCCGATCCTGACCCTCGACCTGCCGCAGGACTGGAAAAATGCCTTCGAGCGCGCTTACCACGCCCTGCAATATTCTCCGTTGAAAAAATTGCTCGCGGTCTCCTGCGGCGGCCTTGGACTGGGCAGCAACCTTGGACTCGCGGTGTGCCTGCCCGTGCAGGGTCTGCACGTAGATGTGCTGAGTGCGCCAGAACAAATGCCACTGGTGCTGGACCGCCTGCCGACCTACAAGGTGCTGTCGCTGGGTGTAGTTGGCGAACTTGACCCTGCTGGCGCTGACGGTGAAGCCGCCCTTGAGGTGGTAAAAGAGGCTCAACTGCGTTTCGCCGATAACCTCTGGGTCGCAGATTCGATCAGCACGCCGGCAACAGCGGCAGCGTGAATGCAGGTCCAGATGACCGTTTTGCTACCGCTCAGCCCTCTTCATCAAACTGTCACGCAACTGTGGCAGCGCGCTTGAGCAAACTTCATCAGACTCGCGGCCTACTGGGGTTCTGTGTGTCGGTGTTTTTCCATGCGGGTTTTACTTTTTCTGGCTGCGCTCTTGTGCAGCCTGCCGTCTTTTGCGGCCTCTCGATGCGATGTTGACGTTCCCACGCAAGTGGCCGAGCTCGATGACGTGCACCTGGCGTACCAGAGCATCGGCCGTGATTCCGATCCGGCGCTGCTGTTGGTCATGGGGCTTGGCGGGCAACTGATCCACTGGCCGGACGAAGTCGTCGTCGCGCTGTGCCAGCAGGGCTTTCGCGTCATTCGCTACGACAACCGGGATGTCGGGTTGTCGACTTGGGTCCAGGCGCCGCCGAGTCCCAACCTGACCTACGAAGTGCTGCGCTACAAAATCGGCCTGCCGGTGTCGGCGCCGTATTCGCTGACCGACATGGCTCAGGATGCGTTGGGCCTGATGGACGCGCTCCATGTGCAGCAATTCCATGTGTTGGGGGCGAGCATGGGCGGCATGATTGCGCAGCATCTGGCGGACATGGCGCCCAAGCGCGTGGAGAGCCTCACGCTGATCATGACCAGCTCCGGCGCGCCCGGCCTGCCGATGCCCAGCCCGGCGTTGTTGCAACTGCTGGCGCGTCGCGGCGCACCGGACCGGCAGACCGCGCTCGAGCAGCAGGCTGATTTGCTGGCTGCGCTGGGCAGCCCTGAGGTCAAGGATGATCGGCAGATGCTGTTGCATCAGGCGGCGGTTTCCTACGACCGAGCGTTCAATCCTGAAGGCGTGAAAAGGCAGATTCTGGCCATCCTGGCCGAACCCAGCCGCGTGGAGCTGTTGAATCGTCTGCGGGTGCCCACGTTGGTCGTCCACGGCACAGCGGATCCGCTGCTGCCGGTGATGCACGGCATTCATGTGGCTGCGCACATCCAAGGCAGCCAGTTGAAGCTCATTCCCGGCCTGGCCCACCGTTTTCAGGAAGCCTTCAAGGCCCCGTTGCTGGCGGCGGTGTTGCCCTATTTGCGCGAGCATCGCGAAGACGCTTCCCACGTCGCGCAGCTCTGATGAAGCGGCGGGCTTAGCTCGCCCATTGAGGACAGGCGCGCCGGTGTAGGGTTTGAGCCCAGGCGTGATCGGCGTATCGTGCAGCCTTTCCTCTCTCGCACGAGGCTGCCATGAGCATTCCCCTGAAAATTGACTTCATCTCCGACGTGTCCTGCCCCTGGTGCATCGTCGGCCTGCGCGCGCTGGACCAGGCGCTCGAGCATCTGGGCGATGAAGTCCAGGCTGACATCCACTTCCAGCCCTTCGAACTCAACCCGCAGATGCCACCGGAAGGTCAGGACATCTTCGAGCACATCGCCGAAAAGTACGGCTCGACGCACGAGCAATTTCAGGCCAATGCCGAGAATATCCGCGAGCGCGGCGCTGAGCTCGGGTTCGTTTTCAAGCAGGGCGAGCGACGTATTTTCAACACTTTCGACGCCCATCGACTGCTGCACTGGGCCGGGCTGGAAGGCAAGCAACACGCACTGAAAGAGGCGCTGTTCACGGCGTATTTCAGCCAGCACGCCAACGTATCCAGCCACCAGGTGCTGGCGGATGTCGCGCAGAAAGTGGGCCTGGACCGGGTGCGCGCCGAAGCCGTGCTGAGCAGCGACCAATACGCCAGCGAAGTTCGCGAACTCGAACAATTGTGGGTGTCGCGGGGCGTGAGTTCGGTACCGACGATCGTCTTCAATGAACAGTACGCCGTCTCCGGTGGGCAACCCGTTGACGTGTTCGTCAGCGCCATTCGTCAGATCGTGGGCGAAGAATCGAGTGTGGTTCATCCGGTCGGCTGACATGGGCATCAGGCCCTGACCCTTAGCCCGCTGGCGGTCGTTCCGGGGTTTTTGCACCCCGGACGGCTCTCATGGCTGTGCGCCTTCGGTCGTCATCTGCTGTTACGCATCGTCCATTGCTTTTCAAAAAACACTTGCTCCACCCAGCCACTTTCGGATATCAATTTGTACATGATTAGACAGGTTCGATTCGACAAGAAAAAACGCGTGGTGGATGAGCTGGCTCGACGCATTGAGACTGGCCAGATGGGCTCGGGCGAGTTGTTACCCGGCGAGAATCTGCTCGCTCAGGAATTCAATGTCAGCCGTGGCACGCTGCGCGAGGCGCTGTCTGAGCTCAAGCGACGTAACTACATCGCCACGCAAACCGGCGTGGGCTCGATTGTCACCTACGACGGCATCTCGCTGGATCAGCGCGCCGGTTGGGCCCAGGCCCTGGCCGACACGGGGGCCAAGGTCAGCACCGAAATTCTGCGTTTAGTGGCGGTGCAACGGCCTGATCTGGCGGGCCGGTTTGGCACGGCCGAGTTCATCGCGCTGGATCGCCGTCGAACGGCAGGCGACGGCAGCGTGGTTTCCCTGGAGCGCGTGCTGATTCCGGCCTGCGATGGCCTGGAAAATCTGCCCCGCGACGGACTGATGGAGGACTCGCTGACTGTGACGCTGGCCGCCCACGGCTATGTCGGTGATCGCGGCGATCAGTGGATCGGCGCCGAGCCCCTGAGCAACGACGACGCGGCGATGATGTTGCGCCAGCCGGGCTCGGTGTTCCTCAAGGCGACGCGTACCACGTTTGATCGCCGCGAACGTTTCATGGAGCACGTGGAAAGTCTTCTGGACCCCGTGCATTTTCGTCTGCATCTGGCTTTTGGATCGTCCACATGACCGCACTGATCGACACCTGCGACCGAGGCTTGGGCGCTTTCTACGGACTGGCGCTGGGCGATGCATTGGGGATGCCGACGCAGTCCCTGAGTCGCGAGCAGATCAGGCAGCGATTCGTCCGCATCACCACGCTGCAGGCCGCCGGTGCCGATCAGCCGATTGCGCCGAACATGCCCGCCGGATCGATCACCGATGACACCGAACAAGCGGTCCTGGTCGCTGAATTGCTGGTCGTTGGAGGAGGGCGCATCGAGCCTTCGGATCTGGCGCAGAGCCTGATCGACTGGGAAGCGGTAATGCAGGCCAAGGGTTCGCAAGACTTGCTGGGTCCCTCGACCAAACGCGCCATCGAGATGATTCTGGCCGGGCACAGTCCTGAAGAATCCGGGCGTTTTGGTACCACCAATGGCGCCGCCATGCGCATTACGCCGGTGGGCCTTGCCTTCGATGTGCGCAAAGAAGCGCGCCTCATCGAGGCGGTCAAGCAGGCCTGCCAGGTCACCCACAACACCAATCTCGGCATCTCCAGCGCAGCGGCGGTCGCGGCGGTTGTCTCGGCGGGCATCAGCGGTGCCAGTCTGGGCGAAGCACTCGACGTCGGCGCGCGCATCGCCCAGCAAGCAGAGCTATTCGGTTACTGGATCGCTGGCGGTCGCATTGCCGCCCGAATCCATTGGGCTAAACAGATGTGCGCCGACTGCAGCAACGAACAACTGCCCGAATTGATTTATGACGTGATCGGCACGTCCGTCGCCTCCCAGGAATCGGTTGTCGCCGCGTTCGCGCTCGCGCATCACGTGGCCCGCGGGCAGTTGTCGGCATTCGATGCGCTGTGCATGGCCGCGAGTCTGGGCGGCGACACCGACACCATCGCTGCCATTCTCGGGGCGATGCTCGGTGCCTGCGAAGGCATGGGCGCCTGGCCCGGGTCGCTGATCAAACAGATCCAGACCGTCAACGGACTCGACCTTCATCCCGTGGTCGAGCAGCTGCTGTCCCTGCGCGGGGTCTGACCCGACCGACGCCAGCCCGTATAAAAAACAAGACCTACCTCGCGGCTCTATGCAGCGGCGAGTCAGGGTTTTTGCAGCCTGCAAAAGCCCATGCTGACACGGATGTCGTTTGCTTTGCGCACTGCCCACAACCAGAACAAATGGCACAGGAGCATTCACATGACGTCATCCAACGCCGCTCAAGGCGCAGGTCAACTTGAAACACGCGGCATCGAACCGGTTCCGGAAAACGAATGCAACGGCCACCCGTTGCAGCTTTTCTGGGTGTGGTTCGCGGCCAATATCAGCATCCTCGGTCTGCCGCTGGGGGCGACGCTCGTGGCCTTTCGCGGACTGTCGATCGGGCAGGCGATCATCGTGGCGATTCTCGGCGCGGCCGGTTCTTTTGCGGTGGTGGGGGTCATTTCCATTGCCGGCCGGCGGGGCAGGGCGCCGAGTCTTACGCTGTCGCGGGCGATTTTCGGGGTGCGCGGGAATATTGGTCCGACCATTGTTTCGCTGATGTCGCGTCTGGGCTGGGAAACCGTGAACACCACGACCGCCGCTTTCGTACTGCTGTCGCTGTGCTCGATCCTCTTCGCTACGCCGGTGGAGGCCAAGAGTGCGCCGGGCCTGACCCTCGTGTTCATCGCCATTTTCGTGCTGATGACGCTGACCGTTTCCGGCCTTGGCCACGCCACCTTGCTGGTCATCCAGAAATGGGCGACGTACATATTTGGCGCGCTGAACGTCATCGTCGGCGGGTTCCTGATCGCGCACATCGACTGGGCCGCCGTGTTCAATGCCGCGCCTGCACCGGTGAGCGCGATGATCATCGGCATCGGCACCATGGCGGCGGGGACCGGCATCGGCTGGGCCAACGCGGGCGCCGACATGTCGCGCTATCAGCATCGCAGCGTCAAGGCCACGCGGCTGGTGGCGTCGGCCGCTTTCGGCGCGGGCATCCCGCTGGTGTTGCTGATCACCTTGGGCGGGCTGCTGTCGGTAGGCAATGACCACCTGGCGTCGGCCACTGATCCGATCATCGCGATCCGCGAACTGCTGCCGACCTGGATGGCCGTGCCGTACCTGATCACAGCGTTCGGCGGGCTGCTGCTCTCCAACAATCTGTCTGTGTACTCGGCGGGCCTGACCACGTTGACGCTGGGTCTGAAGATCAAGCGCGTGCACGCCGTGATCGTCGACATCGTGGCGATCTTCGCCGGCTCGATTTACTTCATGCTGATCGCCGACAGTTTTTACGGCCCGTTCATCACGTTCATTTCAATGCTCGCGGTGCCGATCACTGCGTGGGTCGGGATCTTCATCGTCGACCTGATGCATCGCCACTACTACTCACCGGCTGACTTGATGGACGTCTCGTCGCGAAGCGCCTATTGGTACCGCGGCGGCATCGAGTGGCGTGCGCTGGGTGCGTGGGCCCTGGCCATCGTGCTCGGTTACAGTTTCACCACTGTCGCGACTACGCCGGAGAACGTGATTTTCAAGGGTTTGCTGTCCGACTCGTGGTTCGGCCATAACGGGCTCGGCTGGATAGTGACCTTCGTGGTGGCGGGCGGTCTGTATGCTTTGCTGGGCGGCGCCCGTGACCGTCGTGTTGTTGCCCAAGAGGTTGTTCATGCCCGCTAGATTGCTCTACACCGGCCAGGTCGTGGTCGATCTGGTCATGGCGCTGGACGCCTTGCCTCGCTCCGGCGGCGATGTGCTCGCCCGCTCGGCGGCCTTCGAAACCGGCGGGGGATTCAACGTGATGGCCGCCGCACGACGAAGTGGCATGCCAACGGTGTACCTCGGTCGCCACGGCGCAGGGCGTTTTGGCGATCTGGCGCGGCAGGCCATGGCGGCAGAAGGTATCGACATCGCGATTGCGGCGTCGACGGGTCAGGACACTGGCCTGTCGGTGGCGCTTATCGAGCCTTCGGCCGAGCGCTCGTTCATTTCCTACGTCGGTGCCGAGGGCAGTTTGTCGGCTGAAGATCTGCGCGGCGTCGAGGTGCAAGCTGGGGATTACGTGTTCGTCAGCGGCTACAGCTTGCTGCACGAGAATAAGGTTTCGACGCTGCTGGACTGGCTCGTGCAGCTGCCGGCCGGGGCGGGCGTGGTGTTTGATCCAGGGCCACTGATCGATTCCCCGGAGGCGTCCGGCATGCAGGCGGTTTTGCCGCTGATTACGCTGTGGACCAGCAATGCCGAAGAGGCGCTGCGCTTCACCGGGTGCGAGACGATCGATGGGGCGCTCGGCAGGCTTGCGCAATGGCTGCGCGATGACGCGTTATTGGTGGTGCGTGATGGGCCTAATGGCTGCTGGATTCGTCAGGGTTTCGAGGCCCGACACATCCGCGGCTTCCCGGTCACTGCCATCGACACCAACGGCGCCGGTGACGCCCATGCAGGCGTGTTGCTGGCTGGATTGGCGTCTGGGCTGTCGGCTGCTCAAGCGGCATTGCGCGCCAATGCAGCCGCAGCCATCGCCGTCACCCGCTGGGGCCCGGCGACTGCGCCGACAGCGCCAGAAGTGGATGAGTTAGTCGGCAGCAGCGAATTTCCCCTGGCACCCTGATGATCCCCGCCATCGCATGACCTGTAGGAGCGTGGCTTGTCCCGCGATCTGGCGCGAAGCGGCAGCAAATCCGCTGAATGCGGTTCCTCGGGAAGGACCGAGTCGTCCGGTTTTACGGCTGCTGCGCAGCCGATCACGGGACAAGCCACGCTCCTACGGTCTGCGGCCAGTATCCACAACATCGAGTCTGCTCACCCCAACCCGTACTTCTTTACCTTGTCGAACAACGTGGTCTTGGCCATGCCCAGTTCCTGGCTGGCCTGGCTGAGATTCCCGCCGCTGCGCTGCAGCGCCTCGCTCAGCAGGTTCTTCTCGAACGCTTCCACGGCCTCAGCGAAATCCAGGCGTTGAGTGGCCACTTCCGCACCGGCGGTCTTGAACGCCGGCAGGCCTAACGCGTAACGCTCGGCGACGTTGCGCAGCTCGCGCACATTGCCCGGCCAGTCGTGGGCCAGCAGCGCCGAGCGGGTCTGCGCATCCAGCTGCGGCGCTTCACGGTCAAAGCGCAGTGAGGACTGCTGCAGGAAGTGCTCGAACAACTGCAGGATGTCTTCGCGGCGCTCGCGCAAGGGCGGCAGTTCGAGGGTCACCACGTTCAGCCGGTAATACAGGTCGCTGCGAAACTGGCCCGCTTTGCTCAGCGCATTGAGCTCCGACTTGGTCGCCGCAATCACTCGGCAATCCACCGCCACACTTTGATTTGAACCCAGTCGCTCCAGCGTGCGCTCCTGCAATACCCGCAGCAGCTTGATCTGCAAGTTGATCGGCATGCTTTCCACTTCGTCGAGAAACAGCGTGCCGTTGTGCGCGTGCTCGATCTTGCCGATGCGGCGTTTGCCGGCGCCGGTGAAGGCATTGGCCTCGTGACCGAAGATCTCGCTTTCGAACAGGCTTTCCGGCAGACCGCCGCAGTTCAGTGCAACAAACTGGTGGTCATGGCGACGGCTGAAGTCGTGCAGGCAGCGCGCGACGAGTTCCTTGCCGGTGCCGGTTTCACCTTCGATCAGCACGTTGGCCGAGGTGTCCGCGACGTTGGCAATCAGCGCGCGCAGGTTCTGCATCGCCTGGGAGCGGCCAATGATCTTGCCTTCCAGGGAATCGCGCTCGGCCAGCTGCCGACGCAGCGACCACACTTCCCGTGCCAGCCCGCGTTGCTCCAGGGCGCGACGGGCGGCGTCGACCAGGCGCTCGGGGGAGAAGGGCTTTTCCATGAAATCGTAGGCGCCATCGCGCATCGCACCGACGGCCATCGACACGTCGCCATGGCCGGTAATCAGCACCACGGGCAGGGTCCGATCGCGTTCTTTCAGGCGCTTGAGCAGCTCAAGCCCGTCCATGCCCGGCAGGCGGATGTCACTGATGACGATGCCGGCGAAGTTCTCACTGACCAACGCCAGCGCTTCTTCCGCACTGCCCACGCCCTGGCTATGAATGTCTTCCAGCGCCAGCGCCTGTTGGCAGCCGAGCAGGACATGCGGGTCATCTTCGACGATGAGGACTGTCAGATCAGTGTTCATGGTGTATTCCAGTACGACAGCGTTGCGTTCATCGCGAGGGATTTCCGTGGCCGAAGTGCGCAATCCTGTAGGAGCGCGCTTGCCCGCGAAAGCGATGTGTCAGGTGTGAACAAGGTGACTGCCCCTCTGCTTTCGCGAGCAAGCTCGCTCCCCCAGAGACCGGGAATGGTTTGATCTCTCATACACCCGCCGCCCCGCGATCAACCAGAGGCAACACCAACACAAACATCGTGCCGCCCTCGGCCGGGTCTTCAGCGTTGAGTGTGCCGCCTGCCGCTGCGGCGAGGCTGGCGGACAGCGTCAAACCCAACCCGAGCCCCTGCTCGCCGGGCTTGGTGGTAAAGAAGGGTTCAAACAAATGCTTGCGCGCTTCGGCGTCGATGCCGTGGCCGTTGTCCCGCACACGCAACCGATAGCGGCCGTCGAACACGTCACCTTCCAGCCACAGAGTCGGCAGCGGCTGTGCGTGCATGGCGTCCAGCGCGTTGCCGATCAGGTTGACCAGAATCTGCTCAAGGCGGGTTTGGTCGATTGCCAACTCAACGTCGTCGATCTGCTGATGCAGCTCCAGTGACGCATTGTCCAGACGCGCCGCGAGCAATTGAAGCGCCGCGTCGACTGCCTTGCTCAGCGACGCCTGACCTTTGTCTTCTCCACGTCGGGCGAAGGCGCGCAGGCTGGCGGTGATGCGGCCCATGCGATCCACCAGATCATTGATGGTGCGCAGGTTCGCACTCGCTGTGTCCAGCGCGCCCCGTTCGAGGAACCGAACGGTGTTGCCCGACAACGTGCGCAGTGCGGCCAGTGGCTGATTCAGTTCATGGGCGATGCTGGTGGACATCTGGCCGATGGCCGCGAGTTTGCCGGCCTGGATCAATTCATCCTGGGCCTGACGCAGGGTTTCCTCGGCCTGGCGACGTTCACGAATCTGGCCCTTCAGGCGTTCGTTGCTGGCGCGCAGGTCGGCGGTGCGGTCGGTGATGCGCCGTTCCAGCTCGTTGTTCGCCTGCTCCAGCGCTTCACGGGCGGCGAGGCGGGTGGAAATCACCTTGCGCCGCTCGTTCCAGGCAATCAGCAGAAACGCCACCAGTGCGCAGGCGACGGCAACGAGCATTCCCTGATTGGCGGCTTCACGGCGCAGGTCTTCCAGCGGCGTCAGCAGGGTCAGGTGCCAGGGCGTGTCGGCCAGTTCGCGGGTCTGCGCCAGGTAACTCACCACGGTGTGCTCATGGTCGACGCTGGTGTTGGCAGGAAAGGTCAACTTCTCGACCCCGTCGGCGATCGATTCACGTTCCAGCGGCACCAGTTCGTTCAGCGGCCACCAGTAATATTGCAGGCTGCGCGCCAGCCGCTCCTTGATCTCGGCGGTCAGCGGGCGGACTGATTTCAGCCGTCGCGCCGGGTCGCTGGAGAGGATGATGATGCCGTTCTCGTCGCTGACAAACGCTTCCAGACGCGCGCGCTGCCAGCGTTCTTCCAGGGCTTCAAGCCGGACCTTGATCACCGCGACGCCGATGATCTTGCCTTTCTCTTCCAGCCCGTGGGCCAGGTAATAACCCGGTTCGCCGGTGGTGCTGCCGATGCCATAGAAGCGGCCCGGCAGACCACGAATCGCGTCCTGATAATAAGCGCGAAAGGACAGGTCTTCACCCAGATAACTGTCGGCGTCTCGCCAGTTGCTGGTCGCCAGCACCCGGCCGGTGGTGTCCAGCACATAGATGGCCCGACTGCGGCTGCGCCGGTTCAGGCCTTCGAGGTAATCGTTGACCTTGGAGCGCAACTCCGCAGACGGGTTGTTGAGCAGGTCGGAAACATTGGATTCCAGCTCCAGCACGCTGGGCAGGTAGTTGTACTTGTTGATCTCGCTCTCGACGGTGCGCGCGTGCAGCTCCAGCTGACGCTGACCGTTTTCACCCAGCGCCTTGATGGCGTTCTTCTCGCTGTACAAATACGTGACGTAACCCAGCGCAATCATCAGCAGGATGATCAGCGGCGGCACGAACAGATGGCGGATCAGTCGGGGTTTCACGGCGAGTGATGGCGGCGCGGCGCGGTAGAGAGGGGGGTCGCATTTCATCACAGTCGTCCTGGACCGACCAGCCGCCCGTTTCATCATTTTGATGATCGAGCGGCCGGTGGTTTTTACGCCCTAGAAGGGCTAATGCTTTTAGTGCTGCAGGATTTTGTTGAGGAACTGCTGAGCTCGCTCGGAACGCGCGTTGACGTCGCCGAAGAACTCTTCCTTCTCGCAGTCTTCGACGATCTGGCCCTTGTCCATGAAGATCACTCGGTCCGCCACTTTGCGGGCGAAGCCCATTTCGTGGGTCACGCACATCATGGTCATGCCTTCATGGGCCAGTTGCACCATCACGTCGAGCACCTCGTTGACCATTTCCGGGTCGAGCGCCGAGGTTGGTTCGTCGAACAGCATCACCACCGGGTCCATCGCCAGCGCGCGGGCAATCGCCACACGCTGCTGCTGACCGCCCGACAGTTGCCCCGGATGCTTGTGGGCATGGTCCGACAGGCCGACACGTTCGAGCAGTTGCAGGCCTTTTTTGGTGGCCTCTTCCTTGCTGCGGCCCAGCACCTTGATCTGCGCGATGGTCAGGTTTTCGGTGATGGTCAGGTGCGGAAACAGCTCGAAATGCTGAAACACCATGCCGACGCGCGAGCGCAGTTTCGGCAGATTGGTTTTCGGGTCAGCGATCGAGGTGCCATCGACCACGATGTCGCCTTTCTGAAACGGCTCCAGCGCGTTGACGCATTTGATCAGCGTGGACTTGCCCGAGCCCGACGGGCCGCAGACCACAATCACTTCGCCTTTTTTGACCTCAGTGCTGCAATCGGTCAGCACCTGGAAGTCCCCATACCACTTGTTGATATTTTTGATGGAAATCATACGGCTAACCTTTTTTGCATGAACTTGACCAGGCGCGACGCGGCGAAACTGATCGTGAAGTACACCAGACCGGCGACAATCAGGAACTCGTTGGAGCGCCCGATGATGTCGCCGCTGGAGCGTGCCGAGTTGAGGAAGTCGACCAGACCGACCGTGTAGACCAGCGAGGTGTCCTGAAACAGGATGATGCTCTGCTGCAGCAGCAGCGGGGTCATCTTGCGGAACGCCTGGGGCAGGATGATCAGGCGCATCATCTGGCCGTAGGTCATGCCCAACGCTTGAGCGGCGCCCATCTGACCGCGGGAAATCGACTGCACGCCGGCCCGTACGATTTCACAGAAGTAGGCTGCCTCGAAC
Source organism: Pseudomonas sp. KU26590 (assembly GCF_026153515.1). Taxonomy (NCBI): domain Bacteria; kingdom Pseudomonadati; phylum Pseudomonadota; class Gammaproteobacteria; order Pseudomonadales; family Pseudomonadaceae; genus Pseudomonas; species Pseudomonas sp. KU26590. The sequence continues at coordinate 1,719,274 of NZ_CP110644.1, forward strand.
ATCATGAACGCCACGACGCAGGAGGTGAACGCGCCGATCGGCGTGTCTTCGCCGGTGATCCAGCGCAGCACGAACGGCACCGCCAGGTAGAACCAGGTGATGACCAGCAGCAGCGGGATCGAGCGGAAATAGTTGACGTAGGCGCCGGCAACACGTGACGCCAGCTTGTTGGACGACAACCGCATCAGCGCCAGAATGGTGCCGATGATGATGCCGCCCACAATGCCCATGACCATCAGTTGCAGGGTCATGAGCATGCCGTTCCACATGCCCGGAATAGCGGGAATCACTCCAGAGAAGTCCATTATTTACCTCCCACGGAGATCAGGCCCGGCACTGCGACTTTCTTCTCGACCAGACGCATGAGCAGCATCAGGCTCATGTTCAGGGTGAAGTAGATCAGCGTCGCCAGGGTGAAGGCTTCGAACAGGTTCGCGGAAAACTCGGCGGTCTGTTTGGTCTGCGCGAGCAATTCCATCAGGCCGATCAGCGACGCCACGGACGAGTTCTTGAAGACGTTGAGGAATTCGGAAGTAAGCGGCGGAATGATGATCCGGTACGCCTGGGGCAGCAGCACGTTCCAGTAGATCTGCGGCAGCTTGAAACCCATGGCGCGGGCGGCGGATTCCTGCCCTGCCGGCAGCGCCTGAATACCGGTGCGCACCTGTTCGCAGACACGTGCGGCGGTGAACAGGCCCAGGCACACGACAACGCTCAGGAACGCCGAGGTCGTCGGATTAAGGTCTTGCTTGTACCACTCCTGCAGGTTTTCAGGCAGCAGATCCGGCACCAGGAAGTACCAGATGAACAGCTGCACCAGCAGTGGCACGTTACGGAAAATTTCCACGTAAATCGCGGCGATTGAAGAAACGATGCGGTTTGGCACCGTGCGCATGACACCGAGCACCGAGCCCAGCAGCAACGCAATGATCCAGGCAACGACGGCAATGGCGATGGTCCAGCCCAGCCCGGTGATGTACCAGTCCAGATAGGTCTCGCTGCCGACGCCCGTGGACTTGAAGAACACGCCCCAGTCCCAGTTGTAATTCATCAGGGTCTCCCCTCTTATCGATCGTTATGCACGCACGCGCCAGTTAGCGGCTTCCGGAAACGCAGGGCGTCTCCGGAAGTCAGGCTTTTCACGTTTTCAGGATGGCGGAGCGAAGGACTCAGGCCTTCTTGTCCGGCGCCGGCTTGTCGTTCGGGTTGGCGATCAGCGCTTTGAGCTGTTCGCTCATCGGGAACATCAGGTTCAGGCCCTTTGGCGGAATCGGCTGGGTGAACCACTTGTCGTAGATCTTGTTGATCTCGCCCGATTTGTAGGTCGCAACGATGGCGTCGTCCACGGCTTTCTTGAACGCAGGGTCTTCCTTGCGAACCATGCAACCGTAGATTTCGTAGGACTGAGGAGTGCCGGTAACGGCCCAGTCGGTCGGCTTCTTGGCCTTGGCCATTTCGCCTGCGAGCAGGGCGTCGTCCATCATGAAGGCAACGGCGCGGCCCGATTCCAGCATCTGGAACGACTCGCCGTGGTCCTTGGCCGAGATCACGTTCATGCCCATCTGCTTGTCGGCGTTCATCGACTTGAGGATGCGCTCGGACGTGGTGCCCGCCGTGGTCACGACGTTCTTGCCTTTGAGGTCGTCGAAGTCTTTGTAAGAGGAGTCAGCCTTGCTCAGCAGACGGGTGCCGATTTCGAAGATGCCGACTGAGAAGTCGACTTGCTGGGCGCGCTCGGCGTTGTTGGTGGTCGAACCGCATTCAACGTCGACGGTGCCGTTCTGCACCAGCGGGATACGGGTCTGGGAAGTGACCAGGTTGTACTTGACCTTCAGGTCGGGCATGTCCAGGTCTTTCTTGATCGCTTCAACGATCTTCAGCTGGATGTCAGCGGAGTAGCCCACTGGCACGCCGGAAGCATCAGCGATGTACGAAAAAGGAATGGAGGAGTCGCGGTGACCGAGGGTGATGGTGCCGGACTCTTTGATTTTCTTCAGAGTGCCGGTCAGTTCGGCGGCGAAAACAGGGGTGGTGATCAAAGCGGCAGCAATGGCTGCGCCCAGAAGGTGGGGAACGATGCGCATCTGGTTTTCCTCGACATTGTTTTTTTTATTGGGCCGGTGTTGGACGGCCCTATCGTTTCAGAGCGCTTCAACGGCGGCCCAATCAGGCGACTCGCTACATCGAAGCAATCGTGCAGGAGTGTAGAGCATGAGTCATGCCAGAGAGGTGACTGAGGCTAAGCGTATGAAAGTGCTGCATATTTACGGGGAAGGGATGTGCGAGGAGCGAGTCGGCCGTCCGGGATTCCGAATTGGGCGGGGCAGGATGTTCGGGAATCCGAATGAGGGTGGGGCTTGAGTCACCTGTAGGAGCGCGCTTGCCCGCGAAAGCGTCGTGTCAGTCAACATCTCCATCAACTGACCCAATGCCATCGCGGGCAAGCGCGCTCCTACACAGACTGGTCACTGCACCCCGATCAGGCCGTGAGGGGCGCGGTGACGACCATCAGGTCGATGGGGTTCATGCTGCCAGCCACTTTGTCCAGGTACGCCTGAACCTTCTGGTGCTCTTCAGCCGTGGTGAACAAGCCAAGCTTGGTCCGGCGCCACAGGATGTCTTCGGCCTTGGTCGCCCATTCCTCGCTGCACAGGTAATCCACTTCGCGGCTGTATAGACCGCCGCCCAAGTGCTCGCCCATTTCGCTCAGATTCTGAACGCCCTCGACGATGCGCCAGCTGCGTGAGCCATAACTAATGGACCAACGCTTGGCGATTTCTGCCGGCAGCCAGGTGCAACGCTGTTGCAGTTCGGCGGCCAGTGCCTCAGGCGTGGTCATGCTTTCACCGCCTGGCAGGCTGGCTTTTGCGGTCCAGCTGGGCTTCATCTGCGGGAAGAACGGCGCGAGTTGCTGCATCGCCGACTCCGCCAGCTTGCGGTAGGTGGTCAGCTTGCCGCCGAACACCGAAAGGATCGGCGCCTCTTGGGCACTGCCAGACAGCGACAGGGTGTAGTCACGGGTGATCGCCGACGGGTTGTCCGACTCGTCATTGCACAGCGGCCGCACACCTGACCACGTGCTCAGAATGTCGGCGCGGCTGAGTTGCTTCTTGAAGTGATCGTTGACGATCTTCAGCAGGTAATCGGTCTCGCCTTCGGTGATCGCCACTTTGCCGGGATCGTCAGAATATTCGCGGTCGGTCGTACCGATGATGGTGAAGCGTTCCAGGTACGGAATGGCGAACACGATGCGCTGATCTTCGTTCTGCAGAATGAACGCGTTTTCGCCTTCGTACAGTTTTGGCACGATCAGGTGGCTGCCCTGAATCAGGCGAATGCCGTACTGCGATTCGAGCTTCAAGTCTTCACGAATGAACTTGGCGACCCATGGGCCCGCCGCATTCACCAGGGCTTTGGCGCGAATGGAAAACTGGCTGCCGTCAGTGCGCTCCATGTTCATGTGCCACAGCCCGCCACTGCGATGGGCGCCCAGGCAACGGGTCTGCGTATGAATGTGCGCGCCTTTTTCACGGGCGGCCATGGCGTTGAGGACGACCAGACGTGCATCGTCAACCCAGCAATCGGAGTATTCAAAGCCCTTGGTGATCGAACTGTTCAGCGGGCTGTCGGCGCCAAAGCGAATGGTCTTCGACGCTGCCAGCTTCTCGCGTTTGCCAAGGTGGTCGTACAGGAACAGCCCGGCGCGGATCATCCACGCGGGGCGCAGGTGCGGACGATGAGGCAATACGAAGCGCATCGGCTTGACGATGTGCGGCGCTTTTTCCAGCAGCACCTCACGTTCGGCCAGCGCTTCGCGAACCAGACGGAATTCGTAGTGTTCCAGGTAACGCAGGCCACCGTGGATCAGCTTGCTGCTGGCCGAAGAGGTGTGGCTGGCGAGGTCGTCCTTCTCGCAGAGAAAGACCGAAAGGCCCCGGCCCGATGCGTCTGCCGCAATGCCGACACCATTGATGCCACCACCGATCACGGCAACGTCGTAGACCTCGGACAGGGGTGGGGTCGGCAAACTGGACTGGGCCATCGGGGCCTCCTGAGTGTTCGATCGCGTTCGAATGCTGCGCCACAGGGAGGGCGAATTCGAACATTTATGTTCATTTCCGAAAATAGTAGCGCAATAAGTCGAACACAGCCACCCAGTATTCATTGAAAATACTGATGGGAGAGAGGGGAAAGGAACAAAAGCGAACATCGGAGGTGAGGCGAGCGCCGGAAGCGCGCTCGCTCATGGATCGAGGGGTTAAACCACTTCCAGGCGAATCTTGTTCTGCGTCAGCAGTTGCGCCAGCGCAGGCACAGGCGTCTGGTCCGTCACCAGACAGTCGATCAGCGTGATCGGGCCCAGACGCACCATGGCGTTACGCCCGAATTTGCTGGAGTCCGCCGCCAGAATCACCTGGCGCGCGTTGGCGATGATCGCCTGGGAAACGCGCACTTCTTGATAATCGAAATCCAACAGGCTGCCGTCCTCATCGATCCCGCTGATGCCCACCAGCGCGAAATCGACCTTGAACTGGGTGATGAAATCCACGCTCGCCTGCCCGACCACACCACCATCCCGGCGCACATTACCGCCTGCCAACAGCACTTCGAAATCATCCTTGCCGCTGAGAATCGACGCCACGTGCAGGTTGTTGGTGATGATCTTCAAGTGGTTGTGGTTGAGCAGCGCACGGGCGATAGATTCGGTGGTGGTGCCGATGTTGATGAACAGCGATGCATGATCGGGGATGTGCGCGGCGATGGCCTCGGCGATGCGTTGCTTCTCATCGCGCATCTGATCGGCACGCATGGCGTAGGCAGTGTTTTCGATGCTGGAATCGTAGGCCGCGCCTCCATGGTAGCGACGCAGGAGATTCATTTCCGCGAGCTGATTGATGTCGCGGCGGATGGTTTGCGGGGTCACGACGAACAGCTGCGCCATTTCCTCGATGCTGACGTAGCCGCGCTCACGAACCAGCTCGAGGATCTGCTGTTGACGGGGTGGCAGATTCATTTTTTATCCTTCGGGCACGGGCGCCCATGATGCCGCAGGCAGCCATTACCTGTCAGCCGGAAAAAATGCCTCTCACGCCCCGTTCAGGATCGCGCTTATTCGACCTCTTCGTGGGGTTCCCAATCGCGCGTGCGGTCTACCGCCTTGCGCCAGCCGGCGTAGAGTTTTTCCTTCTCGGCGTCATCGCATTGCGGCTCGAACTTGCGCTCGATGACCGCCTTGCCCTTCAGCTCGTCCAGCCCGCTCCAGAACCCGATCGCCAGGCCCGCCAGATAGGCCGCACCCAATGCCGTGGTTTCACGCATTTTCGGGCGCTCCACCGGCGTGCCGAGAATGTCGGCCTGGAACTGCATGAGGAAGTTGTTCGCCACTGCGCCGCCGTCAACGCGAAGGGCCTTGAGCGGCTCCCCGGCATCCTGTTGCATGGCGTCGAGCACGTCGCGGGTCTGGTAGGCGATGGACTCCAGCGCGGCCCGAATGATGTGATCGACCTTCACGCCACGGGTCAGGCCGAACAAAGCGCCCCGTGCATAGGGGTCCCAGTAGGGCGCGCCCAGACCGGTGAATGCTGGCACCAGGTAGACGCCATTGCTGTTCTTCACCTTGGTGGCGAAGTACTCGGTGTCCATCGAATCGTTGACGATTTTCAACTCGTCGCGCAGCCACTGCACGGTGGAGCCGCCATTGAACACCGCGCCCTCCAGCGCATAGGCCACCTCGCCGCGCGGACCGCAGCCGATGGTGGTGAGCATGCCGTGGCTGGATTTGACGGCTTTCTTGCCCGTGTTCATCAGCAGGAAGCAGCCGGTGCCGTAGGTATTCTTTGCCTGACCCGGCTCGACGCACATCTGGCCGAACAACGCCGATTGCTGATCGCCAGCGATCCCGGCAATGGGAATGCCGCTTTTGCTGTGGCCATACACCTCAGATGACGACTTGACCTCGGGCAACATCTCCCGGGGCACGTCGAGCACGTCGAGCATGCGCTGATCCCACTCCAGCGTGTGGATGTTGAACATCATCGTGCGCGAGGCGTTGGTGTAGTCGGTGACGTGGACCTTGCCGCCGGTAAATTTCCAGATCAACCAGCTATCGACGGTGCCGAACAGCAGCTCGCCACGGCGGGCGCGCTCGCGGCTGCCCTCAACGTGGTCGAGAATCCACTTCAGTTTGCTGCCGGAAAAGTATGGGTCGATGACCAGACCGGTGGTGTCGCGGATGTAGTCTTCCAGACCGTCACGCTTGAGTTGCTGGCAGATTTCGGTGCTGCGGCGGCATTGCCAGACGACGGCGTTGTAGATCGGCCGGCCGGTGTCTTTTTCCCAGACCACCGTGGTTTCGCGCTGGTTGGTGATACCGATCGCGGCGATCTGGTTGTGGTGCAGATTGGCCTGGGCCAGCACCTTGGTCATGCACGCGGTCTGGGTCGCGAAGATCTCCATCGGATCGTGCTCGACCCAGCCAGGCTGGGGGTAATGCTGAACGAACTCGCTCTGGGCGCTGCTGATCACGTTGGCGTCGCGGTCAAAAATGATGGCGCGGGAGCTGGTGGTGCCTTGATCCAGAGCGATGATGTAATTCTTATTTTCGGTGTCGGTCATGGTGAATGCCTGGTGATGTAGCGAGTTTCCGGAAACGGCCGTCCGTTTTGTTGCCTGTGCGAGGTGCCTTTGCGCACTGAATACCGGGATGGCGTCAAGGAAGCAAGCGAGATATTCGTATTCGAAAAAATATAGACGTAAACGAACCTTGTCAAAGGTCGAAAGCGAACGTTATCGATGAATGTTCCAAGACGCCGATATTAGTGGATAAGTCCTTCGCGAATGCAGGCATTTCGACAACCGATGGCCTAAAGTATCGTCTGCAAAAGAGAAAGTGTCTGGCTGTCTGGAGTGCTACATGACCCCTGCATTGGATTTATTGAAAAAGGTTCGCGCCGAACATCGCGTCCACAGCTACGAGCACGATCCCAAAGCCGCATCGTATGGCCTGGAAGCGGCAGAAAAACTCGATCTGGCCCCCGCTCAGGTGTTCAAAACCCTGCTGGCGAGCACCGAAAAAGGCGAGCTGCTGGTGGCCGTTGTTCCCGTGGTGGGATCGCTGGACCTGAAAGCCCTGGCCCATGCCGCCGGCGCGAAGAAGGCCGAAATGGCTGACCCGGCCGCCGCCCAGCGTGCCACCGGCTATTTACTGGGCGGGATCAGCCCGCTGGGACAAAAGAAAAGGCTGCGCACCTTCATTGATGAGTCCGCTCAACCATTCGCGACGATTTTTGTCAGCGCCGGTCGACGCGGGCTTGAAGTCGAGCTGCCCGCCGCCGTACTAGCACAACACACCAGTGCGACCTTTGCCCGGATTGGCCGGGAATAATTCTTCGGGTTTGTCAGAAATGCCAGACCCTTTCAAGCGGTGAAACTGGCCGCAGACCTGCAGCGCCCGAACCGGGTTGCCGCGTCTAATCACTCGGGGATGCCTTCCATGCAGCTTGAATTCCATCAGGTCGATGCCTTCACCGACCGCCCGTTCTCAGGCAACCCGGCCATGGTCTACCGCCTTGACGCCTGGCTTTCCGATCAATTGATGCAGCAAATTGCTTCAGAGCACAATTTGTCGGAGACCGCCTTTCTGGTCCGTGAAGCCCCGGGCTGGCACATACGCTGGTTTACCCCGACCCATGAAGTGCCGCTCTGCGGGCATGCGACCCTGGCCAGCGCCTTTGTGCTGTTCGAGAAGTACGCCGAGAAGGCCGAAGTCATTCACTTCGTCGGTAAATCCGGGCCTCTGAGTGTGAGCCGTGAAGGTAACCGGCTGGTGCTGGATTTTCCGTCGATGCCACCTGCTGAACAGGGCGTGACGGTGGAAATCGAGCGTGCCCTCGGCACGGAAGTCGTCGACGTGCTGAGTGCTGCGGAATTGCTCGTGGTACTGGAGTCCGAGCAAGCTGTGCGCGATTGCAAGCCCGACTTTGTCGCCCTCGCGCGGTTGCCCTGGCCTGGGGTGATCGTGACGGCCAAGGCTGACGGCGAACGCTACGATTTTGTCTCGCGCTACTTTGCGCCGGGCATCGGCGTCAATGAAGACCCGGTCACGGGCTCGACGCATTGCAGCCTGATTCCTTACTGGTCGGCGCGCCTGAACAAATTCAGCCTGACGGGTTATCAGGCGTCGGCGCGGGGAGGGGAGCTGTTTTGCCGGCTGGAGGGGGAGCGCGTGAAGATTGGCGGGCACGCGACGCTGGTGGCCAGCGGCACGTTGATATTGGGGTAGTCGATATTTGGGATAGTTGATACGGGGCTGAAAGTGCCTGATCGAGAGTGATAGGCCTTCAGACCGCCACAGCCCTGTGCACCGGCACGCTGCCCGAGGCTGGAAACAGCACCAGATGCTCGGCTGACACTTCGAAGCCGACCTGATCCCCGGCGCGCAGGTCCACGTGGCTGGGGAACAACGCTTCCAGCTGCGTGCCGGTCGGCAACTGCAGGCGATACAAGGTGGCCGCGCCCTGAAACGTCAGGCTCGCAACGCGGGCCTTGATCGGGCCGTCGGGCGCATAAATGATGTCATCAGGGCGCAGCAGCACATCCATTGGCGTACCCGGCGCGCCGGCGTAGGCACGATTGCCCCGCAGCACACCCAACTCGGTCTGCACCGATTCGGCATCGATCATCTGCCCGCGAATGAAGTAACCCTGCCCGACGAAACTGGCGACATAAGGCGTCGCCGGCTCGTGATAGAGGTTGTAGGGCGTATCCCACTGTTCCAGCCGACCGTCCTTGAACACGCCGACGTGATCGCTCACGGCAAAGGCTTCTTCCTGATCGTGGGTCACCAGAATGGCACTGGTGCCACGGGCTTTGAGAATGTCGCGCACCTCGTGGCTCAGGCGCCGACGAAGCTCGCCATCCAGGTTTGAAAACGGCTCATCGAGCAGCAGCAACTGCGGCTCCGGCGCGAGCGCACGGGCCAGCGCCACACGTTGCTGCTGTCCACCGGACAGCTCATGGGGATGACGGGTGCCCAGCGCGCCGAGATTGACCAGCTCCAGCATCTCTTGAACCACCTGCTTCTGGCGCGGGTGATTGCGGATGCCGAAAGCGATGTTGTCGGCGACCGTGAGGTGGGGAAACAGGGCGTAGTCCTGAAAGACCATGCCGATCCGGCGCTTCTCCGGGGCCAGGGTAAAGCCGGCCCGGGAAATGACCTCGCCCGCTAGCCTGATCTCGCCTTCATGCACCGGCTCGAAACCGGCGATGGCGCGCAGGGTAGTGGTCTTGCCGCAGCCGGACGAACCCAGCAGGCAACCGATGTCCCCGGCATTCAGGTGCAGATTGAGGTTCTGCACCACGCGTTGGTCCTGATAACCACAGGCGAGGTTATGCAGCGTTAGCAGCAGGGGCTGACTCATGGGGCTGTGAAGGCCGGGGCCACGAGGAATTCGAGCAGGGCTTTCTGCGCATGCAGCCGGTTTTCCGCCTGATCCCACGCCACCGAGCGCGGGTCATCCAGCAGGTCTTCGCTGATCTCTTCACCCCGGTGTGCCGGCAGGCAGTGCATGAAAATCACGTCGTCAGCCGCGCGGTCGAGCATGTCGCGGGTGACCTGGAAAGGCTTGAACCGGGCCAGACGCTTGGCGGCTTCTTCTTCCTGGCCCATGGACGTCCACACATCGGTACTGACCAGGTGCGCGCCTTTCACCGCTTCATGGGGGTCGCGGGTCAAGGTCACGCGATCGCCCGCCAGGGCCAGGAAATGCGCGCTGGGTTCGTAGCCTTCCGGACAGGCGACCCGCAGCTTAAAGTCGAACTGAATCGCGGCTTCTATATAGCTGTTGCACATGTTGTTGCCATCGCCGATCCACGCCACGGTCTTGCCCTGAATGGAGCCACGGTGTTCGAGGAATGTCTGCATGTCGGCCAGCAACTGGCAGGGATGGAGATCATCGGACAGGCCGTTGATCACCGGTACGCGGGAATGGGCGGCGAATTCGGTGAGGTTGCTGTGGGCGAAGGTCCGGATCATCACGGCATCGACCATCCGCGACATGACCCGCGCGCCATCGGCAATCGGCTCGCCACGGCCCAGCTGGGTGTCGCGAGGGGAGAGGAAGATGGCCTGGCCGCCGAGCTGGATCATTCCGGCTTCGAACGAAACACGGGTCCGCGTCGAGGATTTTTCGAAGATCATCGCCAGGATGCGGCCCTTCAGTGGCTCGAAGAGCACGCCTCGATTTCGCAGGTCCTTCAGCTCAACGCCGCGACGAATCACCCCGACCAGCTCAGCGGGGGTGTAGTCCATCATCGAGAGAAAGTGCCTTGCGCTCATCATTAACTACCTTGTCTGCAACAGACCGCAGATCCTCAAAGCCGGGTTTTTTCGGAAAAACGGGCGAGACCTGCGGCGAAAGCCGCACGGGGCGACGAATAGGGAAGGCGCGAGGGTATAAGAAAATGTCGCCTGATGCCAAGGCCCGCCGTGACGGAAAATCGTCGTCAGACGTTCGGTAGCCTGAAAGCGGCGTTCGCAGGACGCTTTTCATGTAACGAAGTGCTACAGTCCTGTTACTGCGCAGGCTATTCGCCATCGCATTAGTCCTGATCAGACAGTTCGCTTGTAACGCTCTTTGGCGTCGCCGCGATTACTGCCTGATTCGCAACAGTCGCAAACCACTGTGCAGCCTTATGCGACATGCTTCACGCCGCGGAAACCCGGACGTTTCCTAAACCATCGGCGTGGGTTATAAAGGCCGCTTATGTCCTCCAAAAGAGGTGGGGAATGGATTCAAAAGAGCAACAACTGACGGAACTGCTCGGGCTGACGGCTCGAACCCTTACGCACCTCACGGCGTCCATGACGTCGATGTCGTTCGAACTGATGCGCAGCGAAGACGAGGTCACACGTTCTGCGGGACGCCGGATGATCGATCGCATGGCAACCATCAGCGCCGGACTCGACGAACACTGGCGGCTGATCGGCGAACTCACCGGGATTCAGGTGTCTCAGGAGCAGATTGAAACGGTTCATGAGGTGCAGATGCAGCGCAAGGTGGTCACACCCATCGGTGGCGTCGGCTCCTGAGTGACGTTTCCATCATCGGGTGAGCTATCGGCTCGCCTGATGCTGCCCGATTCACGGCACTGACATTTCTGGCGCATCGCCCGGACAGGTCCCATAGTTTTGTATCCGCGATCGGCCTGATCGCCCTATAAAAACTCGAGACTGGCGATGACCAAGACTCTCCACCACCGTGCCTGCCACCTGTGCGAGGCGATTTGCGGCCTCACCCTCGAAACCACCCTGCAGGACGATACCACCACCCTGATCACCTCGATCAAGGGCGATGCGCAGGACACGTTCAGTCGCGGGCATATCTGCCCCAAAGCCGTCGCGCTGCAAGACATTCAGAATGACCCCGATCGCCTTCGCCAGCCCATGCAGCGCATTGGCGACGACTGGCGGCCGATCGAGTGGCAGGCCGCGTTTGATCTGATCGCCGATCGCCTGGCCGACATTCAGGCGCGTCATGGGCAGAACGCGGTGGCGGTGTATCAGGGCAACCCCAGCGTGCATAACTATGGGCTGATGACCCACAGCAATTATTTTCTCGGGCTGCTGAAAACCCGTAACCGCTACTCTGCAACCTCCGTGGACCAGCTGCCACACCACCTGACCAGTCACTTGATGTACGGCCACGGTCTGCTGCTGCCCATCGCCGACATTGACCACACCGATTTCATGCTCATCCTCGGTGGCAACCCGCTGGCGTCCAACGGCAGCATCATGACCGTGCCCGACGTCGAGAAGCGCCTGAAGGCGATCCAGGCCCGTGGTGGCAAAGTCGTTGTGGTCGATCCGCGCCGCAGCGAAACCGCCGCGATCGCCGACCAGCACCTGTTCATCCGTCCGGGCGGCGACGCGGCGTTTCTGTTCGGTTTGCTGCACACCCTGTTTGCCGAAGGCCTGACCCGTGAAAGCCACCTTGCGGTTGATGGCTTGGAGGAAGTCCGCGCGGCAGTCAGCGGGATGAGCGCCGACGCCATGAGCCCTCGATGCGGCGTGCCTGCCGAGCAGATCAGGCAGCTCGCGCGGGACTTCGCCGCTGCCGAAAGCGGTGTGTGTTACGGGCGTATGGGTATCTCCACCCAGGCGTTTGGCACGCTGTGCCACTGGCTGGTGCAACTGATCAATCTGGTCACCGGCAATCTTGACCGTGCAGGCGGTGCGCTGTGCACCGAGCCCGCGCTGGATCTGGTGGCGTCGACCTCCGGCGGCAGCTTCAACCGCTGGCAAAGTCGCGTCTCGCAGCTGCCGGAATACGGCGGCGAGCTGCCGGTGTCTGCGCTGGCCGAGGAAATGCTGACCCCGGGAGAAGGGCAGATCAAGGCGCTGATTACGGTCGCGGGTAACCCGGTGTTGTCGACGCCCAACGGCCGTCAGCTCGACACCGCCCTCGAAGGGCTTGAGTTCATGGTCAGCGTCGATCTGTACATCAACGAAACCACGCGGCACGCGGACTTCATCCTGCCGTCGACGTCCGCGCTGGAAAACGATCACTACGACACCACCTTCAACATGTTCGCCGTGCGCAACGTCACCCGGTTCAACCGCGCTATTCTCGCCAAGCCCGAGGGCGCGCTGCACGACTGGGAAATCTTTGTCGGCCTCGCCCAGGCGTTCGCACTGAAAACCGGCCGCGAGCTGAAACCGACGATGCCGCCGGCGCAGATGGTCGATCGCGGTTTGCGCGCCGGGCTTTATGGCGATGCGTCCCCGTTGAAGTTGTCGCTGGAGACACTCGCCCAGCACCCCCACGGTCTGGACCTCGGTGCGCTCAAACCCAACCTCGCCGCGCGCCTCAAAACCGTCAACCAGCGGGTGCAGGCAGCGCCGCCGGTGATCCTTGCCGACCTGGCCCGTTTCGCCGGGCAGCCTGCGCCCCAGGCCGATGGCTTGATGCTCATCGGTCGGCGCCATGTGCGCAGCAATAATTCATGGATGCACAACTACCACCGCCTGGTGAAAGGCAAGCCGCGGCATCAGCTGCTGATGCACCCCGACGACTTGATCAGCCGCGGCTTGATGGACGGTCAGCGGGTCAAGGTCAGCTCAAGAGTGGGCGTGATCGAGGTTGAAGTGATGGGCAGCGCCGAGATGATGCGCGGCGTCGTCAGCCTGCCCCATGGCTGGGGCCACGGTCGTCCGGGCGTAAAAATGGACATCGCGGCGGCCCAGCCAGGTGAAAGCGCGAATGACCTGACTGATGAGCGGGCACTGGATGGAATTTCCGGCAACGCTGTGCTGAACGGGGTGCCGGTCACCGTTGCAGCGGCATGATCTCCATCATCCTCGTAGGCGCGATCAAGGCCAAGACCGAGCGTTATGCTCGGGAATCGTTTAGAATGCGCCACCGTGTCGACACATACAGTCGTAAAGTTTAGCCGAGGTGCTCCATGGATATTATCGAAACGATCAAAGACCAGATTGCCAGCAACACCGTTCTGCTTTACATGAAAGGCGCTCCGAATGCCCCGCAGTGTGGCTTTTCGGCCAAGGCTTCTCAGGCACTGATGGCGTGTGGCGAAAAGTTCGCGTACGTCGATATCCTGCAGAACCCGGAAATCCGCGCCAACCTGCCGAAATACGCCAACTGGCCAACCTTCCCGCAACTGTGGGTCGGTGGTGAGCTGGTCGGCGGTAGCGACATCATCACTGAAATGCAGGCTGACGGTTCGCTGCAGGAACTGGTGAAAGCCGCTGTTGCGAAAAACGCCACTGCCTGATTTCGGAAGTCGTAAAAAAGCCCCGCTCTCGGCCGAGAAGCGGGGCTTTTTATTTGGCGCCGTTATTAGGCGATGGCGGGACCGGAATCAGTCCTCTTCGCCCATCTGCGATTGCAGGTAGTTCTCGATGCCGACCTTGTCGATCAGGCCCAGTTGGGTTTCCAGCCAGTCGATGTGCTCTTCTTCCGATTCCAGAATGTCTTCCAGCATCTCGCGGCTGCCGAAGTCGCCGACGGTTTCGCAGTGGGCGATGGCGGCTTTCAGATCGGCGTGGCCCTTGCGCTCGATGCGCAGGTCACACTCAAGCATTTCCTTGGTGTGTTCACCGATCAGGATTTTGCCGAGGTCCTGCAGATTTGGCAGGCCTTCCAGGAACAGGATGCGCTTGATCAATTTGTCAGCGTGTTTCATCTCGTCGATGGATTCGTGGTACTCGTGTTTGCCCAGCTTGTTCAGGCCCCAATCTTCATACATGCGCGCATGCAGGAAGTATTGATTGATCGCGACCAGCTCGTTACCGAGGATCTTGTTGAGATGCTGGATGACTGTGATGTCGCCTTTCATGATCGGGTCCTGTCGAAGGTATAGGTAATACAGGCGGCAAGTCTGAGCCCCCTCTATAACTCTGTCAAACCTAAGTTATTGAATAATAAGTGAAAATAAATAGGAATAAGAATGTTTGTGTTCCGCATCTTGTGGCTAAGCGATTGAATTAAAGGCATAAAAAAACCGGACGAGGTCCGGTTTTGTTTGAAAGCGGTCATTCAGGCAGCTGAAAATTCTGCGGGATAGGCGAGGGCGGCGTGACTGCTTTGCAGCTCGGTCAGGGTTTCACGCACCACTTCCTTCGCCAGGCATGCACATTTCCCACACTTGCTGGCGACACCCAGGGTTTCGCGGACGTCACGATAGCTGCAGCATCCTTCCATGATTGCTTCACGGATTTGTCCGTCGGTAACACCTTGGCAGAGGCAGACATACATATAAGAAACCGTCGCTGAGTGATTGGCTCAATGCGAGGGATACTAATGTTAATGAGAATGCTTGTCAAAACTACTCAGGCTTTTTTAGGTGACTGCCGATGAGTGGTTGGGTGGGTTTGATCGCTTGTTAGGCTTGAGTGTATATCCGGTTTTTGCGGTGGTGCTGATTATGGTTCCGCCCTTACGGCGGGTCACTTTTTCCAAGAGCCGAAAAAGTAACCAAAAAGGCCCTGCTCCTGGTTGGGCTCCTCCTGCGTCGGAGTACCTTCACTCCGGTCTCGCTCCGTGGGCCCGCGCCGAACGGACATCCATGTCCTGACGGCGCTCTCGCCGCATCCATGCGGCTCGGCCCACTGCGCGAGACCTGCGTTCAGCCTGCACCCAAGTCGCGATTTGTGGTGTCCGGTCTATCGCGCACGAAGGTCAAGATCAAAAGCAGAGCAGAAGCTTCCCGGCTGAAGCCGGTCCCACGGGTTGTACGCGGTGTGCTTTTTAGTGGGACCGGCTTTAGCCGGGAAGGGGCCAGTCAGGACCCTGAGGGCTTTAGGCCGGTCACTGACTCTCGATCCCACCCCATAAAAAAACCGGCCACATGGGCCGGTTCTTGTATCGCGCAGCCGCATCGACTCAGTTGTCGAAGTCGTGCCAGCCGCCCATTTCTTTCCAGCGGTTGACGATGCCGCAGAACAGCTCGGCAGTCTTTTCGGTGTCATAACGGGCGGAATGGGCCTCGCGACCGTCGAAATCGATGTCCGCCGACTGGCAGGCTTTCGCCAGAACAGTCTGACCGTACGCCAGGCCCGCCAGCGTCGCGGTGTCGAAGCTGGAGAACGGGTGGAACGGGTTACGCTTCATGTCGAGCCGCGCAACCGCTGCGTTGAGAAAGCCCAGGTCAAAGCTGGCGTTGTGGCCGACCAGAATTGCCCGCTTGCAGCCGTTGGCTTTCAGCGCCTTGCGGATGCCGCGGAAGATGTCCGTCAGCGCGGTTTCTTCGCTCACGGCCATGCGCAGCGGGTGGTCCAGCTTGATGCCGGTGAACTCCAGCGCCGCCGCTTCAACATTGGCGCCTTCGAAGGGTTCGACACGGAAGAAATACGTGTGGTCAGGAAAGACAAAGCCCTTCTCGTCCATGCCGATAGTGGTGGCGGCGATTTCCAGCAACGCATCAGTGGCGCAGTTGAACCCGCCTGTTTCTACGTCAACCACAACGGGCAGGTAACCGCGAAAACGGGCAGCCATCGGGTGTCGGGACCCTGTACCGCCACCGGAACCTTCTTGCTCGTCTTCGTAATGTTCTTCACTCACGCGTTTTCCTCCAGCAGGCGCCAGCGCAGTTTTTCACCGGCGCGCAGCGGGATAACAGAAAGCTCGCCAAACGGCAGGCTGGCGGGGGCCGTCCACTCGTCACGAACCAGGGTAATGGTCTCGGTGTTGGTCGGCAGGCCATAGAAGGCCGGTCCGTGCAGACTGGCAAAACCTTCCAGCTTGTCCAGCGCATTGCGTGATTCGAACGCCTCGGCGTAAAGCTCGATGGCGGCAAACGCGGTGTAGCAGCCTGCGCAACCGCACGCTGCTTCCTTCGCGTGCTGCGCATGGGGCGCGGAGTCCGTCCCGAGGAAGAACTTGCTGTTGCCGCTGGTGGCGGCATCAAGCAGGGCGACCTGGTGGGTGTTGCGCTTGAGAATCGGCAGGCAATAGAAGTGGGGACGGATGCCGCCCACGAGCATGTGGTTGCGGTTGTACAGGAGGTGGTGCGCAGTAATGGTCGCACCGACATTGGCCGACGCTTCATTGACGAACTGCACGGCGTCGGCGGTGGTGATGTGTTCAAACACCACTTTCAACGTCGGAAAACGCTCGACGACACGCCGCATGTGCTCATCGATGAAAATCTTCTCGCGGTCGAACACGTCGATGTCGCCGCGGGTCACTTCGCCGTGGATCAGCAGCGGCAGGCCCACTTCAGCCATCGCCTCGAGCACCGGGAAGATCTTGTCGACACTGGTCACGCCCGAATCGGAGTTGGTGGTCGCGCCTGCCGGGTACAACTTGGCGGCATAAACGAAACCACTGGCCTTCGCGGCGCGAATCTCTTCGGGCTGGGTCAGGTCGGTCAGGTAAAGCACCATCAGCGGCTCGAAGCGACTGCCTTGCGGGCGCGCAGCGAGGATGCGCTGACGGTAGGCGTCCGCTTGCTCCGCGTTGCGTACCGGGGGCACGAGGTTCGGCATGATAATCGCGCGGCCAAAAGTGCGCGCAACGTCGGCGACGGTGTGGGGCAAAACAGCGCCATCTCGAAGATGGATATGCCAGTCGTCGGGGCGCAGGAGGGTCAGGCGTTCGGACATTGGGGATTCCAGGCGGGTCAAACTCGCTGGGAATGCTACCGGAAAAGACTCCTCCAGGCACTCGCTATCAAGTTTTGCGGCAAGTTACCGATAGCCACGTGTAAGTCATAAATCTTGTTACACGTGAATTTAGTGGAGCCTCCCGTGCGCCAGCGATATCTAGCCCTGCTCAGCGCGTTTGCCAGCCTGCCAGCCATGGCGCTCACCTTCCAGACCCGTCTGGAGAATATTGAGTGGAAGGTGGAAGGTGATCAGTTCGAGTGCAGGTTGACGCAGCCGATCACCGATTTCGGTGCCGGGGAGTTCGTGCGCCGCGCGGGTGAGCAGCCGACGTTTCGCTTGAAAGCAAATGGCTACAGTCTGGCGTCCGGTTCGGCCATGTTGATTGCCGCTGCGGCGCCATGGCAGCCGGGCCGCAATGATCTCAATCTTGGTGCGGTGAAAGTCGGCAGCGGCGAGATTCCTTTCAATACCAATCAGGCTCAGGCTACGCGTCTGATTGCGGGCCTGATGGAGGGGCGCAGCCCGGTGATTCGCCACTCTCTGCGTGACGGTGGCGGCGCGATGGAGGTCCGTCTGCTGCCGGTCAAATTCAGCAAGGCCTACGGCGAGTTTCAAGTGTGCACGGCGAAGCTGTTGCCGATGAATTTCGAACAAGTGCGGCAGTCCGAGATCGGCTTCCCCGGCGGCGGCATCGAGCTGGACGCTTCCGCCAAGCGCAAGCTGGACACCGTGCTGGCTTATATGAAGGCTGATCCGACGGTCAATCACGTCGAACTCGATGGTCACTCCGACAACAGCGGTAACCGATTGACCAACCGCGATCTGTCGCGGCGTCGTGCGCTGTCGGTCATGGACTACCTCAAAGCCCAAGGCATCCCGGAAGAGCAGATAACCCTGCGCTTCCACGGCGAACAGTACCCGCTGGCGCCAAACACCAACAACGCCAACCGCGCGCGCAACCGTCGGGTGAACATTCACCTGGATCGTGTGGCGCAGCAGACCCCAGCCGTGCTGCCATCCGCTGCACCTGCTCCGATACCGGCTCCGTTGCCTGGGCCCGCGGCGACGCCAGCCCCGGGTGCTGCGCCTGCAACAGCGGCGAGCACGGCTCCCGCCAAGGCCTCGTGATGCTCCGCGGCCAGGTCGTCTGACTGACAGAATCTGTCGCTTTGTCGTCAGAAGCTGTCGCGACACTGTAAATTCCCGCGCGTGATCGGTAAACTCGTCGGTTTTCCGTACAACGCGTTGGAGTGATGGCATGGCGGACGTAAACAAGGTAGTTCTCGCGTATTCCGGTGGCCTGGATACTTCGGTGATCCTCAAGTGGCTGCAAGATACGTACAACTGCGAGGTGGTGACCTTCACCGCTGACCTGGGTCAGGGCGAAGAAGTCGAGCCAGCACGCGCCAAGGCGCAGGCCATGGGCGTCAAAGAAATCTACATCGACGACCTGCGCGAAGAGTTCGTGCGTGATTTCGTGTTCCCGATGTTTCGCGCCAACACCGTCTACGAAGGCGAGTACCTGCTGGGTACTTCCATCGCGCGTCCCCTGATCGCCAAACGCCTCATCGAAATCGCCAACGAAACCGGCGCTGACGCCATTTCCCACGGCGCCACCGGCAAAGGCAACGACCAGGTTCGCTTCGAGCTGGGCGCCTACGCACTCAAGCCTGGCGTGAAAGTCATTGCGCCATGGCGCGAGTGGGACTTGCTGTCCCGCGAGAAGCTCATGGATTACGCCGAGAAGCACGCGATCCCGATCGAGCGTCACGGCAAGAAAAAATCCCCGTACTCGATGGACGCCAACCTGCTGCACATCTCCTATGAAGGCGGCGTGCTGGAAGACACCTGGACCGAGCACGAAGAAGACATGTGGCGGTGGACAGTGTCGCCGGAAAACGCGCCGGACAAGGCGCAGTATCTGGAACTGACCTACCGCAACGGCGACATCGTGGCGCTGGACGGCGTTGAAATGACCCCGGCCACCGTCCTTGCCACCCTGAACCGCATTGGCGGCGAGCATGGAATCGGTCGTCTGGACATCGTCGAGAACCGCTACGTCGGCATGAAATCCCGCGGCTGCTACGAGACCCCGGGCGGCACCATCATGCTGCGCGGTCACCGTGCGATCGAATCGATCACCCTGGACCGCGAAGTCGCTCACCTCAAAGACGAGCTGATGCCCAAGTACGCCAGCCTGATCTACACCGGTTACTGGTGGAGCCCTGAGCGTCTTATGCTGCAGCAGATGATCGATGCTTCGCAGGCCCACGTGAATGGCGTCGTGCGTTTGAAGCTTTATAAAGGCAACGTGATCGTGACCGGTCGCAAGTCCGACGAGTCGCTGTTCGATGCCAACATCGCGACATTTGAAGAAGACGGTGGCGCCTACGATCAGGCAGACGCTGCGGGCTTCATCAAGCTCAACGCGTTGCGCATGCGCATTGCAGCGAACAAGGGCCGCAAGTTGTTCTGATCGCTGTCTTGATTGATGTGCAGCCCTGTTCGGGCTGCACTCACTACACCTGTCCCTCGTTTATCGCAGGGGATTCTTTCGAAACTCTTCCCGCGCCCGCGCTCGCCGATGAGTGTCCCCGTTTACAGGCGTTAAAACACGCGCTCGCGCTCTGCATTATTCCCTGCGTCATGTTGGCAAATCGGTCTCTTCGCCAGCGGTTTTCTCAGCCGTATCCCCTTGCGAAGTTGTTCGAAACTCAAAGCGATAGGCTTTTGCGATGTCCCGGATATCCCGTACGCCGACGCCCAGCAGTTGAGCGATTTCGGGAACGGTGTAACCCAGCGCCGAGTAATGCATGGCATGCCCGGCAGTGGCGTCGTCCAGGGTTGCCGGCTCTCGTTGCCGTGACGTGCGTGACCGGCGAACGGGTTGGCAGTAGCGGATCTTCAGGCCGTTCTCGTTGGCCAGTCGCTTGATGTCCTTCTGGTTCATGCGCAGCGAGTATTGCAGCGCGGCGACACCCGCTCCCTTGGCAACAAGCCCCTTGAGAAGATCGACCTTGGTGCACAGGTCCGCTTCCGGATCGGTGTCCCGGCTTTGCCGCGACACTTCGGTCTCCCGTGACTCTCCTTCTGCAATGACATTAATGACGCCACCCTGGGAAACGTAGCGCTCTACCGCTTCCGCCAGTTTGAGAGGGTCGCTGCTTGCGCCAATGGAGTATTTTATTTTCTTGGTCATGGTAGGTTCCTTTGAACATATCAACTAAACAGCCTTCACTGCCGGGACGGTCACGCTGAAGAGCGTTTAAACACTGAATGGCTTATTCATGCCGAAGCGTGGCCTGCGCATGGACTGCTGACAAAAGAAACACCAGTCTTTATATACGCAATAATCTTATAGGGTGATCAAAGCCACTAACTAACAGCGGCTGAACCGTTCGCTCATCAAAAAGTAACGAGTGGTAATAGGTTTGGCAAGTGAAAAGCCAAAAAACAGGCAGTTTGTTTTTTAGTGTCTTTGGGTGATGTTCTCGGCGGTAATAATAGTCCGTTAGTTATGTAGTATTTTTCTGGAATGACTTGAGGGTGCTGGATGTTATGAGCTGAATAGTATTACGTGAAAGGCGGGACAGCCCCGTATTTAAAATGGCGCTGTAACGCAGTCGTTTTTGAAAGGGGTCGCAGCGAAGGGAGGCGGTTAAGTGGCGTAAGTTCTTATCCCGCTTCTCGGCCCCGTGTCAGGGTAAGAACAGTTGAAAGTTGATCCGAGCTGTTCAGAAATTTCTGAATCCGCTGTAGGTCCTTTCGAGCATTTAATATGTAATGAAACTCGTCGAACCCACGTGTGCCATTTAACCAAGTGTGTGCGTTCGCCCATGCCTCGCATGGCCTGTAATATTTTATGATTTTTGTTTGCTGGCAGCTTGGTGAGATGGGCATATGCTGAAGCCATAACCCTGATGGTGAAAGGGCTACAGGCCATTAGCCTCAGGCAGTGCGGCATGGAGGAAACACATTTCCCAGCGCGTCACGGAAAGCCCTGGATTTCCGCACATTCAAACCGGTCGGCGAGACAACGGCTCGCCGACCTACCTTAGGACAAACCGCACTATCAACCAGCATTCATATAATCAGAAATGCTCAGCGTATTCAGGATTCAAAAATTACCACTTGCGGTCTCGGAAATTATGCGGTCACGTACTGAGACGGGATTGAACATCGTTAAAAATAGAGCGGATAGGGCAGGTTTTGTAGGATTTTTCTGTTGGTTGAGTGAGAAAGGTCTTTGCCTGCTGGTCTGCAGGGAGGAGCGCCATGCAAAGCACTAAACGACTAAGCTATTGTGCGGACTCTGAAAATTCGAACAGCGAAGAATGGACTGCTCATGAATAAAGTGTTGATCGTGGATGATCACCCGGTCATTAGGCTCGCCGTACGCATGTTGATGGAACGCCATGGCTACGAAGTCATTGCCGAGACGGATAACGGCGTGGATGCGTTACAACTGGCGCGCGAGCACTTGCCGGACATTGTCATTCTGGACATAGGCATCCCCAAGCTCGATGGCCTGGAGGTCATCGCCCGATTGTCGGCAATGACGCTGGCCTTCAAAGTGCTGATCCTGACTTCCCAGGCACCGGGGCATTTCTCAATGCGTTGTATGCAGGCAGGCGCGGCGGGTTATGTCTGCAAACAGCAGGATTTGACCGAATTGCTCAGCGCCATCAAGGCGGTGTTGTCCGGTTACAGCTATTTCCCCAATCAGGCGTTGCACACGGTGCGCTCCAGTCTCGGGAACGCCAGTGAGGCGGAGATGGTGGATCGTCTGTCGGGAAGGGAAATGATGGTGTTGCAGCAGTTGGCCCGTGGCAAGACCAACAAGGAAATCGCTGATGGCATGTTCCTGAGCAACAAGACGGTCAGTACCTACAAGACGCGTCTGTTGCTCAAACTCAATGCGCATTCACTGGTCGACCTCATCGAACTCGCGCAGCGTAATGGACTGGTTTGATTGCCGGGGGACAACGGTGCTTCAGGCGGCGTTTTCCGCTCATGTATTCTGCCCAAGCCTCTCTAGGAGAGGCCTTCAGGCAGGACGTTACGAGGAGTGGTCAGAGATCGAAATCGTAGTCTGCAAGCTGCCTTTGCAGGCGACGCTCTTCCAGCATGTTATCGATGGTGCGGCGCTTGCTGAGGTTGGTCTTGGCGGTCTCTACCGGCACGGGCGGGACTTCCTCCGGCTCTTCGATCACGAAGTCATCGTCAACTTCGATGGTGTCTTTTTCATCGCTCATGATTCAGCCTCAGGCGTGAACAGTCGTTGGCGCCTCTTATAGCGACAAACCCCGCGCGGGTAAAAAAGATTTTTTTAATCGATCGAAGCCCGGAGACGCTATCGTTCAATCGTCAGAGGTCTTGGCCTTGTATTCGCACAGGTCCTCGATCCGGCAGCTGCCACACCGGGGCTTGCGCGCAATACACACGTAACGGCCGTGAAGAATCAGCCAGTGGTGCGCATCCATGAGGTAATCCCTGGGCACGAATTTCATCAGCTTGTTTTCAACTTCCACCACATTCTTCCCGGGCGCGATGCCGGTGCGGTTGCTGACGCGGAAGATGTGCGTGTCAACCGCCATTGCCAACTGGCGGAACGCGGTGTTCAGGACCACGTTCGCGGTCTTGCGGCCCACGCCGGGGAGGGCTTCAAGCGCCTCTCGGGTTTGCGGCACTTCCCCTGCGTGCAGTTCAGTCAGCAGGCGGCACGTTTCGATCACGTTCCGCGCCTTGCTGTTGTACAGGCCGATGGTCTTGATATAGGCAGACAAACCCTCGACACCTAACGCGTAAATAGCCTGAGGCGTATTGGCGACCGGGTAGAGACGCGCCGTGGCCTTGTTGACGCTGACATCGGTGGCTTGCGCCGAGAGGATCACGGCGATCAGCAACTCGAACGGCGTGGTGTAAGCCAGTTCGGTTTTGGGATCGGGAGTGTCTTCGTGCAAACGACGAAAGATCTCAAGGCGTTTGGCGGCGTTCATGGGGTAGGCTTTTCCTGAGAAGGCGGTGCTGCGGGCGCCGGGTTTTGTAACTGGGCGAGGGCGTGCTCTGCCTCGTCGAGGCCGCGCTGCAACTGCACGAGTTGTGCGGCGTGTTCGGCAATCGGCGGGTGACCAAAGGCTTTCAGCGACTTCAGCAATTGAGCTCTGCTCATGGCGACCTGGGCGCGTGCCTGTTTCAGCGGCGCGTCACTGCCTGTCGAAGGTTTTGAGCGAATGCGGGCTAAAGCGGCCTGCGCCGGGTCTGGCTGGACAACGGCGGGCGTGGCAGTCCGTAGCTGGCGAGCCTGGCGTTCGGCCTGGCGTCGCTGCTCATCGCGCTGCATGCGGGCTGAGCGCGCGTCGAAGCGTTGCCGCGCGCGACCGCGTTTGAAGGCTCTGGCTGATCGCTGGGCCTCATCCATCGCACAATCGCCATTGAACGGCACCGATGTCATCGGCAGCGGCAGCATGTCGATGCAGTCGACCGGGCAGGGGGCAACGCACAGGTCACAGCCGGTGCATTCTTCAACGATGACGGTGTGCATCAGCTTGGCGGCGCCGACGATCGCGTCCACGGGACAGGCCTGAATGCATTTGGTGCAACCGATGCATTCGGCCTCGCGAATGAAGGCTACTTGCGCCGGCGCGTTCCCCCGTTCCACATCCAGTTGCAGTACCGGCACATTCAGCAGTCGAGCCAGTGCCGCGAGGGTCTCGACGCCACCGGGTGGACACTTGTTGATGGCTTCGCCGCTGGCAATGCCTTCGGCGTAGGGCTGGCAGCCTGGGTGGCCGCATTTCCCACACTGGGTTTGCGGCAGCAGGGCGTCGATGCGCTGAATCAGGCTCATGCTTGGACCCGATCGACGACCCGAGCGGGCCGTCGATAACGTGCAGAATGTGACGGTTCGGGGCGGGTTACTTGATGCGCTGACCGGGCTTGGCGCCGCTGTCAGGGCTCAGCAGGTAAATCTCTTCACCGCCAGGGCCCGCTGCCATCACCATGCCTTCGGAGATACCAAAGCGCATTTTCCGAGGCTTCAGGTTGGCGATCATCATCGTCAATCGACCCTCCAGCTCCGCCGGGTTCGGGTAAGCGCTCTTGATACCGGAGAAGACGTTGCGCTTCTCGTCGCCGATGTCCAGTGTCAGGCGCAGCAGCTTGTCGGCGCCTTCGACGTGCTCGGCTTTTTCGATCAGCGCGACGCGCAGGTCAATCGCCGCGAAGGCGTCGAAGTCGATCTCTGGCGAGAGCGGGTCTTTGGTCAGCTCACCATTGCCCTGCGGTGCCGCACCTGTGTCGGTGGCGCTGGCGGCCAGGTCTTCTTTCGATGCGTCGGTCATGGCTTCCACTTTTACGGGGTCGATGCGTGTCATTAACGGCTGGAACGGGTTGAGCTGATGATTGCTCAGCAGCGTCTGGTGGTCATCCCAGGTCAGTGGCGCGACGTTGAGGAACTGCTCGGCGTCTGCGGCCAGATTCGGCAGCACAGGCTTGAGGAATATCACCAACTGACGGAACAGATTGATGCCCAGGGCGCAGATAGCCTGAACCTCGTCCTGTTTACCTTCCTGCTTGGCCAGCGACCAGGGCGCCTTGTCGGCGATCCAGGCATTGGCGCGGTCGGCCAGCGCCATGATCTCGCGCATCGCACGGGCAAAGTCACGTGCCTCGTAGGCATCGGCAATGCTTGGCGCTGCGGCGTGAAAAGCATCGGTCAGCTCGGGCTCGGCATTGCCGGCCACCAGCAAACCTGCGTTGCCTTTCTGAATGAAGCCCGCGCAACGGCTGGCGATGTTCACCACCTTGCCGATCAGGTCAGAGTTGACCTTCTGCACGAAGTCTTCAAGGTTCAGGTCGAGATCGTCGACGCCACGGCCCAGCTTGGCCGCGTAGTAGTAACGCAGGTATTCCGGCGACAGGTGCTCAAGGTACGTGCGTGCCTTGATAAAGGTGCCGCGGGATTTCGACATCTTCTGGCCGTTGACGGTCAGGTAGCCGTGGACGTTGATGCCGGTAGGCTTGCGGAAGCCTGAGCCTTCGAGCATCGCTGGCCAGAACAGCGCATGGAAGTTGACGATGTCTTTGCCGATGAAGTGGTAAAGCTCGGTGGTCGAGTCTTTGCTCCAGTAGGCGTCAAAGTCCAGATCCGGGCGGCGCGCGCAGAGGTTCTTGAAGCTCGCCATGTAGCCAATTGGAGCGTCCAGCCACACGTAGAAATATTTGCCCGGCTCGTCGGGGATCTCGAAGCCGAAATACGGCGCATCACGGGAAATGTCCCACTGCTGAAGGCCGGAATCGAGCCATTCGGCGATCTTGTTCGCCACGGCGTCCTGCAGCGTGCCGCTTCGCGTCCAGCTTTTGAGCATGGCGTCGAACGCGGGCAGGTCGAAAAAGAAATGCTTGGAGTCTCGGAGCACCGGGGTCGCGCCGGAAATCGCGGACTTCGGATCTTTAAGGTCAGTCGGGGCGTAGGTCGCGCCGCACTTTTCGCAGTTGTCACCGTACTGGTCTTCAGTGCCGCATTTCGGGCAGGTGCCTTTGATGAAGCGGTCGGCCAGGAACATTTTCTTTTCCGGGTCGAAATATTGCGTCACGGAGCGCGTGGCGATGTGGCCGGCGTCGCGAAGGCGTGTGTAGATCTCGCTCGACAGCACGCGGTTTTCTTCGGCGTGGGTCGAGTGGAAGTTGTCGAAGTCCACCAGGAAGTCAGCGAAGTCGGCGCTGTGCTCGGCCTGCACGTTGGCAATGAGTTGCTCGGGCGTGATGCCTTCTTTCTCGGCGCGCAGCATGATGGCCGAGCCATGGGCGTCGTCCGCGCACACGTAAATGCACTGGTTGCCGCGGTGCTTTTGAAAGCGCACCCACATGTCGGTCTGGATGTACTCGAGCATGTGGCCAAGGTGAATGGAACCGTTGGCATAGGGCAGGGCGCTGGTGACGAGAATCTTGCGTGGCTCGGACATTGGGCTCGGCTACTTGAAGTGAAACGGAGGTCGGCCACTATAAAGGCCTGAGCGTTTTTTTTCATCCCGCGCTGCATGTCGGAATCTGCCGATGTGCTTGAAAGGAAACGCCGTTGCGTTCTTTATCAGGCATACAAGGTAGGATGGCCGCCTGTTTTAGTCAGTCTTTATAGGGAGTCACCCATGAGCGCTGTCAATCGCGCAACGGTGGAAGCCGTCCTTCGCCAGTACACCGATCCTTACTTGAATCAGGACCCGGTCAGCGCCGGGTGTGTCCGCGCCATCGAGATCGACGGCGACCGCGTGAGTGTCCAGCTGGAGCTGGGTTATGCGGCCGCGCTGTTCAAGAACGGCTGGGCGCAGATACTGCAGATGGCGATCGAGGGGCTGGACGGTGTGGCATCGGCCAGCGTCCAGATTACTTCGGTGATTCACCCTCACAAAGCCCTCGGCCAGATCCCCGGCCTGGCCAATGTGAAGAACATTGTGGCCGTTGCGTCGGGTAAAGGCGGCGTCGGTAAATCCACGACGGCGGCGAACCTGGCGTTGGCGCTTTCTCGCGAAGGCGCGCGCGTCGGCATTCTTGATGCCGATATCTACGGCCCGAGCCAGGGCGTCATGTTCGGCATCGCCGAAGGCACCCGTCCGAAGATCAAGGATCAGAAGTGGTTCGTGCCGATCGAGGCCCATGGCATCGAAGTCATGTCCATGGCGTTTCTGACCGACGACAACACGCCGATGGTCTGGAGAGGGCCGATGGTGTCAGGGGCGCTGCTGCAACTGGTGACCCAGACCGCCTGGGATGATCTCGATTACCTGGTCATCGACATGCCGCCAGGCACCGGTGATATCCAGCTGACCCTCGCGCAGAAGGTCCCGGTTGCAGGCGCAGTCATTGTCACGACCCCGCAGGATCTTGCATTGCTGGACGCGAAGAAAGGCGTGGAGATGTTCCGCAAGGTCAACATCCCGGTGCTGGGTGTCGTTGAAAACATGGCCGTGCATATCTGCTCGAACTGCGGTCATGCCGAGCATCTGTTTGGCGAAGGCGGAGGGGAAAAGCTGGCGACGCAATATGGCGTCGAGTTGCTGGCCTCGCTGCCGCTGTCCATGGTGATTCGAGAGCAGGCCGATGGAGGCAAGCCAACGGCGATTGCCGAGCCCGAAAGTCAGATTGCGATGGTGTATCAGGAGCTGGCGCGTCACGTCGGCGCGCGGATCGTGCTGCAGGAAGCCGCGTCTGCGGAGATGCCGAGTATCTCTGTGAGCGACGACTGATGCGCTAAGGCGTAGGCTGGAGACGCGATGTGTCGGATGCTCGGCATGTCGCGGTAGTAAGCGTTGAGGCAGGGGTTGCAGGCGGGATGTGTAGAAATGCCCTTTCTGCAGGCATAAAAAAACCCCGCTTTTGAGGGCGGGGTTTTTTAAGCTAATCAGTACAAGTTAGATAACTTGAACTTCTTCAGCTTGCATGCCTTTCTGACCGCGGGTAGCGATGAAAGAGACCTGTTGGCCTTCTTTCAGGCTTTTGAAGCCGTCAGATTGGATAGCTTTGAAGTGAACGAACAGGTCGTCACCCGATTGTGGAGTGATGAAGCCGAAGCCTTTTTCATCGTTGAACCACTTAACGGTACCAGTTTGGCGATTAGACATGGTGTATCTCCTTGGACAAAGTTAACTGCGACTCAGGAAGTGCCCTGGCCGAGACTGAGTGCAAAGAGCAGGAAAAATTCTTGGAGATGGTTGGATCGAAATTCAACATCGTGTAGATATTCTCAGTGACACAAGCAACACAGTGGAGCCACCTTACCCCACTTTTTCAGATGTGCAAAGGGGCTGTCTGCGATTTTTTCTTGAGGTGGCTCAACGTCTTTAATTCAGACGGCGCGCAATCTTTGAACCCGGGGCGTTCGACCGGTAAGATGCCGGACATCTTTTTCACCTCGCTATTCAGGACACCGCCATGAGCATCAAATCGGACAAGTGGATTCGCCGCATGGCGCAGGAACACGGCATGATCGAGCCGTTTGTGGAGCGTCAGGTGCGCGGCGAAGGCGCTGATCGAGTGATCTCTTTCGGCGTTTCCAGCTACGGCTACGACGTGCGTTGCGCCGACGAATTCAAGGTGTTCACCAACATCAATTCGGCCACCGTCGACCCGAAGAATTTCGATGAAAAAAGTTTTGTAGACGTCAAAAGCGACGTCTGCATCATCCCGCCGAACTCCTTTGCGCTGGCTCGCACCGTCGAATATTTCCGCATTCCGCGTAACGTGCTGACCATCTGCCTGGGCAAAAGCACCTATGCGCGCTGCGGCATCATCGTCAACGTGACGCCGCTTGAGCCTGAATGGGAAGGCCACGTGACCCTGGAGTTCTCCAACACCACCACGCTGCCGGCGAAGATCTACGCCAACGAAGGCGTCGCACAGATGCTTTTCCTGGAATCCGACGAAGAGTGTGAAGTCTCCTACAAGGACCGTGGCGGCAAGTACCAGGGCCAGCGCGGTGTGACGCTGCCGCGTACCTAATCGCGCCATTTGTCAGCTGGGCACTGAATTTGTCTCGGAATCCGCACTCTATTGACTGAACTGTTCCCATCCGCACCATGCGGGTGGGGCCAACGCTCAGGAGTGCCCTATGAAGAGACACATCAACACCAGCAGCAAGGAACCCGACCCGAGTGCCAATCAGGTTGGTTTGCTGGCTTGGTCGCTGTTAGCGCATCCACACCTTAACAATATGGTCGCCGGGGGCATTCCCGGGCAGCCAGACCCAGACAGTCCAAACGAATACCCTCAGCCTGACGAGGGTGGCGTGCCGACAATACCGGACGAGCCGCCACCCGCGCCGGTCGCCTGAGTCACGCCCCGCCGGTGCCTTTGCATCGGCGGGACCGCTCTGCCTCGCCGGGTCATGCGCCGTTTTCTCCTGCTTTTTTGACGTCATCCTCTCAGGATTAAAAGCGGCTGTTCTCGCGCTTCAAACTGCCTCCCACACCGCACCATCTCCCACCACATAAACCTTGCTGTTCTCAGCGCGGTCGATATTCATCCCCCCCGTAAAAGCCCCAAATGCTGGCAGCAGGCTCACCCGTGGCAGCACGTAAAAGCATGGCAGCCGTAATCGTTGACGTCCTCGGCCGTACAGCCGGTAGGCCGGGTGCACATGGCCCGCCAGGACGTGAAAATCAGGGTGCGGGTCAGGTTCGTGCTGGAGCGCATACGGGCCCAGAAACATCGGTTCCTCGACGATTTCGATGCGCAATTCCGACGGCGGGTCGCCTGCACGTTTGTCGTGGTTACCCCGAATCAATGTGATTGCCAGACCAGGATGTTTGTCCCGCCATGCCTGAATGGCCGACAGCGTGCCGGCCGCGTGGGATTCGGGGGCGTGCAGGAAATCCCCCAGAAAGATCAACCGGTCACAGTCATAGCTCGCCAGCAGTGCGTCCAGGCGTTGAAGGTTAGCGTCGGTTGTGCCATGGGGGACGGGCTGACCCAGCCGTCGGTAGGCAGCGGCCTTGCCAAAGTGGGCGTCGGCAATCAACAGCGCTCGCTCGGCCGGGTAATAAATGGCTTTGTCCGCCAGTAACCACAGCTCCGCACCTGCCAGCTGAATCGAAAGATACGGCCTCACGTCATGACCTCAGGTCCTGCGGCTTTCTCGAGGTCGCTGACCATGCGCGCGATGCGGTCGGAAAGTTTCTCGGTGCTGAGGCTCTCGCGCATGCGCTCTACAAGCAGCGGGAAGGCCATCGGGGTAGGGCGTTTGATCACGTGCAAATCCAGGGTCCGGTTATTGATGCGGCTGAGCGTTTGTTCAAGACGGGCGACATCGAGTTCCTGCCGCAGCACCTCTTCCTGGGCCTGGGTCAGCAGCAGGTTGCCGGCGTCGTACTGTTTGAACACTTCGAAGAACAAGCCGCTGGAGGCCTGCAATTGTCGGTTGCTTTTAGGCGCGCCGGGGTAGCCGGAGAACACGAGCCCGGCAATGCGGGCAATCTCGCGGAAGCGGCGCAAGGCCAGTTCGCCGGCGTTCAGGCTGGCAATGATATCGGCCAGCAGATCGTCCTCGGAAAACAGCTGAGTCGTCAGGCGCTCGTTCCAGTCGATCGGCGTAGCACTGAGCAGCTCGAAGCCGTAGTCGTTCACCGCGATCGAGAAGGTCAGTGGCGTGTCTCGGCTCAGGCGCCAGGCCAGCAGGCTCGCCAGCCCCAAGTGCACATGCCGGCCGGCGAAGGGATAGAGAAACAGATGCCAGCCTTCGCGAGACTTCAAGACTTCTGCCAGCAGGGTGTCCTTGCGCGGCAGTGCTGACCATTGTCGTTGCACTTCCAGCAGCGGGCTGACGATGTGCATCTCGGGGCTGCTGAAGTCGCCCCTGGCAGCGGCATCGAACTTCTCGACAACGGCGACGGCCAATTCGTTTGAGAGCGGCATTCGCCCACCATTCCAGCGCGGGACGGCGGCTTTCTTGCCTGTAGCCTTTTTTACGTACGCGGTCATGTTCTCAACGCGCACCAGTTCCAGCAGACGACCGCTGAACAAAAAGCCATCTCCGGGTTTCAAGCGGGCAATGAAGCCCTCCTCGACGCTACCCAGTGATCCGCCGCCGCCGCCCTTGCTCCAATACTTCACGTTGATGCTGGCGTCGCTGACGATGGTGCCCACGCTCATGCGGTGGCGGCGGGCGAGGCGTGCATCGGGGACGCGCCAGATGCCGTCTTCATCAGGCTCGACGCGACGATAGTCGGGGTAAGCGGTCAGGGACAGGCCGCCGTAGCGCACGAACGCCAGCGCCCATTCCCATTCCTCATCGGTCAGGTCGCGGTACGCCCAGGCGGTGCGGATTTCGGCGAGTAAGGCGTCGGGGGTAAAGCCGCCGCCGAGGGCCATGCTCACCAAATGTTGTACGAGGACATCCAGCGGCTTGTGGGGTGATTCGCGAGGTTCGATCAGGCGCGCGTTAACGGCGTCGCGGGCGGCGGCGGCCTCGACGAGTTCCAGGCTGTGGGTCGGCACCAGCGTGACCCGTGACGGGCGGCCTGGGGCGTGGCCTGAACGTCCCGCACGCTGCATCAGCCGCGCGACGCCCTTGGCCGAGCCGATTTGCAGTACGCGCTCGACCGGCAGAAAATCCACGCCAAGGTCGAGGCTGGAGGTGCAAACCACCGCTTTCAGGTGGCCTTCTTTCAGCGCGCGTTCGACCCAGTCGCGGACCTCCCGGGACAGTGACCCGTGGTGCAGCGCGATCAGGCCGGCCCAGTCAGGGCGGGCTTCCAGCAACGCCTGATACCAGACCTCCGACTGTGCCCGGGTGTTGGTGAACAGCAAACAGCTTGAGCAGCTGTCGACCTCGGCCAGCACCTGAGGGAGCATGCGCAAACCCATGTGCCCGGCCCAGGGGAAGCGCTCGATGGAGGGCGGCAACAGCGTGTCCACGATCAATTCCTTGACCACCTTGCCGTGGACGGTGGTGCCATGATCGCCCACCAGCACCTGTTGCGCGTGCTCCTGATTGCCGAGGGTCGCGGAAAGGCCCCAGATGACCAGCTCGGGATTCCACTGCCGCAGCCTCGCCAGCGCCAGTTGCAGCTGAATGCCGCGCTTGTTGCCGATCAGCTCGTGCCATTCATCGACCACCACCATCTTCAGCGTCGACATCGTTGCCTGGGCGTCGGCACGGGTCAGCAGCAAGGTGAGGCTCTCCGGCGTGGTGATCAACGCGGAGGGCAGGCGCCGGCCCTGTTTGGCGCGTTCGCTGCTGCTGGTGTCGCCCGTGCGCAGGCCAACGCTCCACGGAATCTGTAAGTCCTGCAACGGGCCTTCCAGCGCCCGGGCGGTGTCGGCAGCGAGGGCGCGCATGGGCGTGATCCACACCACGCTGAGGGGCGCCGCGACGGGCTTGCGTTTGCGCGGCTTGAGCTCGGTCGGTTCGGGTGCGGCCCGGGCGAACTGGTTGAGCGCGGCAAACCACACCGAGTAGGTCTTGCCCGCGCCGGTGCTGGCGTGCAGCAGGCCCGACTCGCCGCGAGCAACGGCGGCCCAGACTTCTTTCTGGAAGGGGAAGGGTTTCCAGCCACGCTCGGCAAACCAGCGCTTGGCGAAATTGACAGCTTTTGGCATGCGCAGGCTCTGGGAGGGGTTAAGTCAGAGACCGCGGGGGGAGGGGTTTAGTTTGGTCGGGATTTTATCGCCCGGCGCTGAATGTGTAGGAGCGCGCTTGCCCGCGATAGCTTTCCGTCAGTCACCGGCTCGGGCGCAGACAAATGGCTATCGCGGGCAAGGTGGAGCGCCACCCCGGTCGCTCCTACAGGATTTGCATTTGCCAATGTAATGAACGCGGCAGGAGATCAGGACGCTGCGAAATTACTTCAAATTCCCGCTCAAAAACTGCTGCAAGCGCTCGCTCTTTGGGCTGCCCAGCACGTCGTCCGGGTGGCCCATTTCCTCGATCTGCCCCTGGTGCAAGAACACCACCTGATTGGCGACCTTGCGGGCGAAGCCCATTTCGTGGGTCACCAGAATCATGGTCCGGCCTTCTTCCGCCAGGCCCTGAATCACCTTCAATACTTCGCCAACCAATTCAGGGTCGAGCGCTGAAGTGGGTTCGTCAAACAGCATGATTTCCGGTTCCATCGCCAGCGCGCGGGCAATGGCCACGCGTTGCTGCTGACCGCCGGACAGAAACGCCGGGTATTGATCGGCGACGCGCGCGGGCAGCCCGACCTTGTCCAGGTATTTATGCGCGCGGGCCTCGGCCTCGGCTTTAGACACGCCCAGCACACGGCGCGGGGCCATGGTGATGTTTTCCAGCACCGTCATGTGGCTCCACAGGTTGAAGTGCTGGAACACCATCGCCAGGCGCGTGCGAATCCGCTGCAGCTCTGCCGGGTCGGCAACGCGCATGCCGCCAGCGTCGCTGACCATGCGCACGGGCTGGCCGTCCAGGCTCATGGCGCCGTCATTGGGTTGTTCAAGAAAATTGATGCAGCGCAGGAACGTGCTCTTGCCCGAGCCGCTGGCGCCGATCAGGCAAATCACGTCGCCGACGCTGGCCTTGAGCGACACCCCTTTGAGCACCTCGTGGTCACCGTAGCTTTTATGCAGGCCATCGATGGTCAGTTTGTACATGAAGGGCAGTCCTCAAGGAGAAAGTAAGTAGCCGCTGCGGTAGGCTTCGCTGCCGGCGACATGGGCGATGACCATGCCGGCGGTCGCCATGCGTCGCAATGAGCGGGCGTACATGAGGCCAGCGTTGGCCGTGTGGATCGGGGTCACTGTGTCGCTGATCGGGTCGATGACCTCAGCGATCAATTGCCCCGCCTCGACGTACTCGCCGGGCAGTGTGCAGAACACCAGCAGACCACCTACCGGCGTGGCGACCGGTTCGACGCCCGCCAGCGGGGTCGCCGGGTAAATCAGTTGGGGTGGCGCAACCGGCTCGCCGGCAATGGCGCCGTGGTGCATCAGGTAACTGATAATCGCCTGAGAGTCGCGGCTGGCGAGGGCGTGATTGACATCCCCCTGACCGCGCAACTCCAGGGTCACGGAAAAGCTGCCCAGCGGAATCGGGAAGCGCTTTGCAAAACGCTGCTGCAATTGCCACCAGACCAGCGTGAAGCATTCGTCGAACGACTGCCCACCGGAATCGGTCGCCAGCAGGCTTGCCTGTGCGCCGAGATAACGCGACAACGCTTCGACCTGGGGCCAGGCTTCAGGCGTGGTGTACAGGTGCTCGACGGATTCGAAATCGCAATGCAGGTCCAGCACCACATCGGCGTCACAGGCCAGGCGTTGCAACGTCAGGCGCTGGGACTCCAGCTGGGTGCTGCCGACGCAGTTATTCAGTGCCGCCAGCAGGGTTTTGCGAATCAGGTCGACGTTGCCCTTGGGGTCATCGGTCAGCAGCGCTTCGACTTCATCGCCCACTTGCTGACCGAGGTCGACGAAGCGGCGATTGAAGTTCTGTCCGCTCTCAAGCTCATAACGGCCCAGTGGCATGTCCATCAGGACCTGCTCCAGGCCGATGGGGTTGGCCACCGGAACGACCACCACTTCGCCAAGCAACTGACCGGCGTTTTCAAGCTCGGCCAGCCGCTGCTTCAAGTACCAGGACACCAGCATGCCCGGCAGCTCGTCGGCGTGCAGGGACGACTGGATGTAAACCTTGCAGGCGCCGTTTTCCGGGCCGTAGTGAAAGCTGTGGATCTGCCGCGCGGTGCCGGGCACCGGGGCCAGCAGATCATGGGTCTGGTGTCGCATGCAGGGTTCCTAGTGAGTCGGGCCGAGGAAGGCCAGCCAGCGGCGTTCAGCCAGTCGGAACAGGCCCACCAGAATGAACGTGACCGTGAGATAGATCAGCGCCGCGATGCCGAACGACTGGAACGTCAGGAAGGTGGCCGAGTTGGCGTCCCGCGCGACCTTGAGGATGTCCGGCACTGTGGCGGTGAAGGCCACGGTGGTCGAGTGCAGCATCAGGATCACTTCGTTGCTGTAATAAGGCAGCGAACGGCGCAGTGCCGACGGCATGATGACGTAGGCGTACAAGCGCCAGCCGGTGAGGCCGTAAGCCTTGGCCGCCTCGACTTCACCGTGGTTCATGCTGCGAATCGCACCTGCGAAGATTTCGGTGGTGTAGGCGCAGGTGTTCAGGGCGAAGGCGAGGATGGTGCAGTTCATCGCGTCACGGAAGAACGCATCCAGTATCGGCTGCTCACGCACGGCAGCGATGCTGTAAATCCCGGTGTAGCAAATCAGCAACTGGATATACAGCGGCGTTCCGCGGAACAGGTAGGTGTAGAACTGCACCGGCCAGCGCACCATCGGATTACGCGACACGCGGGCGATGGACAGCGGAATCGAAACGATAAAGCCAATGGCGATGGAGGCACTGAGCAGCCACATCGTCATGGCCAGGCCGGTGATGTTCTGGCCGTCGGTATAAAGGAAGGCGCGCCAGTATTCTTGCAGCAACTCGATCATCGTTGAGCCTCCCGGCTGCCGGCGGCGTAACGCCGTTCGGCCCAGCGCAGGGCGATGTTGGACACGCTGGTGATGACCAGATAGATCAGTGCGGCGAGTACCAGGAAGTAGAACAGCTGATAGGTGCTTTTACCCGCGTCCTGCGCGGCCTTGACCAGGTCGGCCAGACCGATGATCGACACCAGCGCGGTGGCCTTGAGCACCACTTGCCAGTTGTTGCCGATGCCGGGCAGGGCGAAGCGCATCATCTGCGGGAACACCACCACGCGAAACCGTTGCGAACGGCTGAGTCCATAGGCCGTGGCGGCTTCGACCTGACCGCGGGGCACGGCGAGGATCGCACC
Organism: Pseudomonas sp. KU26590; assembly: GCF_026153515.1. Taxonomy (NCBI): domain Bacteria; kingdom Pseudomonadati; phylum Pseudomonadota; class Gammaproteobacteria; order Pseudomonadales; family Pseudomonadaceae; genus Pseudomonas; species Pseudomonas sp. KU26590. The sequence goes on from NZ_CP110644.1 coordinate 1,754,695, forward strand.
GCGGAAGGTCTCGGTGAAATACGCACCATAGATGAAGCCCAGCGTGATGACGCCGGCAGAGAAAGGGTCGATCTCGATGTAATCCCATTCCATCGCTTCGGTGAGCGTGGTCAGCCAGGTTTGCAGGCTGTAGAAGATCAGCAGCATCAGCACCAGGTCCGGTATGCCCCGGATCAGCGTGGTGTAGATCTGGGCCGGGACGCGCAGCACGGCGGCTTTGGACAGTTTGGCACTGGCGCCCAGCAGGCCGAGCACAACGGCCAGCAGCAGCGACATTACCGATAATTTGACGGTCATCCAGGTGCCTTCCAGCAACAGCGGGCCAAAGCCCTTCAAACTGAATGCTGACAGTCCCAGGTTTTGCAGGAGGGTTTCGAACATGTGCAACCTATACAGTCAATAAAAACGCCCGTGAACTTCAGCGGCGGATTCTGGCTGAAATTAACGGGCGTCCGTTTACTTATTTACCGCTGTACAGATTCAGATCGCCGAAGTGCTTCTTCTGGATCTCGGCGTACTTGCCGTCATCGTGTAGCGCTTTGATCCCTTTATCCAACAGGGCTTTCAGCTCTTTGTCACCTTTGGAGATGCCAATGGCTGTTTTGGCTGGCAGCAGGGGATCGTCGATTGGCTTGCTGACTTCGTAATCACCACCCTGTGGCGACTTCAGGAAGCCCAATTCGGCTTGCAGCATGTCTTGAACCGATGCGTCCAGACGACCCGAAACGAGGTCGGCATACACCTGATCCTGGTTGGCATAGGCCTGGGTTTTCACGCCAGCCTTGTCCAGAACGGCCTTGGCGTAGGCTTCCTGGATGGTGCCTTGCTCGTAACCCACGGTTTTGCCTTTGAGCGACGCAGTGTCAGTGCTCAGGCCGGAGCCTTTTTTGTAGACCAGCGAGGTAGGGCCGGAGAACAGTTCGCTGGAGAAGTCGATGACTTTTTCGCGGGCCGGGGTCACGGTCATGGAGGAGATCACGCCGTCGAACTTCTTGGCTTTCAGGCCTGGGATCATGCCGTCGAAATCGCTTTCGACCCACTTGCACTTGACCTTCAGTTCAGCGCAGATCGCGTTGCCCAAGTCGATATCAAAGCCCACCAGGCTGCCATCGGCGGCTTTGGATTCGAATGGCGCGTAGGAAGGATCGACGCCGAAACGCAGTTCCTTGTAGTCCTTGGCCATTGCATTACCGGCGGCCAGACAGATGGCGAGTGCGGAAAGGGTCAGCCATGCTTTTTTCATCGTTCAGTCCTTAAAACCAAATTGGGCGTTGGGAACACGCGAAGGCTTGCTACCGGCAAAAGCCAGACCGCAAATAGACAGCAATTTCCGAACCAAACAAACGAACGCGCGTTTTAAATGTACGGAGTTGTCGCAATGATGACTTAGCGCCATCTTTTGTCTTTCTTTGAGGCCCCGCAGGCACCGGCAGAGTAGCCGCATCCCGTTGAGAGTGGGCGAAAAAGTTGCAGCCTTTGGGGTCTCCAGCGATGCATGTTGAGGTGGAGGGGAGATTCGAAACGCCTGGCGGGGCTTGTCGTTGAGAGACCGCCGTTTTGGCGCGCTCCACTTCAGTGCATCTCACGCGGGCCGAAGCCAGGCCATTGCACCGCGAAGGTGCTCAGCCCAGCAGGTCCTGGAGCGTCGCCAGGCTGTCGGCTTCCGCAACGGGCTTGTCCAGTCGCCACCGCAGCATCCTCGGGAACCTGACAGCGATGCCGCTCTTGTGCCGTTTCGAGAGGGCGATGCCTTCGAAACCCAACTCGAATACCAGGGTCGGGGTAACACTTCGCACCGGCCCGAACTTGTCGACGGTGGTCTTGCGGATGATTGCATCGACTTTGCGCATCTCTTCGTCGGTCAGCCCCGAGTACGCTTTGGCGAAGGGCACCAATGTCCGTTCGCTGGATTCCGGTGGGCCGTCCCAAACCGCGAAGGTGTAGTCGCTGTACAGACTGGCGCGGCGGCCGTGACCGCGTTGGGCGTAGATCAGCACGGCGTCGACGCTGAACGGGTCCATTTTCCATTTCCACCACACGCCCATGTCCTTGGTGCGGCCCACGCCGTACATCGAGTCCCGCGCCTTGAGCATCATGCCCTCCACGCCGAGACTGCGGGACGCCTCACGCTGCCGGCCGAGGTCGAGCCAGTCGGTGCCAGTCAGCACGGGGGATGGCATCAACACCGGGCTCTGGGCGTTGGCGATGACCTTTTCCAACTGCGTGCGCCGCTCGTGTTGCGGGCGACTGCGCCAGTCGTGGCCTTCCCATTCCAGCAGGTCGTAAGCCAGCACGACGACCGGGACGTCTTCCAGAATCTTCTTGCCCAATGTCTTGCGGCCGATCCGCTGTTGCAGCAGGGCGAAAGGCTGCACCGACGGCGTCGCTTCGCCGGGGGTGCCGGGCGCGGGGGTGTCCAGGGCGAACTCGCCTTCCTCGGCATTCGCCGGGGTCGCGGCTTTCCAGACCACGATCTCGCCATCGATCACGGTGCCGTCGGGCAGGCATTGAGTCAGGCTGTGCAGTTCCGGGAAGCGATCCGTGACCAGTTCTTCACCCCGCGACCAGATCCACAACCGACCCTCGCGCTTGACCACCTGGGCGCGGATGCCGTCCCACTTCCATTCCACCTGCCAGTTTTCGGCAGCGCCCAGCAGGTTCTCGAATTGATCGACAGGTTGCTGCAGCGCGTGGGCAAGGAAGAAGGGGTAAGGCTGGCCACCGCGTTGCGCGTGTTCGTCGGCCGATTCTTCGGCGATGAGTTTTAGATAGCCTTCGGCGCTGGGGCGATGGGAAAGATCGGTGTACCCCACGAGTCGCTGAGCAACGCGCTTGCTGTCGATATCGGCCAGCGCGGCGAGGGCGCGGGTCACCAGCAGCTTCGAGACACCGACGCGGAAGCTACCGGTGATCAGCTTCAGGCAGACCATCAGGCTTTGCGGGTCCAGTTGCGACCAGAACGTCGGCAGGCGCTCAAGCAATTCTTCCGGGGGCAGACCGCGCAGGGGCAGCAGATGGTTTTCCATCCAGCTGGCCAGGCCTTCTTCTGAACTGTGTTCAGCTTTGGGGAGCAACAGCGACAGGGTCTCCGCCAAATCGCCTACCGCCTGGTAACTCTCCTCGAACAGCCATTCCGGCAATCCGGACAGCAACAGCGCCTGCTCACGCAACATGCGCGTCGGCACCAGTTGCCGCGGGCGTCCGCCGGCGAGGAAGTACACCGCCCATGCGGCGTCGTCGGGGTCGGCCTTGCTGAAGTAGGCTTGCATGGCCGCCAGCTTGGCATTGCTGGAGGTGGTCGCGTCGAGGTCCGAATAGAGTTCGGCGAAGGCCTTCATGGGGAGGCCTCGCCTGTCGATGCGGATTCGGGTGCTGGTTCGGTCTTGGCCGCTGCGTCGTCCTCTTCGTCGCCGTATTCGGTGGAAAAGCCTTGGGCGTCGAGGCCCAGTTCCCGCAGGTAGCGCACCAGCACGGCCACCGAACCGTGGGTGACCATGACCCGTTCAGCGCCGGTGTTTTCAATGGCCCAGAGCAAGCCGGGCCAGTCGGCATGGTCGGAGAGGGCGAAGCCGCGATCGACGCCGCGCCGACGTCGGGTGCCGCGCAGCATCATCCAGCCACTGGCGAAGGCGTCGCTGAATTCGCCAAAGCGACGCATCCAGGTGCTGCCGCCGGCGGAGGGCGGCGCGACGATCAGGGCGCTGCGCAAGGCGGGGTCGGTTTTTTTGAAGTCGCCGGCGTAGTGGGTTTCGGGGATGCGCACGCCGGCTTCGCGGTAGACGCGGTTGAGCGGTTCGACGGCGCCGTGAACGAGGATCGGGCCGATGCTGGGGTCGATGCCGTGGAGGATGCGTTGGGCTTTGCCGAACGAGTAGGCGAACAGGACGCTGGCTTTGCCGGCGGCGGCATTGGCGCGCCACCATTCGTTGACTCCGGCGAAGATTTCCGCCTGGGGCTGCCAGCGGTAGATTGGCAGGCCGAAGGTGGATTCGGTGATGAAGGTGTGGCAGCGCACAGGTTCGAAGGGTTCGCAGGTGCCGTCGGGTTCGACTTTGTAGTCGCCTGAGGCAACCCAGATTTCGCCTTTGTATTCGAGGCGGACCTGGGCGGAGCCGAGGACGTGGCCGGCCGGATGGAGGCTGAGTTTGACGCCGTGGTGGGTGATGCTTTCGCCGTAGGCGAGGGTCTGGAGGTTGATGTCCTGGCCCAGTCGGGAGCGCAATATGCCTTCGCCTGGCGCGGCGGCGAGGTAGTGTTGGTTGCCGGTGCGGGCGTGGTCGCCGTGGGCGTGGGTGATGACGGAGCGTTCGACCGGGCGCCACGGATCGATGTAGAAATCACCGGGCGGGCAGTAGAGGCCTTCGGGGCGAGCAATGACGAGATCCATGGTTTGACCGGGTTTGGGGACTTGTCAGGTAGAGCGGTGGCGGGGCGCAGAAGTTCGGTCCGGGTTTTGGCTCTGGATCAAGATCAAGAGCGTCGGCCTAACGACCTCGGGTTTCGCCTTCGGCGAGTTACTTGGAAAAGCACCCCAAGTAACCAAGGGTGCCTGCTCCTGGTTGGGCCCCTCGTACCTCGGGGTTCCTTCACTCCGGTCTCGCTCCGTGGGCCCGCGCCGAACGGACATCCATGTCCTGACGGCGCTCTCGCCGCATCCATGCGGCTCGGCCCACTCCGCGAGACCTCCGTTCAGCCTGCACCCAAGTCGCGATTGGCGGTGATTGGTCTTTTTGCGTATGAAGATCAAGAGCAGATCAAAAGCTTCCCGGCTGAAGCCGGTCCTACTGAGGGTACGCGGTGTGCTTTTTAGTGGGACCGGCTTTAGCCGGGAAGAGGCCAGTTCAGGCGCCATCCACTTCCCAAGCGTCAGCTGCTTGCTGCTTGATCGTTCCCACGCTCTGCGTGGGGATGCATCCCGAGACGCTCCGCGTCATCCTGGATGGCTCGACCATTTACTTCCCGGGCGTCAGGGTCAGGCGTTGTTTGCCGTAGGCTTTTTCGAAGTTTTCCGGTTGCATCGGCACGGACATGTACAGGCCTTTCATCCAGGGGTCGATGCCGTTGGCGTTGTACGGGCTGGCCGGGTTGCCGGATTGGCCGGAGGCGTTTTGCGCCATCATCGGTTCTTGTTGGGCGAAGTCGACGATGATGCGCATGGCCGGGACGACGGCGGCGTTGAAGTCCTGGCCCCAGTGGAAGCCCGACGCGTTGAGCGTGGTGTGGTCGCCGCCGGTGGCGATCGGGCCTTTCATCACGCTTGCCTTGTTGCCGCCCAGTGCGGCGGCGAGTTGGGCGCTTTGGGAGGTCCAGGTGGTCTGGTGCAGTTTGCCCCACTGCCAGGCCTTGTGATCAGCGCCCAACTGGCTTTCGCCGACGATGATTGCAGCGGCCAGGCTGCGGGCGAGGATCGCGGGTTTGTCTTCTTTTTGCGGCGTTTTCACGTCGTCCCAATACGGACTGTCTTCACGGCCCAGCAGGTGGTCGGCCTGGGGCGAGTAGGACAGGTCCGCGCTTTGCACCAGCGCTTTCCAGGCAGGGCTGGTTTCCGGGCCGAGTTCGTCGAGGAAGGTCTGGCGGGCGCTTTCTTGCAGGAACAATTCGTAAATCGCTGCATCAGCCGAACCCGGCGACAGTCGGCCGTCGAACGCCATCAGGCGTGTCAGCGCTTCGCGGGCCTTGTCGCGGTCTGGGGCTGGCAGGGCGTCGATGGCTTGCTTGAGCGGCGCAGACATGCCCGGCGCGGAGAACATTTTCTTAAGCTTGGCGGCGAAGGTCGTGGTCTGGTCGTATTGCATGGCGACGGTGCTGCGGGTGTCCTGCTTGCCGGCACTGGCCAGTTCGGCGATGCGTTCGGCACGCTCCGGGTAGTCCCACGAATTGGACAGCTGCATCCCATAGCCTTTCGGCACGGTGCGCTGGTTGGCGGTGGCGATCCAGCCTTGTTGCGAATCCTGATCGTACGGATGCAGCATCGCTTCGGCGTAGCCGTCCCAGTCGAACCGGCCGTCCCAGCCCGGCGAAGGAATCAGGCCAAGCCCGTCGCGCCGGTTGGGGTATTTGCCGGTCACTTGCCAACCGGTGTTCGACGCGTCGGCGAACACCACGTTCAGGGTGATGGCGCGAATCTCCCGGGTGGTGTCGAAGGCGCGCTGCACGTTTTGCGCGCGGGTCAGATCGAAGAGGGCGTCGAGGGTTTTGTCGTCTTTGGCGTCCGGCGTCTGCAAGGCGATGCCCAGGCCGCTGGCCAGTTGCGCAGAGCTTGCGTTGAGCAGTGGGCCATGACGGGTTTCGTAGGCGGGCTCGCGCACCGGGCTTTGGCCTTTGACGAAGTAGTTTTCCTCATGGGCGCCTGCCGCGACCCATTTGCCGTCGGCCATGACCATCAGGCGGTTGTTTTCGCGCTTGAGCTTCTCCAGGAACAGGTCCTGGTTGTCACCCATCGCCGGGCCCATGCCCCAGGCCAGTTTGCCGTTGAAGCCGGACAACACCAGTGGCAGGCCCGCAACGGTCGCGCCTGCGGCCTGGTATTTCGGCGAGCGGATCTGCACGAAATTCCACATCGACGGCAGGGTTGGCGCCAGTTGGCTGTCGGTGGCCAGCAGGCTCTTGCCCGCGCGGGCGCGTTGCGGTGAGATCACCCAGTTGTTCGACGCCGAAACGCCCAGCAGATTAAGGTCGGAAAGCTGCAGCGCCGCTTTGTCCAGGTCGCTCAGGCCCGGCAGTTGGCTGCTCAGGTTCAGCCCTTTGAGCTTGTCGGCCTCAACAAAGGGCAAGGCTTCGTCGGGATAGGTCGGCAGCAGCCAGGCCAGCTTGTCGGCGCCGACTTTCTGCGCCAGCACCAGCGATGAAATCTCCTCCTGCAGGTTCACCGACAGGCTGAAATTGAGCAGGCTGAAGATCAGTGCCGAGTCTTCCGGCTTCCAGTATTCAGGCTTGTAACCCGAGTCGGCGAGGTCAGCCGGCAGCTTGTCGCGGTAGCGGAACAGGTAAGCGTTGACGCCGCGCGCGTACACCTCGAAGAAGCGTTTCAGGCGCGGCGATGAGGCCGCGTACAGCTGGCCGGCTGTCTGCTTGAGGTTGGCAGCGCGCATCATGCGGTCGAGATCGAGGGCGCCCGGCCCCGCGATTTCCGACAGTCGGCCTTGGGCGAGCAAGCGCATTTGCATCATCTGGGTGATGCGGTCTGTCGCGTGAACGTAGCCGAGAGTAAATAGCGCGTCATGGAACGTGCTGCTCTCAATCAGCGGCATGCCCAGATTGTTGCGGCGAATCGAGACGTTCTGTGCCAGGCCTTTAATGGCAAACACCCCGCTGGCAGGCGGCAGGCTGTCGCGGTCTTCACCGCCCAGCTGGCACCCGGCCAGGCTCAAAAGTCCGATCATGGCAGCGGCCGCGCTCATGCGCGTTTTCAACGTCGAAAGGGCTGGCGAGGCCATGATGAAGCTCCTGCGGGGGGTGTGCGTAGAAAAGGCGCTACGTTAGAGAGCAGGCGAGCGCCACGCAAGCCGGGGGAGGGAGTTTATTTTCGCGATTTTCAGGAGGGGATATCACCGCGGCTCTCTGAACACTATCAGTCCGTAGGAGCCGGCTTGCTGGCGAACCTGCTGCGCCAGGCATGTCGATGGCAGTTGAACCAGGCGGTTCGCCAGCAAGCCGGCTACTACAGGGTGTGTCTGCACGTCGGACACCCACTGGGATTACGGCTTCGGCGGATTGATCTTGTCGACCAGCGCATAGGCCCGCCTCACTGCGTCGCGATTGCCCACGGCGTCAAACCAGCGCTTGAGGTGCGGGAAGTCATTCAGGTCCTGCTCCTGGAACGTGTGCGGCACGATCCACGGGTAGATCGCCATGTCTGCGATGCCGTAGTCCTCGCCCGCAACAAAGCTGCGATCGGCCAGGCGCTCGTTCAATACGCCGTACAAGCGTGCGGTCTCGTCGACGTAGCGCTTGATCGCGTAGGGGATCTTTTCTTTGGCGAACCGGTTGAAATGGTGATTCTGACCGGCCATCGGGCCCAGGCCGCCCATTTGCCAGAACAGCCACTGCAGGGTTTCCTGGCGGCCGCGCAGATCGGTTGCCATGAACCGGCCGGTCTTCTCGGCCAGGTACAGCAAGATCGCGCCGGACTCGAACAGGCTCAGCGGTTGGCCGCCGTCAGCAGGTTCGTGGTCGACGATGGCTGGAATCTTGTTGTTGGGGGAAATCTTCAGAAAATCGGATTCGAACTGCTCGTTCGCGCCGATATTGACCGGGAAGATCTTGTACGGCAGGCCCGCTTCTTCGAGGAAAATCGAGACTTTGTGGCCATTGGGGGTGGTCCAGTAGTGCAGATCGATCATTGCGCGCTCCAGGTGAAGTCATCACGACTGCCATTAAGGCTGCACCTGTTTTACGCCCTCAAACGTCCATCGCACAAATGAAAACGGCCTGAAGATTCAGGCCGTGGAACGTGCTCGGGCGATTAGGCGCCGTGGCACTTCTTGAATTTTTTCTCGCTGCCGCAGGGGCAGGGGTCGTTGCGGCCGACGTCCTTGAGCGTGTTGCGTACCGGCTCTTGAGGCGCGTGGCCGCAATGCGGGCCGTGTACGTGGCCATGGTCGTGTTGGTGATCGTGATGGTCGTGATCGTGGTCACAATCGGGACCGTGCACGTGGGCTTGCTGGTTCATGGGGTTACTCCGGAATCAAATCGCCGGGGATTATGTCGCCATTGCGCCCGATGCGCACGCTGTGTCCGAATAAAAATCCGGTTTTGAGCTTGCCTTCCAACCGGTAATGCACTGGCTGATTGGCTTTGCCGAGCACCTTGGAGATGTCCTTGAGGTGTTCCCACAGATTGGTGCGGATCGGCACGGAAAAGTTTTTGTGGCTGTTGGCTTTGACGATGAACCAATCGCTGTAGACGCCTTCGCTGAGCAACATGTCGTTGAGCAGGATCTTGTAGCGCAGGCCGCGGACCAACAGGCTGGAGTCGTTGGGGTTGTCGACCCTGAAGCGCAGCTTGAAGTCCTGACGCAGCAACTTCGCCTTGACCACCTCAACCTTCAGCAGCTTGACGTCGGGGTCTTCGAAGCCGCCGGTTACCCAAGTCGAGCAGCCCGACAGCGCCAGGAGCGCGAAGAGGCCTGCGATTCTAAGGACGTGTGCTGCAAACATCATGGGTCGCTCCCTTATGTCCGGTCTGATATGCCCGGTCTGACCGCCACTTCACGTGACTCGCCGTTCTCCACAGCCTGCGCCATACTCGCGCCATGTGTCGAAGGAGTATTGACCATGAAGGTCTACGAAATCGTATTTTCCGGCCAACTGGTGCCCGGCGCGCAGCCGGATCTGGTCAAGGCCAACCTGGCAAAGCTGTTCCAGGCGGACGCTCAGCGCATCGCGTTGCTGTTCTCCGGCCGTCGGCTGGTGCTGAAGAACAACCTCGATGAGGCGGCCGCCGAAAAGTACCGTTCGACCCTCGAACGCGCCGGTGCCATGGCTCAGGTCATGCCCATGGCGCAAGTCGTGGAGGCTCCTGTTGCGCAAGCGCCGGGCCTGGTTGAAGTGGAAGAGGTTGAACTGGCGCCGCCGCCGGACGAACCCAGCTGGACGCGCAAGCCCTCAAGCCTGACGGCGCCGCGCAGCGACACGACGCCGACACGGAAAACCAGCGTTAAACCGCGCGATGTGTACATGGCTGCCTTTGTGGACGTGGAGGCGCCTGACTTCACGCTCTCCGAACCGGGCCAGGACGTGCAGGATCCGAAGATGCCGACGCGGGCGCCGCAGCTTGACCTGTCCGGCCTGAGCCTGGCGCCGGCCGGCGCTGATCTGGGTCAGGACACGCCGGTTGAGCATGTGCTGGTGCCGGATGTTTCCCACATCAGACTGGCCTGAGAACTGCCTGTCCCTGAGTGGTGACTGCTGTCGCCGCTCTCAAGGTCAGGAGAGATAAGCCGAACAGCACTTCTTGAATTTCTGCTGGCTGCCGCAAGGGCAGGCGTCGTTACGACCGGCTTTGAGCGACACCGTCGGGTCGATGAAATACCAGCGTCCATCATGCTGCACAAACGCCGAGCGCTCGCGATGACGGTGCTCGCCATCGGCATCGGCATCGTGCCAGCGGGCGGTGAAGGTCACGAATGCATGTTCAGGCTGACCGCCGATCAACTCGGCGCCCTCGACTTCCAGACCCAGCCAGGTGCTCCGGGCGCTCCACTGGCTGATCGCATCACGATCCAGCCCGGCCTTCTGCGCCGGCAACGTGGTGTCCAGCAGATAATCCACCAAGCCCAGCACATAAGCGCTGTAGCGCGAACGCATCAACGCTTCGGCACAAGGGGCAGGCTGACCGGCGTGGTAGCGACCGCAGCAGCCGTCGAGAAGATTGCCGTTGCCGCAAGGGCATATTGCGCTGCTCATGATGCGATTCTCACCACCAATACTTGCCGTAATTCTCCGGATTGGCCCAGAACCTCGCGTTCAGCCAGTCCGGCACCTGTTTGTATTCGCGCAGATCGTAGGTGAACAGCGTGAGCACCTGTTCATCCCTGGAAAACCTTTCGCTGGCCTGGAGTGCCAGCGAGTAGAAATCGGTGGACTGCCAGCCGCAGGCATCGAGATCGGCCAGCACGGCGATCCGGCTGGCATTGAGGTTGCGGATACCGCCCAGCAACTCCAGCCCCGCACGTTTGGGGATGTGCTCCAGACAGTCGACCACCAACGCCAGATCGAAGCGCTGCCCGGCCAGGTCGGGCGGCAAAAGACCGGGCGCCGCCTGGGCCAGTTCGGTCTGCGGGTGCGCTTCGCGAAAGGCCTGCAACGCCGGAAAACCCTCGGCGCCAACCAGCAGCAAACGCTTCGGCGCATAAAGGTCGAGCAGGGCGGCGAGGGCCTGTTGCGGCGTGCGACTGGAAAAGCGATCGGTCATTGGGGTTCCTCGGTCAGGCGGGCAAGGTTAGCGTGCTGAACTTCAATGGCCTAGTCCTTGAACGTGTTCATTTCACGATCTGACACAGCGTTGAGCGTGAAGGCAAAAAGCTGTTTCGCTCAAGAAGAGTCCGGATTGTGCGGTGTAATCCCGTAAAACCCCTGTCAACAGAGTGGCGAACGGCCCAACACCCGTCTTTACTGCATTCCAGTCGGTTTTAGCCGATACCAAAGGAGAAGAAGTGTATGAGCATGATTCGGACAGCGTTACCTCTGATTTTGGTGACCAGTGTATTGACGGGGTGTGCAGGCCTGCAAAAGACCGACTGGCCTCTGTGTGCGGCGGGTGGCGCGCTGAGTGGCGCGGCGATCGGCGCCTTCCAGTCCGCATCGGTGGCGGCAGGCTTCGGTGCTGCGGTGGGCGTCATGGCCGGCGCGTATTGCTGGACCCACGGGGATGGCGATGATGACGGCGACGGCGTCCTTAACAGCAAGGACAAATGCCCGAACACGCCAAAAGGCACCCCGGTCGATGCCACCGGTTGCCCGATCGTGACACCGGCCCCTGAACCGATGGCCGCGCCGATGGTGCTGCCGAAAGAAGAGATCATCACCATTCGTGATGTGCACTTCGAGTTCAACAAAGCCACCCTGACGGCAGGCGACAAACAGCAACTGGACATGGTCGCAACCAAACTCAAAACCGAAGCCCCGAATGTGCAACTCCACGTCAGCGGCCACACTGACAGCGTGGGTGGCGATGCCTACAACCAGAAACTGTCGCAAAAACGTGCGCAATCGGTGACCGACTACCTCGTCAGCGCCGGCATCCCGCGTGCCTCGTTCGCGTCCGTCGAAGGTGACGGCGAAGCCCGCCCGGTGGCCGACAACAAAACCGCCGACGGCCGAGCGCTGAACCGCCGCGTCGAGATCAAAATCAATCGTTGAGACAAGGTTGAAGCGTTAAAGGACGCCCCGTTCTAAAAGCCGGGGCTTTTCTATTTCTGGCATTCAGTTTTCATGTTCAAAAAAGCCAGTGCTCAAACTGACCTCTTCCCGGCTAAAGCCGGTCCCACTAAAAGCCGCATGCAGTCAGTGGGGCCGGCGGCGCCCGCTGTAGGACCGGCTTCAGCCGGAAAGCTTTTGATCTTCAAACACAAAAATTTCAGACACCGCGAAACGCGACTTGGGTGCAGGCTGAACGCAGGTCTCGCGCAGTGGGCCGAGCCGCATGGATGCGGCGAGAGCGCCGTCAGGACATGGATGTCCGTTCGGCGCGGGCCCACGGAGCGAGACCGGAGTGAAGGGACCCCGAGGAACGAGGGGCCAAACCAGGAGCAGGGCCTTTTTGGTTACTTTTTCGGCTCTTGGAAAAAGTGACCCGCCGTAAGGGCGGAACCCTAATCCCGGCAAACACAGATAACGGATATTCACTCAATCCATGCCGTCAAACACCAGAAACTTTAAAGCCTGCCTCTGGCATAGTCCCCCGCCTCACCGTACTGTGCGCAAACCGTTTTCACCGTACAAAAAATTAAAAACAGCAGAGGCACCACATGAGTGTGATTTGGGGAACAGGGAAAGTACTGACAACAGCATTCTGGCTACTGATAATCACCAGCCTGACCATCACCATGCCACACCCCTTCAACCTGTTGTTCAAACTGGCAGGCGGCCTCCTGCTGCTTACCCACATCATCGAACTGATCAGCTATAACGCCAGCCTGTGCGGCCGCCCCCACCCCTGGCGCGATCGCCTGAAGATTCTGCTCTTCGGCCTATTCCACCTGAACACATTCAAACGCCCACAGGCGGAGGTACACCATGCGTAACGCGATGCTGATGACGGCAGGCCTGCTGTCCGCCCTGACCAGCCCCTGGATCATGGCCCAGACCCTCTCCGTCGAAACCCACTCGCTCATGCGCCTGCCCTCCAAAACCAGCGTATTGCAACTGGATCGACTCGAAGTCGCCGACTACGGCACGCTCCTGATCCCGGCCGGGCTCACCGAAGTCAAAGTCGGCCAACTCATCATGGGCCACGAATCACGCATCGCCATCGTCCCGAGCGCCGAGCCGTTCAGCCTGCAAGTCAAACAGGGCGACCTCGGCAGCGGCGCCGAAATCACCGCGCGGGGCGCCCCGGGCACCTTCGAGAAACCGCCAACCCCAGGCCGCAACCTCAACCTGCGGATCGAACAACTCAACGCTGACCAACTCTTCGTCGACGCCCGCGGCGGCGCAGGCTCGCCCGGTTACGTCGGCCTAGGCGGCGGCAACGGCATCGATCCAGGGTGCACCTGGGGTTCCGCCAGTCGCGGGATCGACGGCGACAATGGCGGTAACGGCCGTGACGGCGCGCCGGGGGCGCTCGTTCGTCTCGAACTGCCAGCGACATTCGGCAACGAACGCATCAAGGTCAACGTACAGGGCGGTGCCGGTGGTATCGGCGGCGACGGCGGTCGCGGCGGCAAAGGCGGCGCGTCCAAAGGCTGCGTGGTCTACCGTGCTGACGGCGCCAAGTCCGGCAAGAACGGCGACAAGGGCCAGTCCGGTGCAGCAGGGCCAGTGGGCGCTATCGTGGTTCGCAACTTATAAGCGTTGTGGGAGTGAGCTTGCTCACGAAGACGGTATCTAAACCGCTAAATGCCTGGCGGGTGTACCCGTCTTTCGGGAGCAGGTTTTTCCCCACGCATCAGAACATTGGCCTGATGGCCGCGATCGCCACAACAGCCACCCCTATCATCAGATTGATCCCCACCAGACGCCGAATTCCCCCCATCGCGGCGGCGCCATCCGCCCATTGCTCGGCGAGCACGGCCTTGCGCAACTGCGGCAGGTTCAGCGTCGAGACGCGCAGAAACAACGCCACCATCACCACATACAGACCCATCATCACCTGCACATAGCGGGGCGCGGTCTGAAAGCCGCTGAAGTTGATGTTGATCATGCCGATGCCCGTCACCGGCAACATGATCACCGCGCACCAGACCCACACGAAGAAACGCGGCAGCACCTGCAGCCACAGCTTCAACCGGGCCGGGCCCTCCAGGGCGGCGATGACCGCCGGTCGAAGAATCATCCAGGCGAAAAACATGCCTCCTACCCACACAATCGTCGACAGGACATGCAAGGCGTAGACAAAGGCTACAGATGACATCGAGAACTCCGATCTGCGCAGAAAGAATTAGCGCGGTATGATAGCCGCCCGCTGCGACTACTGAAGATATATCCAGCGGTTTTCGTGTTTTCATTCAGCACCCGTGACGCCGAGCCAACGACCCAGCCCATGATCAGCACCGAACTCAAATCCCAGATTCAGGGCGCCTACTCGCGTTTCCTCGAAGCCAAGAGCCTCAAGCCTCGTTACGGCCAGCGCCTGATGATCGCTGAAGTGGCGAAGGTGCTGGGCGACGTCGACACCGACGAAGAAGGCCGCCGTTCGGGTGATCCCGCCGTGGTGGCGGTCGAGGCGGGGACCGGCACCGGTAAAACCGTGGCCTACGCCATTGCAGCCATTCCGACCGCCAAGGCTGCAGGCAAGCGCCTGGTCATCGCCACCGCGACCGTCGCGCTGCAGGAGCAGATCGTCTACAAAGACCTGCCCGACTTGATGCGCAACAGTGGCTTGAACTTCACGTTCGCGCTGGCCAAGGGCCGGGGCCGCTATATGTGCCTGTCCAAGCTCGACATGCTGCTGCAGGAAGGCGACGCCCAGAGCGCGACCGCACAGCTTTTCGAGGAAGAAGGCTTCAAGATCGAAGTGGATGAAGCCAGCCAGAAGCTCTTCACCACCATGATCGAAAAGCTCGCCGGCAACAAATGGGACGGCGACCGCGACAGTTGGCCCCAGGAACTGGCCGACCAGGACTGGGCGCGCCTGACCACCGATCACAGCCAGTGCACCAACCGCCATTGCCCGAACTTCCAGCAGTGCGCCTTCTACAAAGCCCGCGAAGGCATGGGTAAAGTCGACGTGATCGTCACCAACCACGACATGGTCCTTGCTGACCTGGCGCTGGGCGGCGGTGCGGTCCTGCCCGATCCGCGCGACACCCTGTATGTCTTCGACGAAGGCCATCACCTGCCAGACAAGGCGATCGGCCACTTCGCCCATTTTAGTCGCCTGCGCTCCACCGCCGACTGGCTGGAGCAGACCGCCAAGAACCTCACAAAATTGCTCGCCCAGCACCCGCTGCCGGGCGATCTGGGCAAGCTGATCGAGCAGGTGCCCGAGCTGGCCCGCGAGATCAAAACCCAGCAGCAGTTCATGTTCACCGCCTGCGAACAACTGGCCGACTTCAAGCAAGGCGAAGACATGGAAGGCCGCGAGCGTCCGCGTCATCGCTTCGTCGGCGGTGTGGTCCCCGAACACATGCGCGAGATGGGCATCGAGCTGAAAAAAGGCTTTGCCCGGCTCGACGACCTGTTCACGCGCCTGACCGAGCTGCTTAAAGAGGGCATGGACGGCGAGGTCAACATCGGCATCGCCAGCCATCAGGCGGAAGAATGGTATCCGCTGTTCGGCAGTTTGCTGGCCCGCGCCCACGGCAACTGGGAATTGTGGACCGCTTTCACCGCCGAGGACCCGGAAAACAGCCCGCCCATGGCGCGCTGGCTGACCCTGGCCGACAGCGGCTCGCTGTTCGACATCGAGGTCAACGCCAGCCCGATCCTCGCGGCCGAAATGTTGCGCCGCAACCTGTGGAACGTCGCCTACGGCGCGCTGGTGACTTCGGCCACGCTGACCGCGTTGGGCAAGTTCGACCGTTTTCGTATGCGTGCCGGGCTGCCGAAAGACGCCGTCACCGCCGTGGTGCCGAGTCCGTTCCACCATGCCGACGCAGGCGTGCTGCGCGTGCCGGACCTGAAAGCCGACCCTCGCAATGCGGCCGAGCATACGGCTGCCATCATTCGCGAACTGCCGAATCTGGTTGAAGGCTCCAAAGGCACGCTGGTGCTGTTCTCGTCGCGCAAACAGATGCAGGAAGTGTTTGACGGGCTGGAGCGGGACTGGCGCAAGCGGGTGTTCATCCAGGGCAATCTGTCCAAGCAGGAAACCCTCAACAAGCACAAGGCGCGGGTCGACGGTGGCGATGAAAGCGTCCTGTTCGGGCTGGCCAGTTTCGCCGAAGGGGTTGACCTTCCGGGCGCCTATTGCGAGCACGTAGTGATCGCCAAGATTCCCTTCGCCGTGCCGGATGATCCGGTCGAGGCCGCGCTGGCGGAATGGATCGAAGCGCGAGGCGGCAATCCGTTCATGGAAATCGCTGTCCCCGACGCTTCGTTGCGCCTGATCCAGGCCTGCGGTCGTCTGCTGCGCACTGAACAGGACCGCGGCATCATCACGCTGCTGGATCGCCGGGTCGTGACCCAACGCTATGGCAAAGCCATCCTCAACGCACTGCCGCCATTCCGGCGCGAAATTTCCTGAATCCGTGATGCAAATGAAACACGGTTGACCGGGTCTTAAACTCGGTCCGCCCGGATGCGCGCGACCTCTTTCGTGCTCCGGGCCTTAGATGATCAAGGAGCTTCAGATCACATGATTCGCCGTTCACTGCCCGCCATCCTTGCCACGCTGTGCGCCGGCATGGCCCACGCCGCACCTGACGTGCAGCAGACGCTGTTCAATTTCGTGCGGCCCGCCGACGTGGTGAAGGTCACGACCCAGGATGCCGGCTTTCCACAGGGCAACGCCGAACAGACCGTTGAAGGGGAAGTGCTGCGCCGGGTCGTTTTCAATCCGGTCGCCAAACCCAGCCTGCGACTGACCCCGCAGACTGGCGTCTGGGACTGGAGCCACGACAGCGCCATGACCCTACGCCTGCAAAGCGCGATGGACTGGGCGTTGACGGTGTACGTGCAGATCGAAAGCCGTGACGGCAAGGTTCTCACCAGCCGCATCGACCTGCCGGCCGGTCCGGCGCAAACTCTGGTGCTGCCGCTCAAGGCCAGTTCGCCGCTGAGCGAGGGCATGCGCGCCGGCCCACCGATGCCGTGGGTCTACGAGGGGCAGCGCGTGTTGCTGGCCAACACCGAAGGTGAGCTGAATAGCGCTGAAGTTTCATCGGTCACCGTGTCGATGTCTCAACCCAACGTTGCGCAGTCAGTCTTGATCGAGAAGTTCGGCGTGCAGGAGGGCGATGGGCTGCTAACCGCTGCCTACAGCAACCTGGTCGACGGTTACGGTCAGTTCACCCGGGGCAAGTGGCCGGAGAAGGTCACCAGCGACGATCAGCTCAAAACGCTGGCGGGCAAGGAGCAGCAACAGCTGCAAACCTGGCTGAAAGACCGTCCTGCTCACGACAAGTACGGCGGCTTGCTCAGCGGCCCGGCGTTTGAAGCCAAGGGTTTTTTCCGCACGGAGAAGCGCGATGAGCGCTGGTATCTGGTGACGCCGGAAGGCCATCCGTTCTACTCCCTCGGCGTGAATGCCATCTCCGCTGACGACAGCCAGACCTACGTCGAAGGCCGCGAAGGCATGTTCACCGGCCTGCCCGGCAGCGACGATCCGCTCGCCGCGTTCTACGGCAAGGGCGACGACAACCGCGAGACAGGCGCCAACCGTAACCGGCAGTTCGATCAGGGCCGCTGGTTCAATTTCTATGGTGCGAACCTGCAACGCACGTACGGTGCGCCGAAGTGCGTTGAAGTCTCCAGGCCTGTGGATCCGGCCGACGACGAAGACGCGAGCGCAACCACGACAGCAGCGACTAACCCGGCAACGACCGCATCGACTGCCGACAGCCCCACCGAGCAGACCGCGCCAGCGCCTCAGGCCGAAAAGCCCGCCCTGCCTGCGCCTGCAATCGAGTGCAAGCCGGTGATTGTGGACAGCAAACGCTGGGTCGACCATACCCTGCAACGATTGCAGGCGTGGGGTTTCAACACCGTCGGCAACTGGAGCGAGCCCGCGCTGCAAAACCTCGAAAACAGCAAAAAAGCACACGTGCCCTACACGCTGCCGCTGTCCATCGTTGGCGACTACGTGAGCATCAGCACCGGCCAGGATTGGTGGGGCGGCATGCCTGATCCGTTCGATCCGCGCTTTGCCATGGCCACCGAGCGGGCGGTCGCCATCGCTGCGCGCGACCATCGCGACGACCCGTACCTGATCGGTTACTTCGCCGACAACGAACTGGCCTGGGCGGCGCCGGGCAATGATCCGAAGGATCGCTACGCCCTGGCCTACGGCACGCTGAAGCTGACCACCGACGTGCCGGCCAAGCGCGCGTTTCTCAAGCAGCTGCGCGATAAGTACCGGAACGAGGAAGGGCTTTCCAAAGCGTGGGGCATCAAGCTCGCCGCCTGGGAGTTGATGGAAGACCCGGGCTTCGAGCCGCCGCTGCCGAGCGCAGAGCACCCGGAGATCGAAAACGACTTCAGGTATTTCCAGCGGGTGTTCGCCGAGACCTATTTCAAAACCATTTCCGACGCACTCAAGTGGCATGCGCCGAACCACCTGCTGCTCGGCGGCCGCTTTGGCGTCACCAGCCCCGAGGCGGTTGAAGCCTGCGCCAAGTTCTGCGACGTGCTGAGCTTCAACTTCTACACCCTCAAACCCCAGGACGGCGTGGACTTCGCGAAACTGCGCGTGCTCGACAAGCCCGTGCTGATCACCGAATTTCACTTCGGCTCCCGCGATCGCGGGCCGTTCTGGGGCGGCGTGCTCGAAGTGCCGCGTGAGGAAGACCGTGGCCCGGCGTATGCCAATTTCCTGAAGAGTGCGCTCGCCGAGCCTTCCATCGTCGGCGTGCACTGGTTCCAGTATCTGGATCAGCCTGTCACTGGCCGTTTGCTTGACGGCGAAAACGGCCATCTCGGGCTGGTGGGCATCACCGACGTCCCTTACCAGGGCTTCGTCGAAGCAGTGCGCAAGGCCAATGGGCAGGTCGTTGATGTGATCGGCAAACGCCCTTAACCGGGCGGTTCCCAAAGCGTTCAATCGCTGGAACAATGTTCGCCATTTTTGCAGCCCCACCGGAGAGCCAGACCGTGCAGATTCAAGGCCATTTCGAGCTTCAGTTTGAGGCCGTACGCGAGGCATTCGCCGCGCTGTTCGACGATCCGCAGGAGCGTGGCGCTGCGCTGTGCGTGCAGATCGGCGGCGAGACGGTGCTGGATCTGTGGGCGGGCACAGCAGACAAGGATGGCGGCGAAGTCTGGCACAGCGACACCATCGCCAATCTCTTCTCCTGCACCAAGACCTTTACCGCGGTCACGGCGTTGCAATTGGTGGGGGAGGGCAAGCTGAATCTGGATGAGCCCGTGGCGCGTCTCTGGCCTGAATTCGCCGCCAACGGCAAGCAGTCCATCACGCTGCGTCAGTTGCTGTGCCATCAGGCCGGGCTCCCGGCGATCCGGGAAATATTGCCGGCCGAAGCGCTTTACGACTGGCAGGCGATGACCAGCGTATTGGCTGCCGAGCAACCCTGGTGGACGCCGGGTCAGGGCCACGGGTATGCCGCCATCACCTACGGCTGGCTGGTGGGCGAGATGATTCGTCGTGCAGACGGCCGTGGGCCGGGGGAATCCATCGCTGCGCGTATTGCGCGCCCGTTGGGCCTGGACTTCCATGTCGGTCTGGCCGATGAAGAATTTCATCGCGTTGCCCACATCGCCAGAGGCAAGGGCAATGTGGGTGATGAGGCCGCGCAGCGACTGTTGCAGACCACGATGCGCGAGCCTGCTTCCATGACGGCGCGGGCGTTCACCAACCCGCCGTCGATCATGACCAGCACCAACAAGCCGGAATGGCGGCGCATGCAGCAACCTGCCGCCAATGGCCATGGCAACGCACGCAGTCTGGCCGGTTTTTACAGCGGCTTGCTTGATGGCAGCCTGCTGGAAGGCGACCTGCTCAACGAGCTGACGCGCGAGCACAGCATTGGCCAGGACAAGACGCTGCTCACCCAGACCCGCTTTGGTCTGGGTTGCATGCTCGATCAACCGACGGTGCCTAACGCAACGTTCGGGCTGGGTGCCAAGTCATTTGGCCATCCCGGTGCAGGTGGTTCGGTGGGCTTCGCCGATCCCGAGCGCGATGTGGCGTTCGGGTTTGTGACCAACACCCTCGGTCCCTACGTGCTGATGGATCCGCGTGCTCAGCGTCTGGTGCGCGTGTTGGGTGAGTGTTTGCAATAAGTATCGCCGTTAAGTGCTTGTTCTACCGACTGTCAGTTAAATCTGGATAAGGGAGCCGTAGGGCGGTTTCTTTTTCCAAAACGGTCTTTATGCGTGTTATATGAGCGCTGCTTCGTTCATTTTCTGATCAATTATTCATATGGGTCACCCATGTCAGCTAACAAAAGCCTCGCATTCGCCATCTGCCTCGCCGTCACCGGCTGTGCGCAAACCCCTCAGGATCAGTCAGCCAGCAATGACCACTGGTGGTCGTTCGGTTCAGGCAAGGGCGCCGACGCCCCTGCTGTAGCGCCAGCCCCAACGCCGAGCCCGGCGGCTGCGCAAGTGGCGAAAGCCCAGGCCGAAACCGGTACGCGCTGGTACTGGCCGTTTGGCTCTGACCACGGTGAAACCGACAAGAAACCAGAAGTAGCCGCCACTCAACCGGCTACAGCCCCGGCCGTCGCTCAGGCCGGCGACGCCAACAAGTGGTGGTGGCCGTTCGGCGCAACCGAAGCCAAAAAAGACGCCGCACCCGCTGTTCCCAAAGTCGACCCGAAAGTGACCCAGGCCTGGCTGGATCTGAACGAGCCAAAAATTCGCGAAGCGATCAAGGACAGCCAGTTCCAGCTCGAGCGCCGTGACGACATCCTCGTGGTCACCGCGCCGGTCGACAGCACCTTCAACCGGAAGCGCCCGGAAATGCTCCTGCCGACCAACCTCGGGCCGATCAGCCGCATGGCCAAGATCGTGGAAGTCGATCAGCGCGCCGCCGTTCTGGTGTTGGGCCACAGCGACGTCGCCAGCGATGCCGATCTCAAGATCAGCCAGCAGCGCGCGCAATCGGTTGCAGCGATCTTCCGCCTCAGCGGCCTGCAGCGTAACCGTCTGAACCTGCGTGGCATGGGCGCCGACATGCCTCGTGCGGCCGGTGACAGCGCGCCGGGTCGCGCACTCAACCGTCGCGTGGAAATCATCCTCACCCCACAAGACACCATGATTGCCGAGATGGCCAAGTACAACCTGCCGCCAGCGCCAACCCTGCTGGCCGTGCAAACCGCCAACGCGCCGGCCCCGGCTCCGGCACCGGTTGCCGCGCCGACCAAGGCTGCTGCGCCTGCCAAATCCGCTGCACCGGTCAAGAAAGCCGTTGCCACCAAGGCTTCCGCTACCAAAGCGCCTGCGGCCAAAAAAGCACCGGTGAAGAAAGCTGCGCCGGTGAAAGCCAAAGCAGCGCCTGCGAAAGCTGCGGCCAAAAAACCTGCCCCGGATGCTCAAGCCGGCAACTGAGGTTAAGATCGGGATTCTGTTCACGGATCTCGATTGAGGAAGGCAGTGATGAGCCAGCGTCTGGCCGATATGCGTCGTAACTATGCCCGCGAAGGGTTGACTGAAGCCCAGTCTCCGGAAGAACCCTTCGCACTGTTTCATCGCTGGTTCAATGAAGCGGTAGAAACCGAGCAGGCGCCGGTCGAGGCCAACGCCATGACGCTGGCGACCGTCGACGCCGACGGCCGTCCGCACTGTCGGGTCCTGCTGCTTAAAGGTCTGGACGCTCAGGGTTTCACGTTCTTTTCGAACTACGAGAGCGCCAAAGGCCAGCAGATGAACGACCGTCCTTTTGCCGCCATGACGTTTTTCTGGCCCTCACTGGAACGTCAGGTGCGCATCGAAGGCCGTGTGATCAAGGTCAGCCACGAAGAATCCGACGCCTATTTTCAGGTACGCCCCCTCGGCAGCCGCCTGGGTGCCTGGGCATCGCCGCAAAGCCGGGTGATCGCCGACCGTGAAGAGCTCGAAGGCTTGCTCAAGGCCACCGAAGCGCGTTTCTTGGACACCCAGCCTGACTGTCCCGAACACTGGGGCGGCTATCGTCTGCTGGCGGATCGCATCGAATTCTGGCAGGGACGTCCAAGCCGTCTGCATGACCGCCTGAACTATCGTCTGGTTGAAGATGCGTGGCAGCGCGAGCGCCTCGCACCCTGATTGCCGGTTGGTCAGCCCCAGGGTCTCTGTTGCGCTTTTCGTTGAATCAATCCCCGGCGCCGTCGTCCACTGCAGTAGACGTCGGCGTATTGCTGTATTACGCCTGAATAAACGTAAATTATCGGTACAGGACCGTGACATCGATTGGCGTCGCAGAGTCTAATGGCTACCTGTTCCTATGGAGATAACTGTTATGCGCAAGTCTGTTCTGTTGGTTGCTTCGTTCACCGCCATGGCGCTGACGCTGGGCGGCTGTACTTCAAGCCTCACCGGCGACTCGTACTCGCGCGACGAAGCTCGTCAGGTGCAGACCGTACGCCTGGGCACGATCGAATCGCTGCGTCCGGTGAAGATTGAAGGCACCAAAACCCCGATCGGCGCCGGTGCCGGTGCCATCGTCGGTGGCGTGGGTGGCAGCGCCATCGGTGGGGGCCGCGGCAGCATCGTGACAGCCGTCATCGGTGCGGTCGCCGGTGGTCTGTTGGGTTCAGCAGCGGAAGGCGGCCTGACCCGTGCTCAAGGCGTCGAGATTACCGTGCGCGAAGACGACGGCACCATGCGTGCTTATGTGCAGGAAGTTCAGGAAAACGAGATCTTCCGTGTGGGTGAGCGCGTTCGCATCATGACCGTCAACGGTACCAGTCGCGTCAGCCATTAAACCGCGCTGCATGACCTGAAGCGGGCCGTAAAAAGCCCGCTTGCAAAAACGCCCCGATGATTCGGGGCGTTTTGCGTTTCAGCACGCGACTTCAGCGCGGGCTTTACGTTACAGCGACTATCCAGTGATACCCAGCATGCTGCGGGCCAGGCCTTCGGCGATGCGAATACCATCGACGCCGGCCGACAGGATGCCACCGGCATAGCCTGCGCCTTCGCCCGCCGGGAACAGGCCTTTGACGTTCAGGCTTTGCATGTCTTCACCTCGGGTGATGCGCAGGGGCGAGGAAGTGCGCGTTTCGATGCCGGTGAGGATTGCGTCGTGCTGCGAAAATCCTCTGATCTGCTTCTCGAATGCGGGCAGCGCCTCACGAATGGCTTCGATGGCGAAGGCGGGTAACGCGTCGGCGAGGTCGGTCAGCTTCACGCCCGGCTTGTAGGAAGGTTCGACGCTGCCCAGTGCCGTTGAGGCTTTGCCTGCGATGAAATCGCCCACCAGTTGCGCCGGGGCTTCGTAGTTTTCGCCGCCCATGATGTAGGCATGGGACTCCAGACGCTCCTGCAGTTCGATGCCTGCCAGCGGGCTGCCCGGATAATCCTGCTCGGGGGTGATGCCCACAACAATGCCGGAGTTGGCGTTGCGCTCGTTACGTGAATACTGGCTCATGCCGTTGGTGACCACGCGGTTGGGCTCCGAGGTCGCCGCCACCACGGTGCCACCGGGGCACATGCAGAAGCTGTACACCGAACGCCCGTTTTTGGCGTGGTGCACCAGCTTGTAATCGGCAGCGCCAAGCTTGGGGTGGCCGGCGTACTTGCCCAGCCGTGCGCGGTCGATCAAGCCTTGCGGGTGCTCGATGCGGAAGCCGACCGAGAACGGTTTGGCCTCCATGAACACGCCGCGCCCGTGAAGCATGCGGAAGGTGTCGCGGGCGCTGTGGCCCAGCGCCAGAATCACGTGCCGCGAGTCGATGCGCTCGCCGCTGTCGAGCACGACGCCCTGCATCTGGCCGTCTTCGATCAGCACATCAGTGACGCGCTGCTGAAAACGCACTTCGCCGCCCAGCGCTTCGATCTGATGACGCATGTTCTCGACGACGCCGGTCAACCGGAAGGTGCCGATGTGCGGCTTGCTGACGTAGAGAATCTCGTCCGGCGCGCCGGCTTTGACGAATTCGTGCAAGACCTTGCGGCCGATGTGTTTCGGGTCTTTGATCTGGCTGTAGAGCTTGCCGTCGGAAAACGTCCCCGCGCCGCCCTCGCCGAACTGCACGTTGGACTCAGGCTTGAGCACGTTCTTGCGCCACAGGCCCCAGGTGTCCTTGGTGCGCTGACGGACTTCCGTGCCGCGCTCCAGAATGATCGGCTTGAAGCCCATCTGCGCCAGCAACAGGCCGGCGAAGATCCCGCACGGGCCGAAGCCCACCACCAACGGGCGCTCGCTCAGACCGGCAGGGGCGTGGCCCACCACCTTGTAACTGACGTCTGGGGCCGGGCCGATGTGTTTGTCGTGGCTCAGGCGGCGGAGCAGGGCGGCTTCGTCGCGCACCTGGAAGTCGACGGTGTAAATGAACTGCAGTTCGGTGGATTTCTTGCGCGCATCGTAGCTGCGCTTGAACAGGGTAAAATCCAGAAGCTCGTCGCTGCCGATGGCCAGGCGTTGCAGAAGTGCAGGGCGCAGTTCGTCATCCGCGTGGTCCAGCGGCAGTTTGAATTCGGTGATTCGTAACATTGAAAGATCCGGTTTCGGGCCGCAGGATCGGCCCGGCAGCACTACAAGAGCGGGCGATTATAAGCCACATTGCGCGTGATGCGGTGGTCGCAGCGTGCGAGCGCACGTGTGTAGGAGCGCGCTTGCCCGCGATTGCGGTGGGTCATTTGTCCGGGATGTGGCTGTAAGAACGCGTTCGCGGGCAAGCGCGCTCCTACAAGGGGCCAGGGTGAACGGTCAATCGTTGCGCATTGCACCAAAGTACGCGCAACCGCGCTGAACCTGGCCATTGACCCGCAACTCGGCGGTCAAATGCTGCACCGAACCGTTCGACGGGTCCACACAGCGCAGCGGCGCGACGTAGAGTTCGACGTGCTGATTGTTGGCGTCGGTGATCAGGTTGAAGCGGCCCTCGGGCATCTGCTCTTCCATGTACGGCACGGCGAAAGGCTCTTTGCCTTCGCGCTCAAGCACCAGACCCTTGCCGCTGGCGTTGAGGTTCCATTTCGGACCGTTGCCGCTGGCATGAATCGTCAGGCGCTTGAAGTTGGGGTCCTCGCAGGCACCGCTCGGGCGCTCGACGCGATAGAGCTGGTAAATGTCGCCCTGACCGTCACTGCCCTGGGCTTTGCTCGCCACGAAGTTGCCGCGTACATCGGCGAACGCCTTGCCATTCTTGTCCACCACCGAAGCGGCTTCCTGCAAGACACCGGTGTTGCCCTTGTCGGTCACTGCATAGCGGCGCTGTTCGTTGCACGGGACGAAGAACAGTTTGCCGCCATCACCGCTGAGGGTGCCCTGCATGCGGATCATGCCGGCCGTCGACACCTTGCTGTCATTGGAAGACATGGGCATCAACTGGCAGCCGGCAAACAGGGGCAACAAGGCGAACATCAGGGCGGAACGAGCAGCGGACATGGGGCGGTCTCCAGACAAGTGCCGCCACGTTACTCAGCCTGCTCGCTCATCACAAGGGGCGATTAGCCGACGTGATACGTCTGTCCGGTTTGTAGCCCTTCGACACTTTTTGCGTACGCCAATGCGACGTCCGCTGCGGGAACCGGCTTGAAGCCGCGGAAGTACGGCGCGTAACTGCCCATGGCTTCGACCAGCACGTTGGGGCTGACCGAATTGACGCGCATGCCGCGCGGCATCTCGATGGCGGCAGCGCGCACGAAAGCGTCAATGGCGCCGTTGACCAGGCTGGCAGCCGCGCCGGTGCGAATCGGGTCGATGCTGGTGATGCCGGTGGTGAAGGTGAACGAGGCGCCGTCGTTTGCAAATTCCCGGCCGATCAGCAACAGATTGACCTGCCCCATCAGCTTGTCGCGCAGGCCCAGGGCGAACGAATCGGCCGTCATTTCGCCGAGCGGCGCGAAGGTGACATTCCCGGCGGCGCAAATCAATGCGTCGAAAGGACCTGTCCGTTCGAATAGTTTGCGGATCGAGTCGCTGTCACTAATATCGACGTGCTCGTCTGCGCCGGTTCTGCCGATGCGAACGATCTCGTGGCGTGGCGCCAACTCTTTCTCGATCGCCGAGCCGATGGTGCCGCTGGCGCCTATCAATAGAATTTTCATGATGCGGTTTCCCCTGGTAAGGATCAGGCGCTCAGTGTGAGTCGCCTTTTCCCACGGAAACAGGGGCTAAACGGCAATCCCGGTTTGTCAGAAAGGAAACAATCATGAGCGAAATGGACGACCTGGCCGCGTTTGCGATGCTGGTGGAGGCCAATAGCTTCACCCTGGCCGCGCAATGGCTGGACACCAGTACCAGCCAACTGTCCAAGCGCATCAGCAAACTGGAAAAAAACTTCGGCGTGACGCTGCTCCATCGCACCACCCGCAGCCTGACGCTGACCTCGGCGGGCGCCATTCTCCTGCCCGAGGCCCGCGCGCTATTGGCCCAACGTGACCGCGTCCGCGACGCCATGGCCTACATGAGCGAAAGCCTGATGGGCACCGTGCGCCTGACCGTGCCGGTGTCATTGGGCGAAACCTTCTTCGAAGGCCTGCTCACCGAATTCGCCCAAACCTACCCCGACGTGCAGGTGGAACTGGACCTCAACAATCACTTCCGCGACATGCGCCGTGACGGCTTCGACCTGGGCATTCGTTCCAGCGTGGGCATCGACGAGCGCCTGGTGGCCAAGCCGTTGTTGTCCTTACAGGAACTGACCTGCGCCAGCCCGGACTACCTCGCTCGACACGGCACCCCGCAAACCCCGGAAGAACTTCGCGTCCACCGATGCCTGCTCAACAGCCACCACACTGGCCGCGAATCGTGGACCTACCACCAGAAACACGAACTGACCCGCGTCAACGTCCGCGGCACCTTCGCCAGCAATCACTACGGCCTCCTGAAAAAAGCCGCCCTCGTCGGCGCCGGCATCGCCCGCCTGCCGTCTTATATGGTGCATGAGGAACTGAAAGACGGGCGGCTGCACTGGTTGCTTCGCGACCACCAGACACCGGTGTCATCGCTGTACCTGGTCCACCCCTTTGAAGGACGACTGCCGAGGCGGGTACAAGTCATGGCTGATTACCTGAATGAATGGTTCGAGCGCAGCACTGCCGCGCTGGAACAGCTCTGACGGCGCAGGGGATTGGTTTTGTTGTTGGGGCGAGAACAGAGCTGACGCAGAGCGTCACAGGATGCATTCCCACGCGGAGCGTGTGGAACGATCAGGCAACCGCGGGCCCCTTAGGAGCCGGCTTGCTGGCGAACGCGTCTATTCAGCCGATGCAACCGTGGATGACACACCTCGTTCGCCAGCAAGCCGGCTCCTACAGAGGAATGCATTCCGCCAGTGACACCGCTTACACCCCGTAGGACCGGCTCCAGCCGGGAAGCCGTTGCCGTTGCTTTTGATCTTCGTACACAGAAGTTCCAGTCACCGCCAATCGCGACTTGGGTGCAGGCTGAACGCAGGTCTCGCGCAGTGGGCCGAGCCGCATGGATGCGGCGAGAGCTGCCCCCCGCCATGGATGGCGGATGGCAGCGTGCCCACGGAGCGAGACCGGAGTGAAGGAACCCGACGAAGTCGGGCCCAACCAGGAGCAGGCACCCTTGGTTACTTGGGGTGCTTTTCCAAGTAACTCGCCGAAGGCGAAACCCGAGGCCGTTAGGCCGACGCTCCTGATCTTGCTTGAGATTCAACCGCCGAGATAAGCATCCCGCACTTTCGGATCCACCAACAACTCCGCCCCCGACCCCTGCATCACCACCCGGCCATTCTCCAGAACATACGCACGATCAGCGATCTTCAACGCCTGATTCGCATTCTGCTCCACCAGAAACACCGTCACCCCATCCCGCCGCAACTGCTCAACAATCTCGAAAATCTGCTGAATAATAATCGGCGCCAGACCCAGCGAAGGCTCATCCAGCAACAACAACTTCGGCTTGCTCATCAACGCCCGCCCGATCGCCAGCATCTGCTGCTCGCCCCCGGACATCGTCCCGCCACGCTGATTGAAACGCTCCTTCAGACGCGGGAACAACTCAAGCACCTTATCCATCTGCACCTGATAATCGGCCTTGTCCGTAAAGAACCCGCCCATCGACAGATTCTCCTCAACCGTCAGCCGCGCGAACACACGACGACCCTCCGGCACCACCGCAATACTCTTGCGCATGATCACCGACGACTCCAGACCCACCAGCTCCTCACCCATATAACGGATGCTGCCACTGTGTGCGCGCGGCGAACCGCACAGCGTCATCAACAGCGTCGACTTGCCCGCGCCATTGGCGCCGATCAGCGTGACAATCTCACCCTGCTGCACATCGATGCTGACACCGTGCAATGCCTGGATCTTGCCGTAAAACGTGGAAACGTTATCGAACTGCAGCATTTACGCTTCCCCCAGATAGGCTTTGATCACTTCAGGATTGTCACGGATCTGCTCGGGCGTGCCATCGGCCAGCGGCGTGCCCTGATTGATCACCACGATATGGTCGGAAATGCTCATGACCAGCTTCATGTCGTGCTCGATCAGCAGCACCGTCGCGTTGTGCTCGTTGCGCAACACGCCGATCAGCGCTTTCAAATCTTCGGTTTCTTTCGGGTTCAGACCGGCCGCCGGTTCGTCGAGCATCAGGATGCGCGGACGCGTCATCATGCAGCGGGCGATTTCCAGACGGCGTTGCTGACCATACGCCAGCGTGCCGGCAGGACGGTTGGCGAATTCCTTCAAATCCACCGCTTCCAGCCAATGCTCGGCGTACTCCATCGCCTCACGCTCGCTTTTGCGATACGCCGGGGTCTTGAACAAACCGGACAGGAAGTTGGTGTTGAGGTGGCGATGCTGGGCGACCAGCAGGTTTTCCACCGCCGTCATTTCCTTGAACAGGCGCACGTTCTGGAACGTACGCACCACGCCTTTACGGGCGATTTCATGACCGGCCAGGCCCTGAATCGGCTCGCCGTCCAGCAGAATCGTGCCAGAGGTGGGTTTGTAGAAACCGGTCAGGCAGTTGAAAACAGTGGTCTTGCCGGCGCCGTTCGGGCCGATCATCGACACGACCTGCTTCTCGTTGACGGTCAGGCCGACGCCGTTGACGGCCAGCAGACCGCCAAAGCGCATGCACAAGCCGGACGCTTGCAGAAGTGGACGGCTCATCAGCGCTCCCCCTTGAGTTTCATGACGGGACGCTGCATCGGCAGGAAGCCCTGAGGGCGCCAGATCATCATCAGCACCATCAAGGCGCCGAAGCCGAGCATCCGGTATTCGCTGAATTCGCGAAGCAGTTCAGGCAACAGAATCATCACGACGGCAGCGAGGATCACGCCCAGCTGCGAGCCCATGCCGCCCAGGACCACGATGGCGAGGATGATCGCCGACTCCAGAAAGGTGAACGACTCCGGCGTGATCAGACCCTGACGCGCGGCGAAGAAACTGCCGGCAAAACCGGCGAATGCAGCGCCGAGGGTGAAGGCCGACAACTTGATGATGGTCGGATTCAGGCCCAAGGCGCGGCAGGCGATTTCGTCTTCACGCAGGGCTTCCCAGGCGCGGCCGATGGGCATGCGCAGCAACCGGTTGATCACGAACAGCGCCAACAGCGCCAGCAGCAGGGCGATCAGGTAGAGAAAGATCACCTTGTTGATGGAGTTGTAGGGCAGGCCGAAGTATTCGTGGAACGTCTGCATGCCTTCAGCCGCCTTGCGCTCGAACGACAGGCCGAACAGCGTTGGCTTTTCAATGTTGCTGATGCCATTCGGGCCGCCGGTGATGTCGGTCAGGTTACGCAGGAACAGGCGAATGATTTCACCGAAACCCAGCGTCACGATGGCCAGATAGTCCCCGCGCAGGCGCAGGACCGGGAAGCCCAGCAGAAAGCCGAACGTCGCCGACGCCAGGCCGGCCAGCGGCAGGCAGACCCAGAAACCGAAGCCGAAGTAGTGCTGCAGCAGGGCGTAGGTGTACGCGCCCACGGCGTAAAAGCCGACGTAACCCAGGTCGAGCAACCCGGCCAGACCGACGACGATGTTCAGGCCCAGGCCGAGCATCACGTAGATCAAGATCAGGGTCGCGATGTCCACTGCACCGCGCGAGCCGAAGAACGGCCACACCAGCGCAGCAATCACCAATGCGCCGAGGAACCAGCGTTGGGTCGAAGGCAGGGTCAGAAAGTTGCTGGCCTTGTCGGACACCAGCTGTTTCTGCGGACGCGAACGCCACATGGCGCTGATCTGTTCGTTGAACAGCACGCGCAGGAACATCAGAAACGCAGCGGCGAAAATCAACAGCACGGTCGTGGTACTGGCGCCGACCACCGCGAGATTGATCCCGACGATGTCCAGTTTGAGCCCGAGGATCGGGTAAGCGACGGCCAGCACCAGCACTGCGCTGAAGAGGGCCGATTTGAGATTCCTGGTCATACTTTTTCAACCTCCGGACGGCCGAGCAGGCCGGTTGGCCGGAACAACAACACCAATACGAGAAGACCGAACGCCACCACATCCTTGTACTGGTCGCCAAAGATGTCGGCGCCAAAGGCTTCGGCGATGCCCAGCACCAGACCGCCGAGCATCGCGCCCGGGATACTGCCGATGCCGCCCAGTACCGCAGCGGTGAAGGCTTTGATGCCGACGAGGAAACCGGCGTTGGGGTTGATCACGCCGTACTGCATGCTCAGCAGGACCGCAGCGACTGCCGCCAAAGCGGCGCCGATGACAAAGGTCAGGGCGATGATGTTGTTGGTGTTGATCCCCAGCAGGTTGGCCATCTTGATGTCTTCGGCGCAGGCACGGCAGGCGCGACCCAGGCGAGAGCGGGAGATAAACCAGGTCAGACCGAGCATGGCCACCAGCGTGACGACGAAGATGAGGATCTGCATGTACGAGATCACCACTTCATGGCTGCTGCCGGGGCCGAAAACGAAGTTGCCGGGAATGAGGTTGGGGATCGACTTGTCTTTTGAGTCCTGCGACAACAGCACGGTGTTCTGCAGGAAAATCGACATGCCGATGGCGGAAATCAGAGGGATCAAACGGTTGCTGCCGCGCAGCGGGCGATAGGCAACTCGCTCGATGGCGTAACCGTAGGCGCTGGTCACGACGATACTGGCGACGAAGGCTGCGGTAATCAGCAGGGGCAGGCTGTCCAGGCCAAGCATGGTCAGACCGGCCAGGGCGATAAACGCCACATACGAGCCGATCATGTACACCTCGCCATGGGCGAAGTTGATCATGCCGATGATGCCGTAAACCATGGTGTAGCCAATGGCAATCAAGGCGTAAGTGCTGCCAATGGTCAACCCATTAACCAGCTGTTGAAGAAAGTGATAGAGATCTATCGGCATTGCTGAGTGCTCCTAAAAACCTGCCTGGTGTTTCACTGGTGAAGTCTTTTTCCCGCTCGCGCGTCGTGATCTACGTCCGCGTCCGGCACGAGCCCAGTGGTTCACTGGTGCGGTTTCAAGATGTTCAGGGGTCGGAATTCTTGTGAAATTCGCTGCCCGGCTAAAACAAAGCCCACTGCGGTTGCAGTGGGCTTCGGGTAAGCATGAAGGCCGCGTTATTTCACAGGGGCTTCAGTCTTGGTGCCATCTTTGTGCCAGGTGTAAACGACGAATTTGAAGTCTTTCAGGTCACCCTTGTCGTCGAAAGACAGCTCACCGGTAGGGGTTTTGAAGGTACCGGCGTGAATGGCTGCAGCCACTTTGGCGGTGTCTTCGGACTTGGCGGTGGTGATCGCGTCAGCAATCACTTCCACAGCGGCGTAGGACGGGAACACGAACGGACCGCTCGGGTCTTCTTTCTTCGCGGCGAATGCATCAACCAGCGCCTTGTTGGAAGGATCCTGGTCGAAGGATTTCGGCAGAGTCACCAACAGACCTTCGGACGCGTCCTGAGCGATCTGCGAGATGGAAGCGTTGCCCACGCCTTCCGGACCCATGAAGCCGGCTTTCAGGCCTTTTTCCTGTGCCTGACGCAGGATCAGACCCAGCTCGGGGTGGTAGCCGCCGTAGTAGACGAAGTCGACGTTGGCTTGCTTCATCTTGGCGATCAGCGAAGAGAAGTCCTTGTCGCCGGCATTGATGCCTTCGAACAGGGCGACTTTCACGCCGTCTGCTTCCAGGGTCTTCTTGACGGCGGTGGCGATGCCTTCACCGTACTGCTGTTTGTCGTGGATGACCGCAACGATCTTCGGCTTGACCTGTTTGGCGATGTAGTCGCCGGCGGCCGGGCCCTGGGCGCTGTCCAGGCCGATGGTGCGGAAGATCATTTTGTAACCACGGGCAGTGATTTCCGGGCTGGTGGCAGCCGGGGTCACCATGATGATGCCTTCGTCTTCGTAGATGTCCGAAGCAGGCTGAGTGGAGCTGGAGCACAGGTGGCCGACCACGAACTTGACGCCGTCGTTGACCACTTTGTTGGCGACGGCGACCGCTTGTTTCGGGTCGCAGGCATCATCGTACTCAACGGCTTCAAGCTTCTTGCCGTCCACGCCGCCTTTGGCGTTGATCTGCTCGATGGCCATTTTGGCGCCGCTGAACTGCATGTCGCCGTATTGGGCCACAGCGCCGGTTTTCGGGCCGGCGATGCCGATCTTGATCGTGTCAGCTGCGAACGAGTGACTGGCGACCCCCGCCAGAACCAGTGCGGCAAACAGCTTGGAAATCTGATTCATACCCTTAGTCATGATGCTCCACTCTTGCGTTGTCGTTTTTATAATCCTGACGGCCAAAGCTGCAGGACGGGATTGAATCTCAAGGCTCCACCCCCAGCAACTGTACCGGAACAGTTTAGAGCGCCGGTCGAGCGCTTGAATAGCTGGCGGCGGGGGGCAAAGCCTGTGGATGTCGCTTAATCGACAGAAAGATACACAATCAAGCCGGCTGTTTTGCCCGGTCGGGCGACGAACCGGTCGGCTTGCGCGAACTTCCCTGCAATCAATCACTTGAATCCGGGTTTGTCGGTACGAAAGGCGGCGCTATCATTGCGCCGATTTCCAATACGGTGAAAACCCATGACGCAAGAACCTAGCACCCTCTATGCCAAACTGCTTGGCGAAACCGCTTCGATTACCTGGAGAGAATTGCAACCGTTCTTTGCGAAGGGTGCCCTGTTGTGGGTCGAGCCGACGCTGGATTTGATCGCTGTGGCGCAGGCATTTGCCGAGAACAGCGAGGCGCAGGTCGCGGCGTGGGTGAGCAGCGGGGAGGTCGGCAAGGTCTCTGAATCAAAGGCCCTGGATCTTTTGGAGCGCGATCCGCCGCTGTGGGCCGTCGTCGTCGCACCCTGGGTGTTGATCCACGAAAGGGCGTGACCCTCTTGGATGCTCGGTAATGGTGCGCCGGATGGTGGCAAAGTGGGTAGGGCAGTAACTGAAGGTGTGTCGCCGGTAGCAAAATCTCTCATTGAATTTGCGTGAGGTCGACTCACGCTGCCGCTGGAATAACCGGCGGCAAACCAAAAGCGGCCCGTGCCGCGTCGCAATGGCTGTTGTGCTCGCCATCTTCCCAGACGGGATCGAATTCGCGGCAGGTAGTCGCGCGCTGTTCATAGATAGAACAGCTGACCTTGACGCCGACTTCTCCGACCAGTGCAACGCACCGCGGCGACTTACAGTCGGTCCCGATCATTGCCACGCGGCTCGCGCTGATGCTCTCCACCAGCGCATCGGGCACTGTTCCTCCCGCCGATGCACATTCTCCCCAGAAAAACGAAACGCGAAATTGTGAGCAGCAGGCACCACAATTCAGACACGGGCTGACATCGGACATGGGTTAAAACCGAAGGGGAGGAGGGGCAATCTGCGGCTCATTCTAGGCTTCCCGTGGGCGCTGGGAAGTGGGTACGAGAAATATATCCTGAGGGTCGGGACGCCGGAGATGTCGGCCATACGATGCTGGATCAGGCCGGCTCTGTGCGTTCCCATGGTCGGGTATCAGCGGTGCGAATGTTTGCAGACAAGGCGCGGAGCGGGAACTACACAGATTGGGCGTGGATGTGTTTATCGCCACAGATCGGGGACCGCGCAAATCTCGCAGACCGGGACCGCTAGCCACGTGATCAGCCCGCTAGCCGAAGTCAGTCATCAATAACAAGAAAAGAGATCGACTCATGGATCATTCGACTCAGGCGGCGAACGCCTGGCGCGTTCTGTTTCTGCTGTTTCTGGCCAACCTGTTCAACTTCTTCGACCGCACGATCCCCGCGATCATCATCGAGCCCATTCGCAAGGAATGGTCGCTGAGCGATTTTCAGCTCGGCATCATCGGCACCGCCTTCACGCTGGTGTACGCAGTAGCCGGTTTGCCGTTGGGCCGCATGGCCGACAACGGCTCGCGGCGCAAGTTGATGGGCTGGGGCCTGGCGGTGTGGAGTGCGCTGACGGCGGTGAATGGGCTGGTCGGCAGCTTCTGGGGGTTTCTGCTGGTGCGCATGGGCGTCGGGATCGGTGAGGCCAGTTATGCGCCCGCCGCCAACTCACTGATCGGTGACCTGTTCCCGGCCCACCGCCGCGCCCGCGCCATGGGCATTTTCATGCTCGGCCTGCCGCTGGGGCTGTTGCTGGCGTTCTTCACCATCGGCGCGATGGTCCAGGCCTTCGGCAGTTGGCGCGCGCCGTTCTTCATCGCCGCAGTGCCGGGGCTGGTGCTGGCGCTGTTCATGTTCTTCATTCGCGAGCCGGCCCGAGGCGCTGCCGAAAGCGTGGCCATTTCCCAGGAAAAAATCCACCGGCCGATCCGCCGCTTATTGTCGATCCCCACGTTTCGCTGGCTGGTGCTCGCCGGCCTGGCGTTCAACTTCGCCACGTACGCGTGCAACTCGTTCATGGTGTCGATGCTGCAGCGCTACTTTTTACTCCCTCTGCAGGAAGCAGCGATGGCCACCGGCATGATCGTCGGCGTGACCGGTCTTGTTGGCCTGACCGTCGGCGGCTGGGTGGCGGACAAGCTGCATCAACGCTGGAGCAACGGCCGCCTGATGTTTGCCGCCATGAGCATGGTGGTCGCAACGCTGTGTACCGGTTACGCGCTGCACGCCGGGCGCATCGAGATCGGCGTGTTCGTCGGGGTGTTCAGCCTCGGCTGGCTGTTCTCCTACAACTTCTACACCTGCGTTTACACCGCGATCCAGGACGTGGTGCAGCCCCGGCTGCGTGCGACGGCCATGGCGCTGTTTTTTGCCGGTTTGTATCTGTTGGGTGGTGGCCTGGGGCCGGTGGTGGTGGGCTTGCTGTCGGACCATTTCGCTCACTCGGCCATGTACGCCGCGCAGGTCGAGCAGATGACCGAACCGTTCAAGGCGGTGGGGCTGCACGATGCGATGTACTTGATACCGGTGGCGCTGTTTTTCGCGCTGGTCTTTCTGGCGAAGGCGTCGACGTGTTTCAGCGCCGATGCGTTGCGGATGCGCGAGGGGATGGTGGCGGATGAGCCGGTGGGGCAGGGGGTGAGGCCGTCGGCGGCGTAGATGTCAGGTTGAGTGCAGGCCTGTAGGAGAGTGGCTTGTCCCGCGATCGCGGTGTGTCAATTACAGATGCGGTAACTGACACACCGCAATCGCGGGCAAGCGCGCTCCTACAGGTTGTGTGTTCGCCGCATGAGCTGCGGCGAACCTGATTAACCTGCTACCAACACCCGGATCGCTTCCAGGCGCAGCGCGGCTTTTTCCAGCATGGCCAGGCCTTGCTCACGTTGTTCGCGCAACGCCGCCAGTTCGCTGTCGCGCACGGTTGGGTTGACCGCTTGCAACGCGGTCAACCGCGCGAGCTCTTCGTCGGTGTCTGCCGCCAGGCGTCGCTGCGCCTCGGCCACACGTTCAGCGTGCTTCGGCGCGATCTTGCTTTCGGCGGCGTTGATCTGCGGGTTGAGCACGTCGCGCTGGGCCTGGATGAACTTGTTGGCGCTGGCCCGGGGCACGCTCTCCAGCTGATCATTCAAGGTGAGGAAGGACACGCGGCCCGACAGGTCGTTGCCGTTGCCGTCCAGCAGGCAACGCAGCGCAGCCGGCGGCAGGTAGCGGCCCAGTTGCAGCGAGCGCGGCGCGACTACTTCACTGACGTAGAGCAATTCCAGCAACACGGTGCCGGGTTTCAGCGCCTTGTTCTTGATCAATGCCACGGCGGTGTTGCCCATCGAGCCGGACAGCACGAGATCCATGCCGCCCTGCACCATCGGGTGCTCCCAGGTGATGAACTGCATGTCTTCGCGGGACAGCGCCTGATTACGGTCGTAGGTAATGGTAACGCCTTCGTCGTCGCCCAGCGGGAAGCTGGCGTCGAGCATCTTCTCGCTCGGCCGCAGGATCAGTGCGTTCTCCGAGTGGTCCTCGCTGTCGATGCCGAACGCGTCGAACAGGGTTTCCATGTAGATCGGCAGGGTGAATTGATCGTCCTGCTCGAGGATGGCTTCGACCAGCGCCTCGCCTTCGCCCGCGCCGCCGGAGTTCAGCTCCAGCAGACGGTCGCGGCCAGTGTGCAATTCGCTTTCCAGGCGCACGCGCTCGTTACGAGCCTCGGTCACCAGGGCCTGCCAGTCGTCCTCGTCGCCGCCTTCCAGCTGCGGCAACAGGCGCGGGCCGAACGTGTGTTGCAGCGCGTTGCCGGTCGGGCAGGTGTTGAGGAATGCGTTGAGGGCCTCGTGATACCACTGGAACAGCCGCTCTTGCGGGCTGGTTTCCAGATACGGCACGTGCAGCTCGATGATGTGCTTCTGGCCGATCCGGTCCAGACGCCCGATCCGCTGCTCCAGCAGGTCCGGGTGCGCAGGCAGGTCGAACAGCACCAGATGATGGGAGAACTGGAAGTTGCGGCCTTCACTGCCGATTTCCGAACAGATCAGCACCTGGGCGCCGAATTCTTCGTCGGCGAAGTAGGCTGCCGCGCGGTCACGCTCGAGGATGTTCATGCCTTCGTGGAAGACCGTCGCCGGTATGCCGGAGCGCACGCGCAGGGCGTCTTCCAGGTCCATCGCGGTTTCGGCATGGGCGCAGATGACCAGCACCTTCACGCGCTTGAGCATTTTCAGGGTGTCGATCAGCCATTCAACGCGCGGATCGAAGCGCCACCAGCGTTCTTCTTCGCTCAGCTCGCTCTGGGCCTGGAAGCTGACTTCCGGGTACAGGTCGGCGTGTTCGCCAATCGGCAGCTCCAGGTATTCAGCCGGGCAGGGCAGGGGGTACGGGTGCAGCTTGCGCTCCGGGAACCCTTGCACGGCAGCGCGGGTGTTGCGGAACAGCACGCGGCCGGTGCCGTGACGGTCCAGCAGTTCGCGGATCAGGCGGGCGCTGGCTTCGGCGTCGCCGGCGGCAACCGCGGTCAGCAGCGCTTCGGCTTCGGCGCCGAGGAAACCACGGATGGTCTCATTGGCCTTGGGCGACAGCGTGCCTTTATCGAGCAGCTCCTGAACGGCTTCGGCCACCGGGCGATAGTTTTCGCTCTCGGCGCGGAAGGCGTGCAGGTCGTGAAAACGGTTCGGGTCCAGCAGGCGCAGACGGGCAAAGTGGCTGTCCTGACCGAGCTGCTCGGGGGTTGCCGTCAGCAGCAGCACACCGGGAATGACTTCGGCCAGTTGCTCGACCAGCGAGTATTCGCGGCTGGCCTTTTCTTCGTGCCAGACCAAGTGGTGGGCTTCGTCGACGACCAGCATGTCCCAGCCCGCCGCAAACAGGGCGTCCTGGGCTTTTTCGTCTTCAACCAGCCATTCCAGCGACACCAGCGCCAGTTGCGTGTCTTCGAACGGGTTGCCGGCATCGCTTTCGATGAAGCGTTCGGCGTCGAACAGCGCGACCTGCAGGTTGAAGCGGCGGCGCATTTCGACCAGCCACTGGTGCTGCAGGTTTTCCGGCACCAGGATCAGCACGCGGTTGGCGCGGCCCGACAGCAATTGGCGGTGGATGACCAGACCGGCTTCGATGGTTTTGCCCAGCCCCACTTCGTCCGCCAGCAAGACCCGCGGCGCGATACGGTCAGCGACTTCGCGGGCGATGTGCAACTGGTGCGCGATCGGTTGCGCGCGCACGCCACCCAGGCCCCACAGCGAGGACTGCAGCTGGCGGCTGGTGTGTTCGAGGGTGTGGTAACGCAGGGAGAACCACGGTAGAGGGTCGATCTGCCCGGCGAACAGGCGGTCGGTGGCCAGGCGGAACTGGATGAAGTTCGACAGCTGGGTTTCCGGCAGGGTCACGGGCTGGTTTTGCGCGTTGAGGCCGTGGTAGACCAGCAGGCCGTCGACGTCGTCGACTTCGCGGACGGTCATCTTCCAGTTTTCGAAGTGGGTGATGGTGTCACCCGGCGAGAAGCGCACCCGCGTCAGCGGCGCATTGCGCAAAGCATACTGGCGCGTGTCGCCAGTGGCCGGATAGAGCACGGTCAACAAGCGGCCGTCCTGTGCCAGAACGGTGCCCAAACCCAGCTCGGCTTCGCTGTCGCTAATCCAGCGTTGCCCCGGTTGATACTGCTGCGACATGCTGCCTGACTCCCGCCTTGAAAAAGCCGACTATGTTAACGGAACAAGGCGCCCAGGCCAAAGCCACATTGTAAAAACGCCCGGATATAGTGAGTGGCGCGCCTGGCGTGGGCACTTGCTGGGAAAAACATAGTCGAAACTCGCGCTTGAATCGGCTCAAGTCGACGAAACGGCAGCCGACAGCTTGATAACAGGAGACCATTACCATGCTGCCACCGCTGATTCCACTGAGCGCGGCCCCCGTGACTTCGCAGCTGGACCCGGTCAAACCCACCCCGGATATCCCGCCGGTAACGCCGATTCAAAAGAGTTCGAGCGAAACCAACATCGACATGGGCGAACGTGACCGCGAGCAGGCCGAATTGCTGCTGCGCGAAGAACAACGCCGCCATCAACGCCGCCGCAGCGACCGGCGCGTGGCTGACCGCCATCCCGATCTTGAAGAAGGCCCGGCCATCCCCGGGGATTTCCTCAATGCCGACGACACCGTGCCGGTGGTGCCGATCATCGACGACGAGCCGCGCCAGGGTTTGTGGGTCGATCTGAAAGTCTGAGGCGCTGGTCAGCGCCGCTTTGATTGCGCATTATTGGCGGCAACAGCTATATACGAGCGATACGCCATGAGCGATGACGGAAAACTGGTCGACCTGAGCGCCGAACGCGCCAAGCGTGTTCACGACCTCAATGACAAACGGCTGAACGAAGTACGAAGCGCTTTCGAGCAGGCCATGCCGCTGGGCAAGGGCAGGAAGAAAGCCAAGAGCAAACCGAAAAAACGCTGACCCTGCCTTCCGTTCGTCCCCCGTCTGCCGGCCGCTGTTTGCGATCCACGCCGGCATTGACCTGAGTCAATTCCTCCCGCCGCCCCTCTGGTTAATCTGCGCCCATCAAACAGGTTCGGGCAGAAGGAGTGCGCATGTTTCTCGACCACGCAGTGATAGCCGGCGTCATGACGGTGGGGCTGATGATGGCGATTTACTCGTGCGTCGGGCTGTTCATCTGGAAAGACTCACCCCGGCGCGGAAGACGCTGAGTTTTCTATACAAAGAGCACGCAAGGCATTTTGGGCAACTTCGGTTGCCCATTTTTTTTATGTGCTGATTGCTGCGGCATTTGCTGCCGGATACGGAATAAAAATGCTCTGCGCGCGCCGGCATCTTCTGATGCGCATCAATCTATTCCGTTGATACCGGCTTGCTGGCGAACCCGATCGTCCCTACACCCACGCGGCGGCTGAACAAATGCGTTCGCCAGCAAGGTGGAGCGCAACCCCGGCGGCTCCTACGGATCTGTGCAGGTCGCAGGTATAGCGTTAACGCTAATCCAGCCGGATCTATGCATGGCGCAGGTTTCAGCGTTAACGCCAATCCAGTGCAGGAGCGCGCTTGCCCGCGATGGCGGTGGGTCATTCAGCACAGCAGTCTCTGAACAAATGCGTTCGCCAGCAAGTTGGTATCTACAGAACCGCGTCAGCCGACGGTGATGGGCGGCAGCTCGGCCAGGGTCACGGTCTGCAGCTTGCGTGGCGCGAGGATCTCGGCCTCGCCATCCACCACCAGCTCATCGTTCTGGTTGAACACGCGAGTGGCGATGCGCACGCGGAATTTCGGCAGTTTCTCGAGGATTTCCAGGCGCACGGTCAAGGTGTCGCCGATCTTCACCGGCTTCTGGAAGGTCATCTGCTGGCCCAGGTAAATCGTGCCCGGGCCAGGCAGTTCGCAGGCCACCGCCGCGCTGATCAATGCGCCGCTGAACATGCCGTGGGCAATGCGATCCTTGAACATGCTTTTGGCCGCGAACTCGGCGTCCAGGTGCACCGGGTTGCGGTCGCCGGACATCTCTGCAAACAGCTGGATGTGACGCTCTTCGACGGTTTGGCTGTAGCTGGCAGTCTGACCGACTTCGAGGGCTTCGTACGGCGTGTTGGTGACTTGGGTCATGGGGTGTCCTGTGACATTTAGGAAAGATGAACCACTGACGTCATTCGCTGCGGCGCGGCCTTGACTGTTGCAGCGCCTGTTCTAGCCAGGCGAGCAGGTCACGGGTGACTTCTTCACGATTGATCTCGTGGAAAATCTCGTGACGCGCCTGCGGATAGACCTTCAGCGTAACAAACGGGTGGTCGGTGCCGCTCAGAGCGTCGGCCAGATGCGTGAGACGCTTGCCATCGCTCACCGGATCACATTCGCCCCCGATAATCAGGATCGGCAATCCGGGATCAATCTGCGCCAGGTTCGAACGCTTGCTGATCTGCTGCAGGCCGCCGAGCAGGTCCAGCCACAATTGATTGGTGCAGCGAAAGCCGCACAGCGGGTCGTTGCTGTAGGCGTCGACCTCGGCCGGGTCGCGGTTGAGCCAGTCAAAGCAGGTGCGCACAGGCTTGAAGCGTTTGTTGAAAGAACCGAACGACAGGTGTTCGATCAGCGCGCTGCGCCCGGTCGGGCCTTGCCGCCAGCGCTCCATTCGGGCGACCAGGGCCGCCGAGCGGTAGAACGTGACGGGGTGGTAATTCGAGCCGCTGAGGATCGCGCCCTGCAAACTGGCGCTGTGGTGCAGCAAATAACCCTGGGCAATGTAGCTGCCCATGCTGTGACCCAGCAGGAACACCGGCACCCCCGGATGGCGCACCGCAATCGACGCTTTGAGTGTGGCGAGGTCCCCGACCACTTTGTTCCAGCCGTCCTGATCGGCGTAATGACCCAGGGTGCCATAGGTCGCGGAATGGCCGTGGCCACGCTGATCGGCGGCATACAAGGCGAAACCTGCCCGCATCAATGCCATGCCCAGTCTGTCATAGCGCCCGCCATGCTCAGCCATGCCGTGGGAAAGCAGGATCACCGCCCGGGCATTGCCCATCGGCCTCCAGGCATGCACGTAGAGGCGGCTGTGATCTTGAGCGTCCAGCCAAAAAGCTTCGTGTTCCATCGCGTTTCCCTGGCCCTTGTAAAAAGTTGTCTCAAAAAACGCAGTGGCGAGCGCTTCGCTTGAGTGTATAGCGGTAGCCGGATGGCAGGCTGGTTACCCGCAAGATTCACACCGGTGATGACGTGGCGACGACTATTTGCCTTCTATGCCATAGCTGCTAACGTCCGGCAAACGCCCGTTTTAAATACCACGGGGCCAGCACACTCAGGTAAGAGGATAAAAACAACATGCAACCTGACTTCTGGAACGACAAGCGCCCCGCTGGCGTTCTTTCTGAGGTAGACCTTCAGGCGTACTCATCGGTGGTGGAGGTGTTCGAGCGCAGTTGCCGCCAGTACGGCGATCGGCCGGCCTACAGCAACATGGGTGTCACCCTGAGCTACGCCGAGCTTGAGCGCCAATCGGCAGCGTTTGCCGGTTACCTGCAACAGCAGACTGACCTCAAACCCGGCGACCGCATCGCTGTGCAGATGCCCAACCTGATCCAGTACCCCATCGCCGTGTTCGGTGCCATGCGCGCCGGCCTGATCGTCGTCAACACCAACCCGCTGTACACCGCCCGGGAAATGCGCCATCAATTCAAGGATTCCGGCGCGCGCGCACTGGTCTACCTCAACGTCTTCGGCAAGAACGTGCAGGAGGTGCTGCCGGACACCGACATTCAGTACCTCATCGAAGTGAAGATGGGCGACATGCAGTCGGCGGCCAAAGGCTGGCTGATCAATACGGTGGTCGAGAAGGTCAAGAAGCTGGTGCCTGCGTACCACTTGCCACAGGCAATCCCGTTTAAACGCGTGCTTGAACTGGGTAAGGGCGATCGTCTGCAGCACGTGCCGTTGGCGCTGAATGACGTCGCCGTGTTGCAGTATACCGGCGGCACCACCGGTTCGCCGAAAGGGGCAATGCTGACCCACGGCAATCTGGTCGCCAACATGCAGCAGGTCTATGCCTGCATGCTCCAGCATGGGCCCGACGGGCTGCCGATCTTCAAGCAGGGCAGCGAGATCATGGTAGCGCCGCTGCCGCTTTATCACATCTATGCGTTCACCTGTAATTGCATGTGCATGATGGTCAGCGGCAATCACAACCTGTTGATCACCAACCCGCGGGACATCGGCGGCTTCATCAAGGAGCTGAAGAAGTGGAAGTTTTCGGCGATGATCGGCCTCAACACGCTGTTCGTGGCGCTGATGGAGCATCCCGAATTCAAGCAGCTGGATTTCTCGACGTTGCGCCTGACCAATTCCGGCGGCACCGCGCTGGTCAAGGCCACCGCCGAACGCTGGGTGCAGCTGACCGGCTGCCCGATTGTCGAGGGCTACGGCCTGACCGAAACTTCCCCCGTCGCCACCGCCAATCCCTATGGCAATCAGTCCCGGCTGGGCACGGTGGGCATGCCGGTGCCAGGCACCACGGCGAAGGTCATCAGCGACGACGGGGTCGAACTGCCCGTGGGGGAGCGCGGCGAGCTGTGCCTCAAGGGGCCGCAGATCATGCTCGGTTACTGGAACAAGCCGGAGGCCACCGCCGAAGTGCTGGACGGCGAAGGCTGGCTGAAAACCGGCGACGTCGCGGTGATCGACCCGGACGGGTTCATTCGCATCGTGGATCGCAAGAAGGACCTGATCATCGTTTCGGGCTTCAACGTCTACCCGAACGAGATCGAAGACGTGGTCTCGCGGCATCCGAAAGTGGCGAACTGTGCGGTGATCGGCGTTCCGGACGACCGTTCGGGCGAAGCTGTGAAGCTGTTCGTGGTGCCGAGGGATGCAACGCTGACCAGCGAGGAGTTGAAGGCATACTGCAAGGAGAACTTCACCGGCTACAAGATTCCCAAGCAGATCGTGCTGCGTGAGTCGTTGCCGATGACGCCGGTGGGGAAAATCCTGCGGCGGGAGTTGCGGGATATCGCCTGATCCGGCATCGCCTGGCCCCATAAGCGTTTACCCACAGCTTTTTACCTGACAAAACGGCGTGATGATCACGCCGTTTTTTTTGCCTGGTGTTTTGCGTTAGGGTTTTTTCAGACCGTGTAAACGAACATCACGTAAGACATTTCCGACATTTAGGTTCATTACTCTAAACGTGACCGTTGCATATTCAAGAGTCAGATATGTGACTGGAGAGCCCGCTTTAGGCTCTAGGCGGCCTCTGGCAAAGCTGATACGCTCGCCCCGCTTTTTGTACCATCGGTCAACAAAAAGTGGTTACTACAAAATTCCAAACACAAGAAATCATCGCATTAAGCGGTGTGTAGAAACGCTGTCGCTGAGGAGTCGGCTTTTATGCTCGAAAACTTCTGGAAGGATAAATATCCGACAGGTATCGCCGCCGATATCGATCCGGATCAGTATCCGAACGTACAGGCCGTATTGAAACAGTCCTGCGAGCGCTTCGCCAAAAAACCTGCGTTCAGCAACCTGGGCAAGACCCTCACCTACGGCGAAATGTACGCGCTGTCCGGCGCCTTCGCGGCGTATCTGCAACAGCACACCGACCTGCAACCGGGCGATCGCATCGCCGTGCAGTTGCCCAACGTGTTGCAGTACCCGGTCGCGGTGTTCGGCGCCATTCGTGCCGGGCTCATCGTGGTCAACACCAACCCGCTGTACACCGCGCGGGAAATGGAACACCAATTCAACGACTCCGGCGCCAAGGCGCTGGTCTGCCTGGCGAACATGGCGCACCTGGCCGAGAAGGTCGTGCCCAAGACTGGCATCAAGCACATCATCGTCACCGAAGTCGCCGACCTGCTGCCGCCGCTCAAGCGCCTGCTGGTCAACAGCGTCATCAAGTA
Source organism: Pseudomonas sp. KU26590 (assembly GCF_026153515.1). Classification (NCBI taxonomy): domain Bacteria; kingdom Pseudomonadati; phylum Pseudomonadota; class Gammaproteobacteria; order Pseudomonadales; family Pseudomonadaceae; genus Pseudomonas; species Pseudomonas sp. KU26590. Next base: position 1,798,739 of record NZ_CP110644.1, read on the forward strand.
CGTGAAGAAGATGGTGCCGCCGTTCCACTTGCCCAAGGCGGTGAAATTCAACGACGTGCTGGCCAAGGGTCACGGTCAGCCGGTGCGGGATGTTTCGCCCAACGGCGACGACGTCGCGGTGCTGCAATACACCGGCGGCACCACTGGCGTGGCCAAGGGCGCGATGCTCACCCATCGCAACCTGATCGCCAACATGCTGCAGTGCCGGGCGTTGATGGCGGCCAACCTCAACGAAGGCACGGAGATTCTGATCACGCCGTTGCCGCTGTACCACATCTATGCGTTCACCTTTCACTGCATGGCGATGATGCTGAGCGGCAACCACAACGTGCTGATCAGCAACCCGCGTGATCTGTCGGCGATGGTGAAAGAGCTGTCGAAGTGGAAGTTCTCCGGCTTCGTCGGGCTCAACACGCTGTTCGTCGCGCTGTGCAATAACGCCGACTTCCGCCAGCTGGATTTCTCCTCGCTCAAACTCACCCTGTCGGGCGGCATGGCGCTGCAAACGGCGGCGGCCGAGCGCTGGAAAGAAGTGACCGGCTGCTCGATCTGCGAAGGCTACGGCATGACGGAAACCAGCCCGGTTGCGTCGGTTAACCCGTTCCAGAAGATCCAGATGGGCACCATCGGCATTCCCGTGCCCTCGACCCTGTGCAAGACCATTAACGACGCGGGCGAAGAGCTGCCGTTGGGTGAAGTGGGCGAGCTGTGCATCAAGGGCCCGCAGGTGATGAAGGGCTACTGGCAAAACCAGGCCGCCACCGACGAGATGCTCGATGCCGACGGTTGGTTGAAGACCGGTGACATCGCGATCATCCAGCCGGATGGCTACATGCGCATCGTTGATCGCAAGAAGGACATGATTCTGGTCTCCGGCTTCAACGTGTACCCGAACGAACTGGAAGACGTGTTGGCGACCTTGCCGGGCGTCCTGCAGTGCGCGGCCATCGGTCTGCCGGACGAGAAATCCGGCGAGGCGATCAAGCTGTTTGTGGTGTGCAAGCCGGGCACGACCCTGAGCAAGGATCAGGTGATGGAGCACATGCGCGCCAACGTCACTGCTTATAAAGTGCCGCGCAGCGTGGAATTCCGCGACGCCCTGCCGACCACCAACGTCGGCAAGATCCTGCGCCGCGAATTGCGCGACGAAGAGCTGAAAAAGCTGGCGCTGAAAAAGCCGGCGTAAGTCAGCGCTCATCACCACAGCCCCCGCCAGCGTGGTCGGCCTAACGGCCTATCGGCCTCGGGTTTCGCCTTCGGCGAGTTACTTGATAAAGCCCCAAGTAACCAAGGGCTTTTGCTCCTGGTTGGGCCCCGACTTCGTCGGGGTTCCTTCACTCCGGTCCCGCTCCGTGGGCCCGCGCCGAACGGACATCCATGTCCTGACGGCGCTCTCGCCGCATCCATGGGGCTCGGCCCACTGCGCGAGACCTGCGCTCAGCCTGCACCCAAGTCGCGTTTGGCAGTGACTGGACTTTTTGCGTCCGAAGATCAAAAGCGGATCACAAGCTTCCCGGCTGAAGCCGGTCCTACAGACCTACTGCGCACCCACTGTAGGACCGGCTTCAGCCGGGAAGAGGTCGGTGTGATCGCCACATATTTTACTCAATGCACACGCTGCTCTTGGTGGGACCGGCTTCAGCCGGGAAGAGGTCGGTGTGATCGCCACATATTTTACTCAATGCACGCGCTGCTCTTAGTGGGACCGGCTTTAGCCGGGAAGAGGTCGGTGTGATCGCCACATATTTTACTCAATGCACGCGCTGCTCTTGGTGGGACCGGCTTCAGCCGGGAAGAGGTCGGTGTGATCGCCACATATTTTACTCAATGCACGCGCTGCTCTTGGTGGGACCGGCTTTAGCCGGGAAGAGGTCGGTGTGATCGCCACATATTTTACTCAATGCACGCGCTGCTCTTGGTGGGACCGGCTTTAGCCGGGAAGAGGCCCGCATGACCACGATTAATCTTTTTGGCATAAACCCTCCATGTGGAAGCCGTCACGACCTCGTGGGAGCGACAGGGGTGGCGCTCCACATTGCGCGCGAGGACTTACACCCCGCCCGTGAATGCCTTTGCGCCACAGACCTGCCTCCACCCCACCAAATCTGCGACAATCCGCGCCCTGCATTCAGATAGAAAGATTCCGCGCCCTGATGACCGACGATTCGACTTCCATCGACCACCTCTTCAAGAGCCTCGACCACGCGATGATCAGCGATCGTCATCGCTTGCGCCGGCAATTGCATGAGCTGCGCAAGAAACCGGACGAGACGAAGCTGGCGCAGTGGGTCGAGCGCGTGCAGGCGTCCTGTGCGCGGGTGGTCAATCGCGCGCACAGCGTGCCGACCCTGCGCTACGACGAAAACCTGCCCATCGCCGCCAAGCGCGACGAGATCAAGAAAGCGATTCTTGAGCATCAGGTGTTGATCATCGCTGGCGAGACCGGGTCGGGCAAAACCACTCAGTTGCCGAAGATCTGCCTGGAAATCGGTCGCGGTCAGCACGGTCTGATTGGCCACACCCAGCCGCGTCGCATCGCAGCGCGCAGCGTCGGCAGCCGGGTCGCCGAGGAAATCGGCACGCCGCTGGGCGGGCTGGTGGGTTATCAGGTGCGCTTCGAAGATCAGAGCGACGAGAACACCCTGATCAAGCTGATGACCGACGGCATCCTGCTCGCCGAAACCCAGCACGACCGCTATCTTGAGCGCTACGACACGATCATCGTCGACGAAGCCCACGAACGCAGCCTGAACATCGACTTCCTGCTCGGCTATCTGAAAACCCTGCTGCCCCGTCGCCCGGACCTCAAGGTCATCATCACCTCGGCGACCATCGACCTCGAACGCTTCTCGGAGCATTTCGACAAGGCGCCGGTCATTGAAGTCTCGGGCCGAACCTTTCCGGTGGAAACCTGGTACCGGCCGATGACGGCCCAGCAGGACGAAGAGGGCAACAGCGTCGAGGAAGACCTGACGGTCGATCAGGCGATTCTCGCCACGCTGGACGAGCTGGCCGCCTTCGAACGCAGCGAGCGCAAGTCCCCCGGCGATGTGCTGGTGTTTCTGCCCGGCGAGCGGGAAATCCGTGACGCCGCTGAAATGCTACGCAAGGCGCAACTCAAGCACACCGAAATCCTGCCGCTGTACGCGCGCCTGTCGCCGGCCGAGCAGCAACGCATCTTCCAGTCGCACCCGGGCCGTCGCGTGGTGCTGGCGACCAACGTTGCCGAAACCTCGCTGACCGTGCCGGGTATTCGCTACGTCATCGACACCGGCACCGCGCGCATCAGCCGCTACAGCTACCGCGCCAAGGTTCAGCGACTGCCCATCGAAGCGATTTCCCAGGCCAGTGCCAATCAGCGCAAGGGCCGTTGCGGTCGGGTCGAACCGGGGCTGTGCGTGCGCCTGTACAGCGAAGAGGATTTCCTCTCGCGGCCTGAATTCACCGATCCGGAGATCCTGCGCACCAACCTTGCCGCGGTCATCCTGCAGATGCTGCACCTGCGTCTGGGTCAGATCACCGATTTCCCGTTCATCGAGCCGCCGGACGGCAAGGCGATCAGCGACGGCTTCAACCTGTTGCAGGAGCTGTCGGCGGTCGACCGCGAGAACAACCTGACGCCGATGGGCCGACAACTGGCGCGCCTGCCGGTGGACCCGCGCATGGGCCGCATGTTGCTCGAAGCGGCGAAGCAGGGCAGCTTGCAGGAAGTGCTCATTGTCGCCAGCGCCATGTCGATTCAGGACCCGCGCGAGCGTCCGCCGGAGCGTCAGCAGGCTGCCGACCAAGCCCACGCCCAGTGGAAAGATCAGGACTCCGACTTCGCCGGGCTGGTCAATCTGTGGCGTGGTTTCGAAGAACAGCGCCAGGCCCTGACCGCCAGTCCGCTGCGTAACTGGTGCCGGCGTAATTTCCTCAATTACCTGCGTCTCCGGGAATGGCGTGACTCCCATCGTCAGCTCAGCCTGATCTGCCGCGACTTGCAACTGACCGTCAATAAAGAGCCGGCCGATTTTCCGAAATTCCACAAAGCGGTGCTCTCGGGACTGCTCAGTCAGATCGGTCAGAAGACCGAAGACGGCGACTACCTGGGCGCGCGTCAGCGACGCTTCTGGGTGCATCCGTCTTCCGGGCTGGGGCGCAAGCGCCCGCAATGGATCATGGCCGCCGAGTTGGTGGAAACCACCAAGCTGTATGCGCGCATGGTGGCGAAGATCGAGCCGGACTGGATCGAGCCGCTTGCCGGGCACCTGATCAAGAAAAACCACTTCGAGCCCCATTGGGAAAAGAAGCGCGGCCAGGTCGTTGCCTTCGAGCAGATCACCCTGTTCGGCCTCATCGTCGTTGGCCGTCGGCCGGTGCATTTCGGGCCGATCGATCCGGTGGTGTCCCGCGAGTTCTTCATCCGCGAAGGGCTGGTGCGCGGTGAAATCCAGTCCCGGGCCAAATGCCTCGCGGCCAACGCCCAGTTGCTGGAGCAGCTCGACGAACTGGAAGCCAAAGCGCGTCGCCGCGACATTCTGGCCGACGAAGAAACCCTGTACCGCTATTACGACGAACGCTTGCCGGCGGATATTCACCAGACCGCGACCTTCGACGCCTGGTACCGGATGGAGAGCCAGAAGAACCCGCAGCTGCTGATCATGCGCGAGGAAGATGTCCTCGCCCGCGAAGCCAGCGAGGTCACGGCCAATCAGTACCCGGACACCTTGCGTCTGGGCGAACTGACCCTGTCGTTGACCTACCACTTCGAGCCCAACCACCCTCGTGACGGCGTGACCCTGCGCGTGCCGGCACCGCTGTTGCTGTCGTTGCCGGCCGAGCGCCTGGAATGGCTGGTGCCGGGGCTGCTGGAAACCAAATGCGTGGCGCTGGTGCGCAATCTGCCCAAGGCGTTGCGCAAGAATTTCGTGCCGGTGCCGGACTTCGTTAAAGCCGCGTTGCAGCGGATGGTCTTCGCCGAAGGCTCGTTGCCTCAGTCGTTGGGCCGTGAGTTGTTGCGCATGACCGGCGTGCGGGTGACCGACGAAGCCTGGGCGGAAGCTGCGCAGCAGGTGGAAAACCACCTGAAAATGAACCTTGAGGTGGTCGACGCCAACGGCAAGTTCCTCGGTGAAGGCCGTGAGCTGGATGAGCTGACCGCGCGTTTCGCCGAAGCCGGACAGGCGGCATTGGCGGTGCCGCAGTCGGCGAAAGGTCAGCAGCCGGTTGAGGCCAAGGGCTTTGCGGCGGTGGCCGAGAAGACTCAGCAGCAGATCGCCGGGCTGTCGATGACGGTGTATCCGGCGCTGGTGGAAGAGGGCGGTGCGGTCAAGGAAGGGCGCTTCTCGACCCAGGCCGAGGCCGAATACCAGCACCGTCGAGCGCTGCAACGGCTGTTGTTGCAGCAACTGGCCGAGCCGACCAAGTTCCTGCGCAGCAAGTTGCCGGGTCAGACCGAGCTGGCCTTGCTGTACCGCGACCTGGGTCGGGTCGATGGGCTGATCGAAGACATCCTGCTGGCGAGCCTCGACAGCTGCATCCTTGAGGGCGAAACGATATTGCCGCGAGATGGCGCCGGGCTGCTGTCGCTGGCTGAGCGCAAGCGCGGCGGTCTGACCGAGCATGCCGAGCGGCTGGCGAGGCTGACGCTGGAGATTCTCAAGCTGTGGCATGGCCTGCAAAAGCGTTTCAAGGGCAAGATCGACCTGGCCCAGGCCGTGGCGCTGAACGACATCAAGGGTCAGCTGAGCAAACTGGTCTATCCCGGGTTCGTCCGCGAAACACCGGCGGTGTGGCTCAAGGAATTGCCGCGTTACCTCAAGGCCATTGAGATCCGTCTTGAGAAACTCGGCAGCCAGGCACAGAAAGACCGGGTCTGGAGCATCGAGCTGGGCAATCTCTGGGCGCAGTACCAGACCCGCGCCGACAAACATGCCCAGGAAGGCAAGCGTGACCCTGAGCTGGTGGTGTATCGCTGGTGGCTGGAGGAATACCGCGTCTCGCTGTTCGCGCAGCAGCTGGGGACCAAAGTGCCGATCTCTGACAAGCGCCTGAACAAGCAGTGGACCCAGGTCGAGGGGTGATGCCTTAACGGTCCTGCATTCAGCGCAAATCCTTGTCTTGATCGGGATCTATTGTAGGAGCGCGCTTGCCCGCGAATCGCGGTGTGTCAGGCGACTCATATGCCACCGACAGACCCCATTCGCGGGCAAGCGCGCTCCTACAGTGGATCTCCAGCATCCAACCGAATATCGGAGCGGCCTGTGGGGCAGGGATGACTGCCCCGTTCGTGTCACCCGATAGCGCGAAATGGCGGCCGTTATGGCAAACTTCGCGGCTAAACTTCATAGCGTCATCAACATCCGTCGTCCGCCAAGCAGGTTGCTGCCTCGTTGCATTGGGACCTTCGTCCCAGATCGCCAACGCCCCCGCTTGTGCTGGCTGTTCAGCTGCTGCCGTCAATGAGCTGCTTTTATCTCGAGAGGAACGACCGTGTACGAAGTCGTGATCAGTGGCACCGGGCTTTTCACCCCCGCCAACAGTATTTCCAACGATGAGCTGGTGCAGTCTTTCAACACCTACGTTGCCCAGTTCAACGCCGAAAATGCCGCCGCGATCGAAGCGGGAGAGGTTCAGGCACTGACGGAATCCAACGCGGCGTTCATCGAAAAAGCCAGCGGCATCAAAAGCCGTTACGTGATGGACAAGGATGGCATTCTCGATCCGCAGCGCATGAAGCCGCGCCTGCCCGAACGCGCCAATGACGAATGGTCGATCCTCTGCGAGATGGGCGTTGCCGCGGCCAAACAGGCCCTGCAGCGTGCAGGCAAGACCGCCGCTGACATTGATGGCGTGATCGTCGCCTGTTCCAACCTGCAACGCGCGTACCCGGCGATCTCCATCGAAATCCAGGCGGCGCTGGGCATTCAGGGCTTCGGCTTTGACATGAACGTGGCGTGCTCATCGGCCACGTTCGGCATCCAGACCGCATGCAACAGCGTCAAACTGGGCCAGGCCCGGGCGCTGTTGGTCATCAGCCCGGAAATCTGCACCGCTCACCTTAATTTCCGCGACCGTGACAGCCACTTCATCTTCGGTGATGCGGCCACGGCGGTGGTGGTCGAGCGTGCTGACCTGGCAACCTCACAGCACCAGTTCGATATCGTCGGCACCAAGCTGCTGACCACGTTCTCCAATAACATCCGCAACAACTTCGGTTTCCTCAACCGCACGGCGGATGAGGGCGAAGGCAAGCAGGACAAGCAGGACAAGCTGTTCGTGCAGGAAGGCCGCAAGGTGTTCCGCGACGTCTGCCCAATGGTCGCCGAACTGGTGGCTGCGCACCTGGACGAGAACCAGCTGAACATTGGCGACGTGCAACGGTTCTGGCTGCATCAGGCCAACCTGAGCATGAACCACCTGATCGTGAAGAAACTGCTGGGCCGCGACGCCAGCGTCGAGGAAGCCCCGGTGATCCTCGACCGCTACGCCAACACCAGCTCCGCCGGTTCCGTGATCGCGTTTCACGAATACCAGGACGACCTGCCAAGCGGCGCGCTGGGCGTACTCAGCTCGTTTGGCGCGGGGTATTCGATTGGTAGCGTGATTCTGCGCAAGAAATAAAGCGCCCTGAATGACCGCGGTTGATGACGTAGGAGCGTGGCTCGTCCCGCGATCTGGCGCGCAGCGGCAGTAAAACCTGTGAATGGGGTTGCCTCTGACACGCCTCGCGTCTGTATCACGACTGCTGCGCAGCCGATCGCGGGACAAGCCACGCTCCTACAGAGTTCGGCGTATGGCATCGCAACAAAAAAGCCCGGCGTTGCTCTGTCGGAACGGATGATGGGGATCCGACAGGGCAACGGCGGGCGTGAGATTTTTAGCAGCTTCAAACGGCAGCAGCGCGCCGCTTCAAGCTTTCAGCTTGTAACTTGCAGCTTGAAGCTGTCTCTCTTAAAACTTCGCCAGCACGTCCAGTTGCAGCGTGTTGGCGTCCTGATCACGTGGCAGCGCAGATGTCGCGAAATCCGCTTTGGTCAGGAAGTACGTCGCGCCGACTGCGAAGTTCTTGTCGATGTCGTAGGAAACGCTCAGCTTGTGACCGCGCGAACCGGTCGTGCCGTTGGCGAAGTCTGAGTCGGTGAAAGCACCCACCACAGCATTACGCTGCGTATCGCGGTAGTTGTAGTCCAGACCGAAACCGAACACCTTGGTTTTCACACCGGCCAACCAGGCGGTGTCTTCGTCGCTGTTGGTACCGCTGTTGACCACGTACTGACCGTAGAGGCCGACCGGTACCACGAAGCCGGTCAGGTCCAGTTGACCAAAGCCTTCGTACAGGCGGAAGTCAGTGGTGTTGTTGCCGTTGATGCTCAAGCCACAGAACGTCGTGCTGGTGCTGGCAGCGGCCGGATTACAGTCGTTGGAGTTTTCGTAGTTGTAGACCGAACCGCCGACCGTCATTTTCACGTTGTCGGTGATGGCGATCCGCGTACCCAACTGAGCCGCGTTCAGGCGCAGGTCGTTCTTGAACTGCGTACCTTCACCGCTGATGTTGTCCTTGAGGGTGTAAGTACCGGCGCTGCCGAACAGCTCGAAGCCCTTGTTGATCGGCAGGCTGTAAGTCGCGGCCAGACCTTCAGGGTTGATGTCGTTGTCCCAGATCACGTCGCCTTCGCTGACCCATGGCTGAGCCATTTTGCCGCCGATGACGTGCAGGTTCTGGATGGCGGTCGGGTGGTAGTCGATGAAGCCCTGATCCAGCCACAGGTCTTTCTTGGTGAAGTAGTCGTTCTGGTCAACGTTGGTGGAGTTGGCCTTGTTGTCGCCACCGGTGGCGATGCGGATACCGGTGCTGACTTGCGGGTTGATCTCGCTGTAGGCGCCGAGACGCACACGGATACGCTGACGGTTTTTATCCTGGCTGTTGTTCTGGTCGTCGATCTTGACCGTCTCCTGCCGAACGCGAACGTCGCCCTTGAATTGAGTCTTCGCTGCCCATGCCACTTTCTGCTCGAAGGCAGACAGTTCGGAGGACTTGGCAGTGGTGGCAGCGGCGATCTGGTCGGAGGTCGCTTTCTGGGCCTGCTGTTGAGCCAGCTGATCTTTACTCAGCTCGGTCTGCAGTTCGGCGTATTGGGCAGGTGAAATCGAGCCGTTGGCCTTGAGCATGTCGAGCAGTTTTGCGTCGACTGCGGCACTGGCCGGAACGCTCATGGCCAGCAGCACACCACCACACAGGGCTGCCGCAGTTTTCGTGTAAGCAAGACGCATATCAATCTCCGTAATCGAGAAGGGATGACCGAATCATCCGGGGATCAACCGACCAAAGGCGGGCGGGAAAAAGTCCGAATTCTTAGAACCTGTGGCTCTAAAAACAGGCGCCAGTATTGCCAGCGTTTATGACGAAACGGTGGCAAGGTGATGGCATGTCGATGACATGTGAAAATTTCGTTGGACCTGCGGGCTAGAGCGTTGCCGTGCGTAAATTCATGTGCAGCACTTATGAATAGGTGATACTTCGAAACACGTTGGCGTGACCTGGAGTGGCGAGATGTCGTTACACCGTTTGGATAAGTTGTCGGACCTTGCGCCTGAACAGTGGGACGCCTTGATACCTGGCGATTCGCCGTTTCTGCGCCATGGCTTTCTCAGTTCGCTGGAAGACAGCGGCAGCCTCGGCCCACGTTCCGGCTGGCGCGCCGAGCACTTGCTGCACTACGAGGGCGAGCAACTCATCGCTGCGCTGCCGGCGTACCGCAAGTGGCATTCTTACGGCGAGTACGTGTTCGATCACGCCTGGGCGGACGCCTGCCGTCGCGCCGGTCTGGCCTATTACCCCAAGCTGCTGGTGGCCGTGCCGTTCAGTCCTGTCAGCGGGCCGCGCCTGCTGGCGAAGACCCCCGAAGAGGGCCGCGAACTGCTGGCCTGCCTGCCGGGCTATGCCCAGGGCGAGGAGCTGTCCAGCGTTCACGTCAACTTCACCGACCCGGTGGCTGACGCGTTGCTCGCTGAACAACCCGGCTGGCTGCAGCGCATCGGCTGCCAATACCACTGGCAGAACCGTGGCTACCGGGATTTTCACGATTTCCTCGACGCCTTGAGCTCGCGCAAGCGCAAACAAATGCGCAAAGAACGCGAGCAAGTGGCGGGGCAGGGCTTTGATTTCGACTGGCTCGAAGGGCACGAGCTGAGCGAGGCGCATTGGGATTTCGTCTACGCCTGCTATTCCAATACCTACGAAGTGCGTGGGCAAACGCCTTACCTCACCCGAGAATTCTTCAGCCTGGTGGCCGAGCGCATGCCCCAAGCGATTCGTGTGGTGCTGGCGCGACAGGGTTCACGGCCCGTAGCGATGGCATTCAGTCTGATTGGCGGCGACAGTTTTTACGGCCGCTACTGGGGCTGCCTGGCCGAGTTCGACCGGCTGCACTTCGAGACGTGTTTCTATCAGGGCATGGATTACGCCATCGCCCACGGCTTCAAGCGCTTCGACGCCGGCGCCCAAGGCGAGCACAAGTTGATTCGCGGCTTCGAGCCGGTCATCACCCACTCGTGGCATTACCTGGCGCACCCGGGGCTGCGAGAAGCGGTGGCGGATTTTCTGACCCAGGAACGGGCGGGGATTCTGGCGTACGCCGAAGAAGCGCGCGGGGCGTTGCCGTATCGGCAGGCGGAATGAAGATGAACGCGATGCGGCAGCCACCGTCGATGTGCCTGACCCATCGCATTCCTCTGTAGGAGCCGGCTTGCTGGCGAACCGGATTTGCCACTCACCGTCAATGGGCTGGGCAATCGCGTTCGCCAGCAAGCCGGCTCCTACGGTTCGCGCGGTGTCTTGATCAATCGACCCCGACAAACCCGCCCGTCTGATGCGCCCACAACCGCGCATACAACCCTTTATGCGCCAGCAACTCGGCGTGGGTTCCGCTTTCAGCGATGACGCCGTTCTCCAGAACGATCAGGCGATCCATCCGTGCGATGGTCGACAGCCGGTGGGCAATCGCGATCACCGTCTTGCCTTGCATCAGCGTTTCCAGACTCTCCTGAATCGCCGCTTCCACCTCTGAATCCAGCGCTGACGTCGCTTCGTCCATGATCAGGATCGGCGCGTCCTTGAGCAGCACGCGGGTGATGGCGATGCGCTGACGCTGACCACCGGACAACTTCACGCCGCGCTCGCCCACATGAGCATCCAGCCCGGTACGGCCTTCGGAATCCGTCAGCAAGGGGATGAACTCATCGGCGCGGGCCTTGCGCATGGCTTCCCACAATTCAGCGTCGGTCGCGTCCGGTTTGCCGTACAGCAGGTTGTCGCGGATCGAGCGGTGCAACAGCGACGTGTCCTGGGTGATCATGCCGATGTGCGAACGCAGGCTTTCCTGAGCGACGTGGGAAATATCCTGATCGTCTATAAGGATCCGTCCGCCCTGTACGTCATACAAGCGCAGCAGAAGATTTACCAGCGTCGATTTACCGGCACCCGACGGCCCGATCAACCCGATTTTCTCGCCCGCCTTGATGTCCAGGTTCAGGCCATGAATCACGCCCTTGCCCTTGCCGTACTGGAAGTTGAGGTCCTGGAATTTCACCTCGCCACGGCTGACGGCCAGCTTCGGCGCAGCATCCCGATCGGTAATGCCCACCGGCTGCGCAATGCTCTGCAGACCGTCCTGCACCATGCCGATGTTTTCGAAAATCCCATTGACCACCCACATGATCCAGCCGGACATGTTGACGATCCGAATCGCCAGACCGGTCGCCAGCGCGATCGCGCCCACAGAAATCAAAGACTGGGTCCACAACCACAATGCCAGGCCCGTGGTGGTGACAATCAGAATGCCGTTGAGCGTGGTGATCACGGTGTCCATTTCCGTAATCACGCGGCCTGCCAGCTGGGTTTTCTCGGTCTGTTCGCTGATGGCCTCGCGGGCGTACTGCTGCTCGGAATTGGTGTGGGCAAACAACTTGAGCGTGGTGATGTTGGTGTAGCCATCGACGATGCGGCCCATGAGTTTTGATCGCGCATCGGAGGAGATGACCGAGCGAGCTTTCACCCGTGGCACGAAGTACCACAGCGCCAGAGTGAACGCGAAGATCCAGCTCAGCAGCGGAATCATCAGGCGCCAGTCGGCCTCGGCGAACAGCACCAGCGCGCTGATCGAATAGATCAGCACGTGCCACAACGCGTCAACCGACTGCACCGCCGAGTCGCGCAGCGCGTTGCCGGTCTGGACGATGCGTTGGGCGATGCGCCCGGCGAAGTCGTTCTGGAAGAAATTCAGGCTCTGCTTGAGCACGTAGCTGTGGTTCTGCCAGTTGATCATGCTGGTCATGCCGGGGCTGATGGTCTGATGCACCAGCAGGTCATGCAGGGCAACGAAGATCGGCCGCAGCACCAGCGCAACGACGACCATCCACGTCAGCTCGAACGCATGTTCGCGGAAGAAATTCGGGTTGGGCGTGCCCTGGGCCAGATCGATGATGCGGCTCAGGTAGCTGAACAGCGAGACTTCGATCAACGCGCCGATCAGTCCGACCACCAGCAGTGCGGCAAAGCTGGGCCACACCTGACGCAGGTAATACACGTAGAACGACGTGACGGTGTTGGGCGGGGCGGCGGTGGGGGCTTCGCGGAAGATATCGATCAGCTGTTCAAAACGGCGATAGAGCATTGGCAATGACGCCCACGCTTGAGCGGGCTCTCCTTTGAATGGGGATTGGGTGCAGCGGCTTGAGAGCGGCCCGATGGCAGTCTTCGGATCAGACCACATGAAAACGCGATTGCTCACGCTGATTCAAGGGGCCGGGCCCTTAAATGCAAAAGCCGGGCAGGCGCCCGGCTTTTACGCTTGCGGCAAGCTTAGTTCACGCGCTTGGCCGTCTTGATCAGGATCGGGTCCAGCGGCACGTTCTGCATGCCGCCCTTGTTGCCGGCTTGCGCATTGACGATCTGGTCAACGACGTCCATGCCCTTGACGACTTTGCCGAACACCGCGTAGCCGTAGTCACGGGTGCCGTGGTCGAGCATCGCGTTGTCCTTCACGTTGATGAAGAACTGGCTGGTGGCCGAATTCACGTCCGAGGTCCGCGCCATGGCGACAGTGCCGCGCACGTTGTGCAGGCCGTTATCGGCTTCGTTCTTGATCGGGTCGTTGGTGGGCTTCTGTTGCATCTGCGCCGTGAACCCGCCGCCCTGAGCCATGAAGCCCGGGATGACGCGGTGGAAAATGGTGTTGTTGTAGAAGTTGCTGTCGACGTACTTGAGGAAGTTCTGGGTGCTGACGGGCGCCTTGTCCTGGTTCAGCTCGATTTCCACATCGCCGAAGCTGGTGGTCAGCACAACGTGAGGCGCCGGAGCGGCCATCAAATTGCCGGCGAACAACACGGCAGCGGCGGAGAGGGCGATTTTCTTCAGCATGGGCAGAGTCCTGATATTGATGTCGACTGCGAAAAAACAGGACGTAAGGGAAGCACGTTTGCGGGAATTTGCACAGTGGGGGTGTGGCGAGGCGTGTTCTCGTAGGACCGGCTTCAGCCGGGAAGAGGCCAGTGTGAACACCCTCAAATTTGCGGTGTGACGCCTGACGCCTTCCCGGCTAAAGCCAGTCCTACAGGGTAATGCGGTGCATTCGTAGGACCGGCTTCAGCCGGGGAGAGGCCAGCATGATCACCCTCAAATTGCAGTGTGGCGCCCGACGCTTTCCCGGCTAAAGCCAGTCCCACTGACTGCACATGTTGTTCTCGTAGGACCGGCTTCAGCCGGGAAGAGGCCAGCGTGATCACCCTCAGTTTCGCAGTGTGACGCCCGACGCCTTCCCGGCTAAAGCCGGTCCCACTGACTGCACGCATTGTTCTTGTGGGACCGGCTTCAGCCGGGAAGAGGCCAGTCTGAGCACCCTCAAATTTGCGGTGTGACGCCTGTCGCTTTCCCGGCTAAAGCCAGTCCCACAGACCGCACGCGTTGTTCTCGTGGGACCGGCTTCAGCCGGGAAGAGGCCAGTGTGAACACCATTAAATTTGCGGTGTGGCGCCCGACGCTTTCCCGGCTAAAGCCGGTCCCACAGGGTAATGCGGTGCATTCGTAGGACCGGCTTCAGCCGGGAAGAGGCCGGATGCAGCACCCTCAAACTTGCGGTGTGATGCCCGACGCATTCCCGGCTAAAGCCAGTCCCACTGACTGCACGGGTTCTTCACAGCATCTGCTGCGGCCCCGGGAAGGGCACATCCAGCGGCGCGGTGTCGAAACTCTGAATCAACTCAATGAGAATCTGCGTCGCAGGCCCCAGAGGTTTGTCCTTGCTGGAATAAAGAAAAAACGTCGGATGACGGCTGCCGCCTTTGTCCAGCGGCAGGATCTTCAGCACGCCTTCCTGGATCTCTCGCTCGATGACATGACGCGGCAGCCAGGCAAAGCCCAACCCGCTGCTGACAAACGCAGCCGCGGTGGCGAGGCTGCCCACCGTCCAGCGCTGTTCGGCACCGAGCCAGCCGACGTCGCGCGGCTGATTGCGCCCGGAGTCACGAATCACCACCTGCAACTGGCTTTCCAGGTCCTGGAAATTCAGCTCACGTTGCAACTGATGCAGCGCGTGCCCGGGGTGGGCGACGGCGACGAACTCGACCTTGCTCATCTCATTCCCGAGATAACCCGGAATGCTGAAGCCGCTGATGGCGAGATCGGCTACACCTTCCAGCAACACTTCCTCGACGCCCGACAGCACTTCCTCACGCAGCCGCACCCGACATCCGCGGCTCTGCGGCATAAAGGCTGTCAGGGCCCGCACCAGTCGCGCGTTCGGGTACGCAGCGTCGACCACCAACCGCACCTCTGCTTCCCAACCCTGTTCCATGTGGTGGGCCAGGTCTTCCAGTTGGCTGGCGTTCTTCACCAGTTGCCGCGAGCGCCGCAACAACACCTCGCCGGCCTCGGTCAGCACCGCTTTGCGGCCGTCGATGCGCAACAGCGGAACGCCGAGCTGATCCTGCATTCGGGCGACGGTGTAGCTGACCGACGACTGCGAGCGGTGCAGCGCTTCGGCGGCCTGCGCGAAGCCGCCATGGTCGACAACGGCTTGCAGCGTGCGCCATTGATCAAGGGTGACGCGGGGCGCTTTCATCTCTCGCTCCTGTTGTCCTAAGCTGGCGGTCCCTGAATGGAGACTGCCCCATGAAAAGAATCTGTTGTGTGCTGCTGGCGATGCTGCCGCTGAGCGCGTTCGCCTACCCCATCGACGTCGAGAAAGACATCAAGGGCGTGCAGGTCGACTACAACAGTCATGACGTCGCCTACGACATCGGCAACATCACCCTGAATAACTTTGGCGATGTCCCGGCCAAGTGCAGCGTGGTCTTTCGCAACGGTCCGGAAGCCCCGCGCACGCGCCGGGTCCAGGTCGCGCCAAAGAGCAGCACCGAAGTCACCGCCAAGTTCACCCGCGACATCGTCAAGCTGCGCATCTCCCTAAGCTGTGAGCCTCTGTAACCCGCGCATCGGCGTCGACGGAGCGTACTTCGGCTACGTCGATAAAACAAATTCTTAGATGGGTTCGGGTCGATAGTCGGCTTCTTTGATCGAGACGCCAGCCGCTGACAGGCCAAGCACAGGGGCGTTTCCGTGCTGGAGCAACATCCAATACGTTCCTTAATCGCCCGTTAATCCCCCGCCCGATGATGCTCGCGTTCATCGACACTCCATTGGCACTCCTTCGCTCCTGAGTGCATTGCCCGATCGACCTGCAGGAATGCGCCGGGTCGATCGGGTTTTTTCTTTCCGGGTCAGACAACGCCGCAAACGGTGGCCCCGCCGACCCGTTCAATAGACACGCCATGGCCAACCGGCTAAGGTCGCCGCCTTCAAAAAAAGGGGCGACCATGGGCTATCTACTTTTTGTGACGCTGATTCAGGCGTTTTCCTTCAGCCTGATCGGCGTTTATCTGGCCGGGCATGTCGACAGCTACTTTGCCGTGCTGCTTCGAGTCGTGCTGGCCGGCCTGGTCTTCATCCCGCTGACGCGCTGGCGTCGGGTCGAGCCGCCATTCATGCGTGGCATGCTGCTGATCGGCGCGCTTCAGTTCGGCGTCACCTACGTCTGCCTGTACCTGAGCTTCCGTGTGCTGACGGTTCCCGAAGTACTGCTGTTTACCATCCTGACGCCGCTGCACGTCACGCTGATCGAGGATGCCCTCAATCGGCGCTTCAATCCGTGGGGCCTGT
This sequence comes from Pseudomonas sp. KU26590, assembly GCF_026153515.1. Taxonomy (NCBI): domain Bacteria; kingdom Pseudomonadati; phylum Pseudomonadota; class Gammaproteobacteria; order Pseudomonadales; family Pseudomonadaceae; genus Pseudomonas; species Pseudomonas sp. KU26590. The sequence continues at coordinate 1,814,937 of NZ_CP110644.1, forward strand.
TGGCCGCATTGGTCGCGGTGCTCGGCGCGGTCATCATCCGCTACGACCGGGTCGATCCGAATTTCCTCGGCGGCTTCCTGTTGCTGCAGGTGGCGAACTTCACCTACGCAGCGGGGCAGGTGCTCTACAAACATCTGGTGGCCCGTTACCCGAGTGATCTGCCGCACTACCGCCGTTTCGGCTATTTCTACCTCGGCGCCCTGGCCGTGGCGTTACCGGCGTTTCTGCTGTTCGGCAACGCGCAGCATCTGCCGGATGCGCCTCACCAGTGGGTGGTGTTGTTGTTCCTCGGCCTGTGTTCCACCGCGCTCGGCATGTATTGGTGGAACAAAGGCGCGTGCCTTGTCAACGGCGCCACACTGGCGGTGATGAATAACCTGCACGTGCCGGTGGGGCTGCTGATCAATCTGTTGATCTGGGGGCAGAACGAGGACCTGGGCAAGCTGTTTTTAGGCGGGTTGGTGATTGTTTCATCGGTATGGATCAGTCGCCGCGGTCTTGTGCAACGCCGAGCCGTTCTCTGAAACAGCCGGGTTAGACGCCCGCGTTAACGACATCAGCGAGGGTGATGTTAGATATCTCCATGCGTGGTTTTTCATGTCGGGATCAACCGAATAGATTGGCCCCAACGAAACGACTTAACACACTTACCAGCCACTTCGCGGAGATCTACATCATGAAAAAGTCCATCGCATTCGGTTTCGCATTGTCCATCCTGGCTACCGGTTCTGCATTCGCCAGCCCTGAGCACATTAACCAACGCGCCATCGTCGATGCTTCCAGCGCTGCCGTTCTGGATAGCAAAGTCGCCAGCAAAGAGGCCGTCAAGCCTTTCGCTACCCAGACTTCCGGCACCGTGACCGTTGCTGAAAACCGCAAAGAGTTTGGTTCTAGCTACCAGCGTGATCGTTAAGTCTTTATAGATTTACAAACGCAAAACATAAGCCCGGCAATTGCCGGGCTTTTTGTGGGTTAGTTAATTGAGTGGGGATTGTGGATGTATCTCGGGTTCAAGTTCCGTTAAAGAAACTGGCACTCGGCACATCATTGGATGGCATACGCTCGGACAGCGCACTGGCGAGTTCGGCAGAGGCCCGGTAAAGCGGCACATACCCTCGCATGAGGATCTGCGCACTCCGACGGTAGGCCGCGCTGGTTATGTTGATTTCGCCGTCTTCCAGCGCAGCCACCACCGTAGCGTCCAAACGCCCGGCGGGGTTTTCGATACTGACCTCCACATCGGCGAACTCAGTGCCCAAGGCAGCAATTCCAGTCGCCAATCGGTGCGCGGTAGTGCCTGGTATCAAGCAGGCTGCCGCCAGACAGCAACCGCCCGAGACGGCCATCGACGCATGCCCGGTCTGGGGGGTGAAGTAACGAACCGCGATATTGCCGCCATTGCGAGGCGCGCCAACGATGCACACTTTCGGAATGGTTTCGCTGCGCTCGATTTCGGCACGACTCATCAATTCACCGTCCCTGCGGCGCAGACGCATCTTCAAGCCCGCTTCAATCCACACCTCTCGCAGCGCTTCCATGAAGGGCAGATCGGCTTCAAGCTCGGCGATGGGTTCGTGGCCCGTTTTACCGAAGCTGCTTGCCTGAGCAATGACCATTGGCACCGCCACGTCGACGCACGACACCTCATGCCCTGCGATGACATCCATCACCGCGCCTGTGGGTAGCAGCGCCCCGGTCTTGTTGCCAACAGGCGACTGCAAGAACAGATCGACGCTGGGAAAGGCGCCCGTCACTCCAGGAATTTCAGCGGTGGCGAAATGGCTGTGTTCATCGCGTTTCATTCGCGCGATGGTCAGCACGCCCGTGTTGGTGTTCTTTATCTCGATTTCGCAGGTCTGACCCGGTGGCAATTGGCACAAACCGGCATCGATCGCCCACAACGGCAGGGCGCTGGACATGTTTCCGCAGTTGACGCTCCAATCGATATCAGCATGATCGCTGGCCAGTTGGGCGAGTGTACTGATCAGGCGTACGCCATTGGCTGTCTGCTCGACCCCCATCAGGAACACCTTGTTACTGGTCGCGGGTCCGCGTCCGAGCCCCGTTATCTGGCGGTTGCCTCGTTCGGCACCGGCCTGCGGGACGCCCATCAAATGTCGCAGGAGTTCAGCGCGCAGGGACTCGTCCTGGGGCAGAAGCGCCTCCCAGACCACGATGCCTGTCGACGTCCCGCCACGCATGTAATGCACGGGTATTTCCAGGACGCCTGAATGACGCCGAAGGGTTAATCCAGATCCAGCTAGAGAAAACGCATTGTCGTTAGACACAGGCAGCTCCTTGTCGGGCAGTTAATCAACAACGCAATTGAGTTAGCGTAAATCTTTAATCTTGGCGGGCCTTCATTCGCCCAAGCCGCTCCGAAAAATCGAGCCGCGTCAACGCGCTGGCCGTGTCTTCCAAAACGCTTCGCAGTGGATGGCCGATTTCCATTTCCAGCTCCTCGATCACCGCAAAAGTCGTCTCCCAATGACGGGTCAGTGTTTCGACCAGGCCGGCGCCGTGAGGGGTGAGTTCAAGCCGGCTTTTTCTGCCGTCCGCCAGCGGGACGCGACGAATAAGGCCATCTGCTTCCATGGCATTGACCGTCTGGCTAATCGCACCCTGGGTTAAATGAGTGCAGGCGGTAATCGCAGTCACGCTGTCGGCGCCCACCTGGATCGCTCGCAGGACGGGTGTGTAGCGTGCTCGATAACGCAGGCCCATGAGCCGATAGTGAGCCTCTGCGCCCTGCTCGACCTTTTCAGACACCAATCTGAGTAGCTCACCCAGGCCGGGCGTTATTTTCTGAACCATAAATGGCACCTGATGATTCGGAATTTACATTAGCGCTAATGTATTAGTCGGTAAAGCGCTATCGCGATTGCTGGTTATCTGATGCAGATGAGGGGCTGGCCCGAACGCGCACAAGCATTCGGTCTCACCTGATGACTTGCCAGTAGGCGCACTCACCTATGAGGTCCGAGGATAGGAGAACACGGTCTTCGCCTCGCTTCCGGCTTTGAGATGTGGCACGTAACAGATCGCGATGCTGTGACTCGAGCTTTAGCGAATCGGTTAGTTATGGATCTGGCGCACAGCACCAACCCCCGGGTGGCATAAACGTCCCCAATGAAGACAACACAGCTTCACTGGCAAATAAGTCCGGGGCATTAGGATCCACCGAAGCTGGCAACAGAACCTGGCCTATGTTCGCGGGCAGTGTCGAACACTCGATTTTCCAGGGCGCCTCACCTGCGCTGTGTTGGCCGAACGACAATTCGCAGGCCAGCAGCGAGAGGGTTTTTTCGCGGCTTTCGGAGTGGCTGAGCAACGTTCGTAAATCGGGACCCGGCGGCAGTGGCTCAGGACGGCTCGCGGCGAACAGAAAGTAGTCGCCGGCCAGCAACAGGCAGGCCTGACGTGTCGGGTCATCTACCGCCTGCAACCACTGCCCGCGACATACGCCAACCGAGCGAGGCAGTCGATCCCATATTTCGTAGTAGCTGTCATCCAGCGCTGTTTCGATGAGGCAATCGCTGGTCTCAAAGTGCATGCGTCCAATGTCTTCGTCGCCATTGACCGGCTGATAGTCCATGTTGCGATGCCATTGGCAAATGTCGGTGTCGACCTGCGTCACCCCGGCGAAGCCTTGCTGTTCACTCAACGCCAGATGCTGAGCGTCGCTGAGCTTTTCAAGCGCCAGACCCGGCAGCGGGTGATTGGGGATTCGCAGGTCGGCGAACAGTCGCGGTGTCTGAAGCCAATACACCGCCGTCTCGCTGTCCGAGTGCCCTGAGCGACGCTGGATCAACCGCCGTTTCCATACCCCGAGGTAAGCGTTGGGGACCTGACTCATAAATGTTCCGATCCGCGCAGAGGGATTTTGACTGGCGTTGCCACTTCCGGCCTGGATGCCACTGGCAATTGCGCACTGTCATTCGACGACATCTTCGCCAACCCCATCCGCAAATCCGCCCCGCTTGGCTGTTGATAAACCCCCAGTCCAAACTCCGGCAGCACGGCCAGCAGGTAATCGAAGATATCCCCCTGAATGCGCTCGTAGTCACCCCAACTGGTCGTGCGGGTAAAGCAGTAGATTTCCAGCGGAACGCCTTGGGCCGTGGCTTCCATCTGGCGGACCATGCAGGTCATGTCCGGGTGAATATCAACGTGGCTTTTCAGGTAAGCCAGCGCGTAGGCGCGGAACGTGCCGATGTTGGTGATGCGCCGACGATTGGCCGACATCTCGGCGACGTTGCCCTGGGCTTGATTCCACGCCTTGAGCTCGGCTTTCTTGCGGCCCATGTAGTCGGTCAGCAGGCGAACCTGGGTCAGCTTCTGTTCTTCTTCATCGGAAACGAACCGCACGCCGCTGGCATCTATGAACAGGCTGCGCTTGATCCGGCGCCCGCCGGACTGCTGCATGCCGCGCCAGTTTTTGAACGACTCGGACATCAGGCGCCAGGTCGGGATCGAGACGATGGTCTTGTCGAAATTCTGCACCTTGACGGTGTGCAGGGTGATGTCCACCACGTCGCCGTCGGCGCCAACCTGCGGCATTTCGATCCAGTCGCCGACGCGCAGCATGTCGTTGCTAGTCAGTTGCACGCTGGCGACGAAGGACAGCAGAGTGTCCTTGTAGACCAGCAGAATCACCGCCGACATCGCGCCGAGCCCCGAGAGCAGCAATAACGGCGAGCGGTCGATCAGCGTGGCGACGATGATGATGCCCGCGAACACGTACAGGATCATTTTCGTCAGCTGCACGTAGCCCTTGATCGAGCGGGTGCGGGCGTGCTCGGTGCGCGCGTAGATGTCCAGCAACGCGTTGAGCAGCGCGCCGACGGTGAGCATGAGAAAGAGAATGGTGAACGCCAGCGCGATATTGCCGAGCACGTGATTGGCAGCATTGCTGAGGTTCGGGACCAGGTTAAGCCCGAATTGAATCACCACCGAGGGCGTGACCTGGGCCAGTCGATGGAAGACTTTGTTGTGCAGAAAATCGTGAAGCCAGAACAGCGACGGCTGGCGGCTCAGCGCCTTCATGGCGTAGAGGATCATCCATCGCGCCAGCCGCCCGAGCGCGAAAGCAGCGACGAGCAGCAACAGCAAACCGGTGATCGTGCGCAGCATTGGCTGGTTTTCCAGCAGCGTCCAGATTTCCTGGGCGCGTAGCCAAAGCGAATGGGTGTCCATGGGCGCTGGATCTCCTGATCAGAAAGGGGGCGCGATTAGAGCATTGATAAGGAAGCGAGGGCAGAGTAGGGCAAATCCGGTAACAAAATAGGCCCTTTGAGCTAAAGAGGCTCGGCGAATCCGGCTTAAACCGGTACCCTATGCGACTGTTTTTTTGTATTACGCCGAGGTAACACCCGTGTTCTCCCAATTCGCCCTGCACGAACGCCTGCTAAAAGCCGTGGCCGAACTCAATTTCGTCGAGCCTACGCCTGTGCAAACAGCGGCCATTCCGCTGGCGCTGGAAGGACACGATCTACGGGTGACGGCGCAGACCGGCAGCGGCAAGACTGCCGCGTTCGTATTACCGATGCTCAATCGCCTGATGGGCCCGGCCAAGGTTCGCGTCGACATCCGCGCCGTGATCCTGCTGCCGACTCGTGAGCTGGCCCAGCAGACGCTCAAGGAAGTGGAGCGTTTCTCCCAGTTCACGTTCATCAAGGCCGGCCTGATCACCGGCGGCGAAGACTTCAAGGTCCAGGCCGCCATGCTGCGCAAGGTCCCGGACATCCTGATCGGTACGCCGGGCCGCCTGCTGGAGCAACTCAACGCAGGCAACCTCGACCTCAAGCAGGTTGAACTGCTGGTCCTCGACGAAGCCGACCGCATGCTCGACATGGGTTTTGCCGAAGACGTCGAGCGTCTGGCCGGCGAGTGTTCCAATCGTGAGCAGACCATGCTGTTCTCGGCCACCACCGGTGGTTCGGGCTTGCGCGAAATGATCGGCAAAGTCCTGAAAGACCCGCAGCACCTGCAGGTCAACAGCGTCAGCGAGCTGGCTCCGGGCACCCGTCAGCAGATCATCACCGCCGACCACAACGTGCACAAAGAGCAGGTCCTCAACTGGCTGCTGGCCAACGAGACCTACCAGAAAGCCATTATCTTCACCAACACCCGCGCCATGGCAGACCGCATTTACGGCCGTCTTGTGGCACTCGAGTACAAAGCCTTCGTGCTGCACGGCGACAAAGACCAGAAGGACCGCAAGCTGGCGATTGATCGTCTGAAGCAGGGCGGCGTGAAGATCCTGGTGGCGACCGATGTCGCGGCCCGTGGTCTGGACGTTGACGGCCTGGACATGGTCATCAACTTCGACATGCCGCGTACCGGTGACGACTACGTTCACCGTATTGGCCGCACCGGCCGTGCGGGTGGCGAAGGTCTGGCGATCTCGCTGATCACCCACGGTGACTGGAACCTGATGTCCAGCATCGAGCGTTACCTGAAACAGAAGTTCGAGCGCCGCACGATCAAGGAAGTCAAAGGCACCTACACCGGGCCGAAAAAGGTCAAGGCGTCGGGCAAGGCTGTCGGCGTGAAGAAGAAAAAAACCGATGGCAAAGGTGACAAGAAGGGCGACAAAAAGAAAGCCGTCGCCAAGGGCCCGACCAAACGCAAGTCGGTAAACCGTCCGAAGGCCGAGCCTTTGGTCAGCCAGGACGGGATGGCGCCGCTGAAAAAGCGCGTAACGCGTCCGCCGGTCGCTGAATAAGCCCCTCCTGCCTCCCGGCCAGCCCGCTGAACGGCTGGCCCTCCACTGGGTCACAACCACTGAGCATCAAGCCCGATGACCGGATGTCACGGGTATTGCCCTGTTGGCCCACTGGAGGTTGAAACATGTCTAAACGATACGACTGGGACCTGATCGAGCGCCTGTTGCACGACGTGCAAAACAGCGTCGCAAACGCCGATGCATCAGAGGCGTCTGCCGCAGGATTGAACGCGTTGTTGCTCGAGCGTGGCTTCATTGCCGCCCACATGAGCGGCGCAGGCGGGAAGGGCGAAGGCGTTAGCCTCGCCCCACGGGGCGCGAGCTTGCTGGCGATGATCGACAGCAGCATCCCGGGCAACGACCATCCGCGTCAGGTACTGGATGAACAGGCCGATGCGCTGGATCCGGAGACCTTTGACGAGGTGGCCGCCAAGGCGCAGATCGCCTGATGCTGAAAGCGTCCTGATCAGGACGCTTTTTTCATGCTCTTGTAGCAACTCAAATCAGTAAAGTCCTTGCGCACATCGGCGATCTTCGCCAGCAACTTCTGTCGTTGCTCAGCCGTACTCTGCGCCATCAGATCCGCAATCAAAGAAATCGCTGCCTGCTCGGTATGGTCATAGGTTTCGCGATACTCAGGTGTCCAGAAGGTCTGACGGTCTTGCAGGAGACTGGCAATCTTCTGATCGAAATCCCCAGCCTTGCGCTGTTTCACCGCCGCCAGTAAGAGCGACTGCCAGTGCGCGCGGTTGTCGATCCACAGCCGATTTTGCTCGCCCAGGGACGTCGACCACTGCATCACCCGCGCCTGCTGGGCGGCATTGAGTTTGCCCATCCACGGGGTCAGACGTTTCTCCATGCGTTCAGCACGTTCACTGATCTGTTTGTCCAGCGGCTGGTCGACGAACTCGGCCTCGTGCTTGCGCAGGTCCTTGGCGAACGCGGATTCCATCTCGGCCACTTGCTGATCGTCCAGCTGACGAAGCAGCTCGACCGCAGAGGGCGTGATTTCTTTGGAGAGGGTGGCGATGGCTTGCCGCGCTTCGGCGGTGCGTGCCGTCAGCTGCTCCTGGTTGACCTGATTGTTTTCGACCATCCCTTGCAGACGGTCCAGCCAGTCGAGGTAACCGGGAATTTGCGTGGTGCAGTGCCAGCTCAAGTGCTCTTTCAAGCGCTCATCGAGCCAGTCTTTCTGCGAAGCGTTCATGTCCAGGTAGTCGTTGAGCGACCAGGGAATGATGAAGTCCAGATGCCGATACGTCAGACCAATCTGACTGCACCCCGCCAACAGCGTCAGGCTCAGCCACAGCGAAATAAAGGTCTTCAACACAATGCCCATAACAGCTCCTTGCCGGTTCGTCTCCCCGTTATAGAGCAAGTCAGGTCACAGCGGTTCAACCCATCAGAAAAACGAGCGCACGACCTTCAGCGTCACGGTGCCTTCGCACTGCGGGTTGTGCCCGCTGTAGGCGCTGCAATCGGCGCCGGTGAGGCTCGAACCGCTGTACATCAGGTTCATGTCCATGCCCAGCAACGGGCGCGACACGTTGAACGACCAGTCGCTGTAGGCGTTGACCACGCCACCGCCGTCAATCACCGAAGGCGAGTCGAGCTGGTGGTTGCCGTACTGCATGCGCAGGTCCAGGCCCAGCGGAATCATGCTGCCCAGGTCGAGGAACAGGGTGCTGTCCTGGCGACCGGCGTCGGTGCTGAAGGCGGTGCCGATGCGACTGTCGAAAATCCGGAAACCGGCGTAAAGCTCGTGGCTGTCGAGCTGGTCGGTATTCGGGTAGCTGTAGCGGATGACGCCAAGCTCGTAACCGAGGGTTTTATCGAAAGGCTTCTTGAACCCCATGTAGGAGTCGACTTCCAGCGCGGTGTCGGGGGTCAGCCCTGCGCTGGGTGACCATTGCCCGAAGTAGAAACCGCTGTCGTGGGTCAGGTCGAGGCCGCCATGGAACTTGGAATCGGCACCACTCGGCGTCACCAGGCCCTGGGCCATGGTGCGGCTCGGCGTGGTGCCAAGCTTGAGGCTGAAGTCGCCCAGCTCCCGCTCGATCACCTGAGCGCTGGCGGCGTGATGCATGAGGGCGGCGCAGGCGAACACCGCACCGGTCCAACGGGTAAAACAGCGAGCATAAGGCATGCTTCACTCCTTTCAGGTTTCAGAGGAGTGGGTCGAAGGTATCTATCCGGAAGCCGAATGGCCCGACAAGAACCGCGAGCTAGAGCGTCGCAAGGATACCGCCGATTGGCGCTGTCTCGCGACCATTGGTCGATTCGATGCAGATGCGCTGATCCTTGCGATCAGTTCGCAGCGGAAATCAGCTGATTGACGACGATTAACGCTTGGGGAAAGGAGGGGTAACCGCTGGTGGCGACATCGAGTTTTTCGTATCGGGCACGGTAGGTGCGGGCCTTTTCCTGATCTTCCATACCGGCACGTTGCGCCTGCAGGGCGATGGCCAGCGGGTAATTGCGATCGGCTGAATCGTTGAGCTTGGCATCCACCCTCTTCGGGTTGGCGTTCTGACGCAAGAGCAGAACAGCCTGGTAAAACTCGGCCTCGCCGGTTGTGTCTTCCCGCACTGCCCGCTGGAGCAGCGCACTGGCGAGCTCATCGTTTTCCGCGCGGCGCTCGTTGATCAGCAGCTTGGCCTGGAGCATGTCGTTCTGATACAGCAGATAGTCGGCGCGGCATGGGCTGCCTGCCACCGAGGTGTCACAGCCGTGGGTCGCACAGCCGGTCAGCCCGAGGCTTAGCAGGGCGCCGATGATCATCCGTTTGTTCATATCGGTTTCCGCAGAGACTTCAGCAGTTCAGGGCATCGTCCGTTGTTTCCCATGACCCATGGGTAGCAGCATCAATGAGCAGTCATGTGACGAGAGTAAAGCAGAGCTTTGTGCAGCGAGGGAGCGATAGACCTGGCGCCTTGTGATCAAAGCGCCTGGATGTCGACCGCGGAGGCGGGAGAAAATTTACTTTTTGCCGAGGGAGATCTGTTTGGATGGGCCGAAGGTCTGGCCGCTGACACCTTTGGCGATCTGCTGGATCTCGCCACCGGACTTCAGGAAAGCTGCAATTTGCGCGTTGATCGAATCGCTGGTCTCAACGGCAGGAGCTGGCTTGGCTTTCGAGTTGGATGCTTTTACACGCATGGCTGCTATTGACCTATATAAATTTAATACGGCCGGCCATCCTATCGGAATTGGCCGGAAATTGCTTGGGTATTATCGGATGAGGGGAGGGCTAGCGGTCGTGCGGAGCAGCGCAAACATTTTCCGAAAATAACGGCTAACTCACTGTTTTCACTGCGATGTTCAATCTGCTGTTCTGCCGAATCCGGCCAGCGTTCAAGGCTGAGCCCAGGCTCGACGACCTGACGAATGGCTTGAGCCCGACACCGCCTGCGCTGTGCCGTTCATCAACGCGTTGATTTGCAACGCGGAGACGCCGTCGCCAGACGTCGATCCGAAATGCCCGCCGGAACGCCCGCCCGAATTCGGGTAGAATGCCGCCCACGTAACGAGGGTATCTGCACATGGCTTTAGTCGGGCGCTACAACAGTTTGCAAGTGGTTAAACACACGAACTTCGGTTTATATCTGGATGGGACGCAAGATGGCGAAATCTTGCTGCCCAATCGATATATCCCCAAAGATATTCCCAGCGAAGATGAAGACTGGCTCAACGTCTTTATTTATCTGGACAGCGATGACAAGTTAATCGCCACCACCGAAAAACCCAAGGTTCAGGTCGGTGAATTTGCCAGCCTCAAAGTGGTTGAAGTCAACAGCATTGGCATCTTTCTGGATTGGGGACTGCCCAAGGATTTGCTGCTGCCGTACTCGGAAGAAAAGCAGCCGCTGAAAGCCGGCGACTACTGCGTGGTGCATGTCTACCTCGACAAGCACACGCGCCGCATCACCGCGACCACGCGTCTGGATCGTTATCTGGACAAGGTGCCGGCCAACTATTCAGTGGGCCAGGAAGTCGACTTGCTGGTAGCCGAAGAGACCGCGATGGGTTTCAAGGCGATCATCAACAACAAGCACTGGGGGCTGATTCACAAGAACGAAGTGTTCAAGTTCCTGCGTTCGGGCAAACAGGAAAAAGGCTTCATCAAGGAAGTGCGCAGCGACGGCAACATCAGCCTGAGCCTGCAGCCGGTGGGCGAACAGCTTGCCAGCAGCCTCAACGCGCAGATCCTCGGCAAGTTGCGTGACAACAACGGCGTCTTGCCCGTCAGCGACAAGAGCGATCCGCAGGTCATCAGTAACCTGTTCGGCGTCAGCAAAGGCAACTTCAAGAAAGCGATCGGCGCGCTGTACAAACAGGGCCAGATCGTCATTCACGCCGACCGTATCGAACTGGTCTGACGTGAGACTCGGCTGCAGCGCTGGATAACCTGCGCTGCAGCCTTCTGATTAGCTTTGCCAGGTCACTTCTGTACGAAGCTGGCGAAGCTCAGATTCGCGCCGTTCGGGCGCATGTCCTTCAAGTACGAATCCTTGTCAGCCGAGAGCTCCAGGCTCACGGTGGACTTGCGCTTGCCTTCATTGCGGATCACCACATCGTCTTTCTGGTCGCGCATGAACTTGGTCGTCACCTTCAGGTGAATCAACTCATCCGTGCTCGGCGTGTGCAGAAGCAGATGCAGCCACTCGTACTGACCCACCGCCAGACGGCTCATGGGCAAATCAAACCACCAGATATTGCGCTTGGGGTCGAGTACGGCGAAGTGCGTGTTATTGGTGCCGAGCACGGCGCCGCCGAGCTGTTCATTACGGCGCGCAATGGCCTGCTGCTTATCGAGTTTCATAACATTCCTGGATCACGGTCTCGTCAACCTGGCCCGACGCCCTGAGCGCCGCCGGTTCGGTCGCGCATTCTCCGGGGTTCTCGGGGAAACATAAAGGCAAAATTGGCTGGCGCGACTGGTGTTCTCCGGATGTCAGCGCCTGGACGGGCCTCTTCCCGGCTAAAGCCGGTCCCACTAAAAGCAATGCATGCAGTCAGTGGCACCGGCGCCGCCCGCTGTAGGACCGGCTTCAGCCGGGAAGCCCTTGATCTGCTTAGCGCGCTTTTGATCTGCTCTTGATCTTCATACGCATAAAGCCCAGACACCACCAAACGCGACTTGGGCGCAGGCCGAACGCAGACGATGCGCAGTGGGCCGAGCCGCATGGATGCGGCGAGAGCGCCGTCAGGACATGGATGTCCGTTCGGCGCGGGCCCACGGAGCGTCGTCGGAGTGAGGGTATTCCGACGCAGGAGGAACCCAGCCAGGAGCAAGCACCTTTGGTTACTTGGGGATGGTGCGACTTTCGACTTTGCCAAGTAACTCGCCGAAGGCGAAACAGCTCTGCCGTTAGGCAGAGCACTAATCCACGCGGCTTAGCGAAATAATTGGAACCTCTGATTCACGGCTCCGGTCAGTTCTAGTGTCGAGTTAATGACATCCTATTCTCACCCTGGAGTGAACCCTATGAGCAGCACCGGCGATAAAGTCAAAGGCATGGCTAACGAAGCAGTAGGCAACGTCAAGCAGGGCGTCGGCAAAGTGACCGACAACGACAAACTGCGTGCCGAAGGCAAAGCGCAAGAAATCAAAGGCGAAGTCCAACAAACCGTTGGCGACGCAAAAGACGCCGTGAAAAAAGGCGTCGACAAGGTCTGAATCCCTTGCGTCCGGAGCCAGCATGCTTCAGGCGACCTGATTCGCAACACCGTAACGGCCATCTTCTGATGGCCGTTATCGTTTGCGCTCCCGACCCCGTGAAACACATCAAATGTAGCCAACACCCCGGCCAGCCTGTAAAAAGCCTGCCCGTTCGGGCAACTGACGGAATTTCAACGCGATTGCCCGCTCGTATGCATACCGCTTGTAGATACCCTTGAATCAATAACCGTGCTTCGGCTACATCTGTGTCGCGAAAGGAGACGCCATGATATTCCCGGACTTGCGCCAGCTCAGCATCAAGACAGTGTTGGTCAGAACGGTCAAAGAGTTTGTCGATGACGAGATGTCGACGTACGCCTCCGCGCTGGCCTACCAGATGCTGTTTTCGCTGTTCCCGTTTCTGCTCTTCCTCATTGCCCTTATCGGTTTCCTGCACCTGCCGGACTTTTTCAGCTGGCTGCGACTGCAGTCCGAGCTGGTCCTGCCGCCGCAGGCCCTCGACCAAGTCAACCCGGTCATCGACCAGCTGCAACAGTCCAAGGGCGGCTTGCTGTCGATCGGTATCGTCATCGCGCTCTGGACCGCCTCCGCCGGCGTGCGATTGATGATGAGTGCCATGAACGCCGCGTATGACGTGGTTGAAGCGCGCCCGGCCTGGAAACGCATCCCTCTGTCGGTGTTCTACACCATCGGCATCGCCGGCATGTTGCTCACGGTTGCCGCGCTGATGGTCACCGGCCCGGTGGTCATGAACTGGCTTGCCTCGCAGATCGGCATGGAAGACTTCATTGTCACGCTGTGGACGATTCTGCGCTGGCCGCTGATCATCATCCTGCTGATGGTCGCGGTGGCGATCATGTACTACGTGATGCCCGACGTTAAACAGAGCTTTCGCTTCATCACCCCGGGCTCAGTGCTTGCGGTCGTGGTGTGGATTGTTGCTTCTCTGGGCTTTGCCTATTACGTGAAGACTTTCGCCGACTACAACGCGATGTACGGCAGCATCGGGGCGATCATCGTGTTGCTGCTGTATTTCTACATTTCGGCGGCGGTGTTATTGCTGGGCGCTGAGATGAACGCCGTGATTGAACATATGTCTGCCGAAGGCAAGGAGAAGGGTGAGAAGGAAGCGGGCGAACGCGACGGCATCGCTGACGGTGAGGCGGTGCACCTCAAGCAGCATGTCTCGGGCCTTGGCCGCGATCACACCCATGACCATGATGACGACTACACCCCTGTGCCGTCGGTGCTGAAGACCGATAAATTCTGATAACGCTCACGGCAGAAGGCGTCCACTGGTGGCGCTTCTGCCTGTTGTAGAGGGCCCGCAATGATTCGCGAAATTCTGAAGATGGGCGACGAGCGTTTGCTGCGCATCGCGCCACCTGTCCCTGAATCGATGTTCGGTTCCCGTGAGCTGAAGACGCTCATCGAGGACATGTTCGAGACCATGGAAAGCGTCGGCGGTGTCGGCCTGGCCGCGCCGCAGATCGGCATTGATCTGCAACTGGTGATCTTCGGTTTCGAGAGCAGCGATCGTTATCCGGATGCAGAGGAGGTCCCCCAGACTATTCTGCTCAATCCGCTGATCACGCCGCTGGAGCAAACCCTGGAAGAGGGCTGGGAGGGCTGCCTGTCGGTGCCGGGCCTGCGCGGTGTGGTTGATCGCTACGAGCACATCCGTTACGAAGGTTTTGACCCGGACGGCAAGCTTATCCAGCGTGAAGCCCGCGGTTTTCATGCGCGGGTCGTCCAGCATGAATGCGATCACCTGATCGGCCGGCTTTACCCGTCACGCATTACCGACTTCAGCCGCTTCGGCTTCATCGAAGTGCTGTTCCCGGGGATGGACCCGAACTCGGACGAGTGACGATGCAATTTGAGAAGTCCGCTGGGTATCGCGCTGACCCTTGCGGGAGCGAGGTCGCTGTAGCTGGCTGAATGCGGTTTTCTGTAGGAGCCGGCTTGCTGGCGAACCCAATGTGTCAGCGCCATTGATGTCGCCTGGAACCCCTCATTCGCCAGCAAGCCGGCTCCTGCAGAAGAATGCAGTGCCCCAGCAAGATCATCTCGACGCCAGTCATTTCACCGGCTTAATGAACCGAAGGGTCATGCGGTCGGACTCGCCTATCGCCAGAAACTTCGCCTTGTCCTGCTCACCCTTGACCAGTGCCGGTGGCAACGTCCAGACGCCGTCGGGGTAGTCCTTGGTGTCTTTGGGGTTGGCATTGATTTCGCTCTGACCAGCCAGTGTGAAACCCGCGTTCTGCGCCAGTTTGATCACGTAGTCGGTCGGCAGGTAGCCGTTTTGTGCGTTGTCCTTGGCGGTGGTGCCGGGTTTGGCCCGGTGATCGACAACGCCCAGCGTCCCGCCCGGTTTCAGCACTTCGTAAAACGCCTTGAACGTCGCCGCTTCGTTGCCGGCGTCGACCCAGTTGTGCACGTTGCGGAAGGTCAGCACGGTGTCGGCCGAGCCTGGCTTGCCGAAGACCGGCGCCTGGGGCGCGTAGGCCACGACCGCGACCTTGCTGTAATGCGCTGGGTCGGCGGCGTATTTCTGCTTCAGGCTGTCGGCGGATTTCTTCGCGTCATCGCTGGTGGCGGGGTCGACGATTGCAGCGACGTAATGCCCCTTGTCGTTGAGCAGCGGCGCCAACAGTTCGCTGTACCAGCCATTGCCTGGCGTGATTTCGATGACCGTCTGATCAGGGCGCAGACCAAAAAACGTCAGTGTCTGCTCGGGGTGGCGGTATTGATCGCGCGCCGCATTCTGCGGTAAACGCCAGTTGCCGCTGAGCACGGTTGTGAACTGCTCGTGACTGACGGTGGATTCCGGCGCAGCACTCGCCGCCACCGCCAAGCCCGTCGCCGAAAGTGCCGCGAGAGAGAAAACCATAAGCGCCGGCTTCATGTGCATCCTGCTTGTTCAAGAAATGATCGGCGAGGCTAGCACGCAAGGCCGGGCCTGCGATGGCACGTTTGGTTTGGTGTACTGCAGGAAAGGTTCTAAGCCTGCCAGCCGATCAATCAGCGCTGCGCACAAGCGAGATCAAACCCTTCGTCTGCCGATAACGCGCCAGCCGTGTGGCCAGTTCCTGCGGCAAATCCTGAGCCTCAACAAAGCCAATGCGCTGATAAAACCTGCTCAACTCAGGCTCACAGAACAACCAGACCTTGCCTTCAACCGACGTCAGCGCTGCCGCGATCAACCCCGCTGCGACACCTCGCCCACGCTCGGCCGGCGCAACAAACAGCCCGGTCAACCAGTGCCCGTCCGTAAAAGGCTTCAGGCATAAACCGCCAACGATCTCCGACCTGCGCGCCACCCACATCTGCGCCTCACCCTTGGCGCGCATGGGCGAGCGATGGGCGCGGTAGAACTTCTCCAGCAACGGGCGTTGCACATCGGGAAGGGTCGAAAACTGGATGTCGGGCATGTGCGGCAGGCGTCGGGTTGAGGGTGGATCCAGCGCATCGTTCTACCGTCATAACCAATCGATCTACAAGTTTTTCCTGCGCCATTGCACAACCGGTTATCAGCCCGAATGCAGGAACCGGCAATGCCCCACTACCTGGACGACGCACAGCGCGAAGAGATCAAGCGACTGCGCGCAAGCTTTATGGGCCGCACGGAATGGCCGACCTGGTTGCTGTTGATCGGTGTGTACGCAGGCTGGCCGACGTTGCTGCTCGCCAGTCCGCACTTGGGCGTTTGGCCGACGACGCTGTTGATGATCCCGTTACTGGTGCTGTGGATGTCCGTGCAACACGAGGTGCTGCACGGCCACCCGACGCGTTCGTTGCGCCTCAACAAGGTGCTCGGTTACGCGCCCTTCGCGGTCTGGTACCCGTATACCCTGTATCGCGACACCCATATGCAGCACCACTGCGACGAGGATCTGACCGTTCCCGGCCGCGACCCGGAAAGCCGCTACCTGAGTCAGCTGCACTGGAAACAGACCGGCAAGCTGATGCGTATTTTGCGCTGGCTCGACAAGACCCCGCCCGGGCGTCTGGTGTTTGGCGTGCCGTTGGCGCTGAGTAGCCTGATCGTCGGCGAAACCCGGCGATTGCTGCGTGGCGAACGTCAGGCCTGGGGGATGTGGTCGACCCATGGCGGGCTGCTGGTGCTGATGTTTTTGTTCATCGAGCAATACAGCGCGATCTCGGCCGTGCATTACGTGATCTTGTGCAGCGTGCCGGCGCTGGCGGTGTCGATGGTTCGCTCCTACTACGAGCACCGCCCCGGCGAGCAACCGCAGGAGCGCACGGTGATCAACGAGGCCTCGTGGCCGTGGGCCTGGCTGTTCCTGAACCTGAACCTGCACCTGGTCCACCACGACTTGCCCGGCTTGTCGTGGTATCACATGCCCGTCGTGTATCGGGCGCGACGCGAGCAGTGGCTGGCACGCAGCGGCGGATTTCTGGTGGCCGGTTACGCGGAACTCTTTCGTCGTCACAGCTTCAATCCTATCGACAGCCCGCAACATCCCTACATCTGAAACCCCACGTCTGATGAGGAAGACCGAACATGCCCCAAGGCTTCGCCGAGCTGTTGATGTACGTCGCGCCGCCGCGCATTGAGCAGGCGCAGGAACAGTGGCTGAGCCGCGTACTGGACATCCTCGGCGTGGAGCGGCTCGATGCGCAGGCTCTGGATCTAAAGGCGCTATGGCTGTCGCCGCACTTGCTGCTCACGCAAACCTGCGGCTATCCGCTGATGACGGCGTTGCGGGGCCAGGTGCAGGTGGTCGGGCGTCCTGTTTATCAGTTGCCCCACAGTGCCGATGGCAACCACTGCAGCCTGTTGGTTGCCCGCGAAGAAGACCCGCGTCAGGCCCTCGTCGAGTTCAGGGGCAGTCATGGCCTGCTCAATTCTCGGGATTCCAACTCCGGCATGAACCTGTTTCGCCACGCCTTGGCGCCGTTTCAACAGCATGGGAAGTTCTTCGCTGACGTCACGCTCACCGGCGGTCATCGCGCAAGCCTGGCCGCGATCAAAGCGGGCGATGGCGATCTGGCCGCCATCGACAGCGTGACCTTCGACTACCTGACCGGCGACGCCAGTGAGGAAGTCGCCGGAGTGAAGGTGATTGCGCGCACGGCGAACGGGCCGTGTCTGCCCTACATCACCCGCCTAGGCGCCGATGCTGATGCCATCCGCGAGGCGATGAATCAGGCGCTGAACGAACTCCCCGATGTCGCCCACGTGTTGGCGATCAGCGAAGTGTTGCCGGCAAGTGAGGCGGATTATCAGGTGCTGCTGGATTATCAGCAGCAGGCGGTATCCCATGGCCTACCTATGCTCTAGTTATTCCGTAGTGATCTATAAGAATCACTTTTAAGTATTTTTACTGCATAACCGCGCTTGCTAGCATGCCCTCTCGGAAACTCCCGACGATAAAAAGATCAGGGCAGGGGATGTCTTATGGCTGGCGCCGATGTGATGCATCGCCACTACCTCAGCGAGTTGTTTGTGCAGCACCATGGGTGGCTGTGCCTGCGCTTGCGCCGGCTGCTGGACTCCGAGCAGAGCGCCGAAGATGTTGCGTCCGAAACCTTCCTGCAACTGCTGGCTTCGCCCAACGTCGTGCCGATTCGCGACCCGCGCGCGCTGCTCACCACCATCGCCCAACGCCTGGTGTATGAGCGCTGGCGGCGGCGCGATCAGGAGCGCAATTATCTGCAAGGCCTGTCCCAAGAAGCGGATATCCCCTACGCCTCGGCAGAAAGCCACGCCGCCACGCTGCAGATGCTTGACCGTCTGGATCGCCGCCTCGACCGTCTGCCCGCGAAGATCAAATCAACCTTTGTGCTCTCGCGTCGCGGCGGTCTGACCTATCCTGAAATTGCCGCGCATCTGGGTATTTCCCAGCGCTCGGTGAGCGACTATATGGATCAGGCTGAAACCTGTTGCCGTCGCGCTTGTCTGGAATAGAGCGTGCGCTGTGCCTGGCCACTGTGCCAAACCGATTGAGCTCCTCCCATCTTCGAGCGACGAGAGACATCCATGACACCAATCAAAAAATTGCTGGGCGGCTCGCTGCTGGCACTGGCTGCCCTGACGGGGTCGGCGTACGGCGCAGAAAAAACCGCGCCGATTCATTTCGGTGACATCACCTGGGAGAGCGGCAGCCTGATCACCGAAATCCTGCGCACCATCGTGGAAAAAGGATACGGCTATCCCACTGACACCCTGCCGGGCAGCACGGTCAGTCTCGAAGCGGCGCTGGCGAAGAACGACATTCAGGTGATCGGCGAAGAGTGGGCGGGCCGCAGCCCTGCGTGGGTCAAGGCCGAGGCGGAAGGCAAGGTCCACGGCCTGGGCAATATCGTCAAAGGCGCAACGGAAGGCTGGTGGGTGCCGGAATTCGTCATCAAGGGCGACCCGGAGCGCGGCATCAAACCGCTGGCGCCAGACCTGAAATCGGTGTCCGACCTGCCCAAATACAAAGACGTGTTCAAGGACCCGGAATCCCCGGACAAGGGCCGCTTCCTCAACAGCCCGACCGGCTGGACCTCGGAGATCGTCAACACCCAGAAGCTCAAGGCCTACAAACTCAACGACAGCTACGTGAACTTCCGCACCGGTTCGGGCGCGGCGCTGGATGCTGAAGTCGCGTCGTCTATCCGTCGCGGCAAGCCGGTGTTGTTCTACTACTGGTCGCCGACGCCGCTGCTGGGTCGCTTCAAGCTGATCAAACTGGAAGAGCCGCCGTTCAACGAAGCCGCCTGGAAAACCCTCGCCGATGCCAGCAATCCCAACCCGATTGGCTCCAGCTCCCTCGCTGCGCATCTGGCCATCGGCGTGTCGGAACCGTTCCGTCAGCAGTATCCGGATCTGGTGAGCTTCTTCGAAAAGGTGGATCTGCCTATCGACCAGTTGAACAAAACCCTGGGCGAGATGAGCGAGAAGCGCCAAGAGCCAAGTGTCGTGGCGAAGAGCTTCCTGAAGGATCACCCGGAAGTCTGGACCGCCTGGGTGCCAGCTGAGGTTGCCAGCAAGGTGAAGGCGGGCCTGTAAGCGCTTTCTCACCAAACCGTGGGACAAGCGGGCTGCCGCTTGTCTCGCAGGCAATTCCGTTCATGCACGAGTCACCCTTCATGAACCCCTCATTCATTCCCCTTCACACCGAACGCCTGATCCTGCGCGAACTCACCCCGGACGACACCCCCGCGCTGGCGCAAATCCTGGGCGATGCCGAGGTGATGCGCCATTCGGTGGCAGGCGTGTTGTCGGAAAAGGCCACCGGTGAGTTCATCGACTGGTGCCAGTTCTCCTACCGTGAGCGCGGCTTTGGTCCTTGGGCAGTGGTGGAAAAATCCACCTCAACCCTGGCTGGCTTCTGCGGTCTCAATGCCGAGCGGGTTGATGAGAAGGACGAGATCGAGATTGGCTACCGGCTTGCGACCCGATTCTGGGGTAAAGGTCTCGGCACCGAGGCGGCGCGCAGCGCGGTGGCTTACGGCTTTGAAGCGCTGCAGGTGCCATCGTTGATTGCCATCGTTCAGCCGACCAATCTCGCGTCGGTCAAGGTGATCAAAAAGCTCGGGTTCGGCGGGTTCGTCCACAGCCAGTATCATCGCCAGGGCGTCAGGATTTACCGCATGACCGCGCAGCAATGGGCGCTGGGTGGTTCAGCAGAATTGGCTTGAGACTTTCCCGGCTGAAGCCGGGCCAACAGGTACGCGATCCCCGTAGGACCGGCTTCAGCCGGGAAGGCGTCAGCTATTCCAATGCAGAACTCACGGCGTACACGCTGGCCTCTTCCCGGCTAAAGCCGGTCCTACACGTTGTGCACTGCTCGGCCGGGGATCGCTCATTGATGGATATCTCGGCCCTCAACTGTTAGCGTCCAGCAGACAATCAAAGCGTTGATCACCGATAAAAAGTCGCCGGGAGAGGACATGGGATATTGCAGATCGACAGCGTTGACGATGATGAAAGCGTCACTCGGGCTGACGCTGGCGGGGGTGATGGGCCTGCAGAACGTGGCACTCGCTGGCGAGACCCCGCCGGCGCCAGTGGTCAAGGATTCCGCACTGACCTTCGTACAGGATCGGCATCTGGGCGAAAGCCTGGGCTGGCTCGGCTATCAGGTGGCATCCCACACGGTGACCTTCGCCACGATCGTCGAGACCGTCGGCCGCACCAAGGCGCAGGAAATCGTGCAGGACGAACTGCAAAGTTTGCAGCCGCAGTATCAGCAAGAATGGGACCGCAACCTCGCGACCGCCTACGCCGCATCCTTCAGCCCCGAAGAGCTGCAAGCACTGGACGCCGCCGACCCGGCGCCAGATGTGGCCAGCAAATTCCGCAACAAGCAGCGCGATGTCGGCGCTGACATGAAGGACCGCTCCAGCGAGTTGCTCAAGGTTTACGTGTCCACCGCGCTGGACAACGCACTGAAAAAAGCCAAGCCTTGAGCGCACGTTTTATCTGAGGCGTTTTTTTCGATCATCCCCCGTCACGAAGGAAAGGAGAGACCATGGACCCGTTCATGCAAGCGGCCATTGATGAAGCGCAGAAGGGCCTGGACGAAGGCGGTATTCCGATCGGTTCGGTCATCGTTCACGACGGCAAGATCATCGGCCGTGGCCACAATCGTCGCGTCCAGGAAGGCAGCGCCATCAAGCATGGCGAAATGGACGCCTTCGAGAACGCCGGCCGCCAACCCGCCCGCGTCTACCGCGAAGCCACGCTCTACACCACCCTGTCGCCCTGCGCGATGTGCAGCGGCGCGATCCTGCTGTACGGCATCCGCAAAATCATCGTCGGCGAACACGAGACGTTTTTGGGTGAAGAAGAGTTGCTCAAGTCCCGTGGCGTGGAGGTGAATGTGCTGCACGACGAGACCTGCGTGGGACTGATGAAGCAGTTCATTGCCGACAAGCCTGAGCTGTGGAATGAGGACATTGGCGAGTAGGTCAGCGTCAGGCCTTGACTCGCGCCGTCCCGAACAACTGCACCTGCTGCAACTGCCCGTCGCGCTCGATCAGGCGCAACGGTGCGGTGCCGCCGGGCATCACCACTTCCACCAGACCCGCTTGAACCCACCCGCAGAACCACGCTGCTGACGCGACCGCGCTGGCGCTTGTGCCCGACGACGCCGTCGGGCCTTCGCCCCGTTCGAACACGCGCGCCGCGATACGGTTCGGTCCCAGGCGCGCAGCCCATTGCAGATTGACCCCGCCAGGGCAGGGGTCGCCGCTTCCTGATTTGCCGGCGATGAATGCGATGCGGGTCAGGGCAGCGTACAACTCGGGCTCGTGAAGGTCTTCGAAGCTGGGCAGTTCATCGACATCCGCCACCAGCGTGACGCAGTGCGGATTCCCCACCCTGACGAACACGCTGGTCTGCCATGCCGGGTGCAAGGCCGCTATGGGCTCGACCCGGTTGGCCTTGCGCCCATTGAGCCTCGCGTTGCTGACACCGGGTCCTGTCGCGCCTACGGCTTGCCGGCCGAACCCAGGCGCGCCGATGTCCAGCCAGAAGCCGTTCACATCCTCGACTGCTGCCGAGACCGCTTGCGTTGCGACGGGGCTGAGCGAGTCAGCATTGTCGTGATGAACGCGCAGGGTGAACGGCGCGCTGCCGGTGATAAGTGTTGAGTCGGTCAGTGATTGAGCGAAGATGGTCAGGCCGTTGCCGCTGCGTTCAGCGAGGGTGCCGTCGGTGTTGACGATCAACAGGTCGAACGGCGCGGTGTCCTGAAAGGGTCCCACCAGAAGACCGTCCGAGCGATGAGATTTGCTGCAAGGTGGACGCTGGCCTGCGGGCCAGTCACAGATCGCCGTGACCGCCTGGGCGGCCCAGGCTTGGCGGGTGGCGGCGGCTTCTGCCGGTGACTGGGGCAGGGGGACGCCGAGGGTGCGCAGGGCATCGGGAGCAATCACCGCGTAGATATTGCCGCGAGCGTCGTAGAAGCGAGCCATGGTCAGTCCGGATCAGGGAGTCGACGCGCATTAAATCACGCCGACCCACGCGTCGCCGCCAGTGCTTCACACCACCAACGTCAACCACGCAGACACCAGCAACAGCACCGCCATCAACTGATTGAAGCGCTTCATGCTGTGCGCCGAACGACAGAATTTCGCGGCGCTGACGCCCAGGCAGGCCCAGGCGCTCATGCACGGGATCGACACCAGGAAGAACGCCAGCGACAGCCACATCACCCGCAGCATGCGATCGGCGTCGGTCCCCGCGAACACGCTGACCACGGCCAGCGCCATCATCCAGGTTTTCGAGTTGACAAGTTGCAGGCTCGCCGCGCCCCACAGGCCCAGGGTCGGGCCGCTGCGGGGTTGCGTCGGGTCGATCGCTTCGGCGGGCGCGCTGAAGATCTGCCACGCCAGCCAGGTCAGCCAGGCGATGCCGGCCCATGACATCAGCGTTTGCACTTGCCGATGACGGGCCAGCACATCGCCCAGCCCGGTGCCGACCATCAGCACTAGCAATGCCGCACCGGTGCAGGCCCCGAGGACAATCGGTAGCGTGCGGAGCAGGCCATAACGCGAGCTGTTGGTCAGTACCAGAATGTTGGTCGGGCCGGGCGTGATGGACGCGACGAAAGCGAACAGCAGAAAGGGCAGGAGGGTTTGCATAAGGCCACTCGGCGGTCATTGGTCGTGGAGCAATGATCGGCGCGCGGTGGGCGGTCAGTCTGGAACGTTTGAGCAGCGTCGGCGGTAGTCGGCCGGGGTCATGCGATAGGCGCGCTGGAACCAGCGGCCCAGATGGCTTTGATCGGCGAAACCCAGGGTCGCCGCGACGCTGACAGGCGCCTCGCCCCGCGCCAGCAGATGCCGGGCGCGGGTCAGGCGCAGTTGTATCAGGTAGGCATGGGGCGCCAGGCCGAATGCGGCCTTGAACGCGCGGCTCAGGCGGAAACGGTCAACGCCCGTCACCTGCGCCAGATCGTCCAGGCCGATGTCCTGATGCAAGTGGCTGTGTAAGTAATCACGTGCCCGTTGCGCCACCAGTGGCAGGCGTGGATCAGGGCTGATCAGGGTGCGCCAGCGCAAATGGCTGGTGAGGTTGGCGAGCAGGTGATCCAGGGCGGTCTGGCGGACGATGCGCAGTTCGTCGTGGTGCATCGCTTCGAAGGCGTTGGCGGTGGCGATGGCCAGACGCGGGTCTTGCGCCAGCGTGGCTGCGAAGCTCAATTGGGCGTTGTCCGGCGCGTCTTCAAACTGCGCGCGCAACTCCCGGTCCAGCCAGCGCGGGTCCAGGTACAACGTGCGGTAGGTGAAGCCGCCTGCTTCCGGGGCAGTGCCGTCGTGGATGTCGCCCGGTTCGAGCAGGAACACCTTGCCCGGCGTGCTGTTGTGCTGCTGTCGACGGCAATTGAATTGCTGCAGGCCCTGTTCGGTGATGCCCACCAGATAACTGTCGTGCCAGTGCGGATCGTAGGCATGGCCCTCGAAATGCGCGCGCACTGTCTCGATGCCGGACGTGGCGTCCTGCTTGAGCTCGATCCAGTTGCGGTCGGACATCGCGGGCCTCGATGATTGGGCGGTGCGGGTTGGGCGTCCAGGGCGGTGCGGGTGGGCAGTCAGTCTCGGCCACCGTATCGCGCAGCTTACGGCAGGTCTGGAAGATTTGTGCAGCAGGCGACGAGGTGTTGAGTCCTGCCTCCGCATGTCGCCTTGCCACGCATTTGTAGGAGCGCGCTTGCCCGCGAATGCAGTGTGTCTGTGACGAAGATGCAATCTGACCCAACGCCTTCGCGGGCAAGCGCGCTCCTACATTGGATTGCGTGAACCCACACCATTGCGTCGCCTGTCCAGGGCGTCTGTTCGACATGCCCGCCGACTACTCTTGTTACAAAGCGAAAGGTCCTACACGTTGCTCATCCACCATGACGGCGCGAACCTACGCGCTCGAACGCCATCAAAGACCGGAATCGTTACCCATCCCGCAGAAGGTAAATGATGAACCCTTTTCCGCGACGCCTCGCCGTCGTCTTGCTCGGCGCCTGGTTGTCCGCCGGGCTGGCGCAGGCCGATGATCACACCGCGCACTTGCCGCCGCTTCTGGCGGCCGCCGGTTATCCGAGCCGCTCGATCAACGTCCCCGACAACGGCGCCGTTCGCCGCGCCAACCCCAACAGCCGTCAGGGCACCGATTCCATTGCGCCCCGTGTCGGTGGCCCGAATCTCGGCCCGACCCAGACACGGCCGCCCACCCTTGAAAACGGTGGCATCGGCAACGGCTATCCAACCCGGCAGCAACCCGCTCGGCCTTCCGGCGATACCGAACGCCGCAGCAACTGAAACTATTGCCAGCCTCTCTTCCCATTCAGAAGGAATCGCCTATGTTGCGTGCCACCCCTTTTCACAAGATCGCCCTGCGCAAAACCTTGCTGGCGACCCTGTGTGCCTCCGCGTTACTAGGCTTCTCCGTGCAAGCGACGGCTGCGACTTACCAGAGCGAAAGCGGCACGCTGACAGTCGATGAGGTCGTCGGTGGGTTGCAGCATCCGTGGGCCGTGGCGTTTCTGCCGGACTCCCAAGGCATGCTGGTCACCGAGCGCACCGGCAACCTGCGCCGGGTAACGCCTGACGGCAAACTGTCGGCGCCGATCTCCGGCGTGCCGAAGGTCTGGGTGCAAGGGCAGGGCGGTTTGCTGGATGTCGAACTGTCGCCGGATTTCGCCAAAGACCGCATGGTTTACCTGACCTACTCCGAGGCCGCGAGCGACGGAAAAACCGGCGGCACGGCGGCGGGGCGCGCAAGGCTTTCGGAAGACATGACAAAGCTGGAAGGCTTCACCCGCATCTTCCAGCAGCAGCCGAAACTATCGGTAGGCAACCACTTCGGTTCGCGCATCGTCTTTGATCGCGACGGTTACATGTTCATCGCACTGGGCGAAAACAACGACCGGGCCACGGCTCAAGACCTCGACAAACTGCAGGGCAAGGTCGTGCGCCTGTACCCCGACGGCACCGTGCCCAAGGACAACCCCTTTGTCGGCCAGCAAAACGTGCGCCCGGAAATCTGGAGCTACGGTCACCGCAATCAACAGGGCGCCGCGCTCAATCCCTGGACCGGCACGCTGTGGACCAACGAGCACGGCCCACGTGGCGGGGACGAAATCAACATCATCGAACGCGCCGCCAACTATGGCTGGCCGATCTCGACCTTCGGCATCGACTACAGCGGCGAGCCCATTTCCGAGTCAAAGGGCAAGATAGTCGAGGGCGTGAAAAACCCGTTCCACGTGTGGGAGAAATCCCCGGGCGTCAGCGGCATGGCGTTCTACGACTCAAGCACGTTCAAGGCGTGGGACCACAACGTCTTCATCGGCGCTCTGGCGTCGGAAGAGCTGATTCGCCTGGAGCTGAAGGACGACAAGGTGGTGCACGAAGAGCGCTTGCTCGGTGAGCTCAAGTCCCGCATTCGCGATGTGCGGCAGGGGCCGGATGGGTATGTGTATGTGCTGACGGACGAGGATAACGGAAAGCTGTTGAAGGTCGGGTTGAAGGTGGAGCAATAGGCTCGCTTTGAAACGGTCACCCCAATGCCTTGTTAACTGCAGCGGTGGGACCGGCTTCAGCCGGGAAGGGGCTGGCACATCCGACGCATTTGTTTGGTCAGTGCCACAGCCTTCCCGGCTGAAGCCGGTCCCACAAAAGCTCGCCTGATTCGAAATTGCTATGTCGGCCAGAAAGGGATGTAGGACCGGCTTCAGCCGGGAAGGGGCTGGCACATCCGACGCATTTGTTTGGTCAGTGCCACAGCCTTCCCGGCTGAAGCCGGTCCCACAAAAGCTCGTCTGATTCGAAATTGCTATGTCGGCCAGAAAGGGATGTAGGACCGGCTTCAGCCGGGAAGGGGTCGGTACATTCAACGCATTTGTTTCGCCAATGCCGCAGTCTTCCCGGCTGAAGCCGGTCCCACAAAAGCTCGTCTCATTCGAAATTGCTATGTCGTCCAGAAAGGGACTGTAGGACCGGCTTCAGCCGGGAAGGGGCTGGCACATCCGACGCATTTGTTTGGTCAGTGCCACAGCCTTCCCGGCTGAAGCCGGTCATACAAAAGTCACCTGCACACCGAATTCCGCACCAATCCCGGTTGTAAAAACGCCGCGCAGAACGTAAAAGAGGCGCCGCCGAACTGGCCTGCGTTTCTCGTTGCCCGACTGCCCCTCACCAGGAATTCACCCGCCGATGATCACCTCGTCCCGTCCCGCTGCCGGTTTCACCCGTCGGTTGTTGCCGCTGAGTATCGCCTTCGCTTCGCCGTGGCTGTCGGCCCAGGAAGCCGAGCCAGTGACCCTGGACGCGCTGCGGGTGACCGGGGAGCAGGAGTCGATTTATCAGGCGAGCAGCGCGTCGGTGGGCGGCTTCAGCGAAGCGCCGCTGCGCGATACGCCGGCGTCGATATCGGTGTTTACCGCCGAGCGGCTCAAGGACCAGCAGGCCAGGCTGCTCAGCGATGTCCTGCGCAATGACGCCTCGGTGGGCGACAGTTATGCGCCGGTGGGCTATTACGAGAATTTCGTTGTGCGCGGTTTCTCGCTCAACGCAGCCAACAGCTACCGCATCAACGGGCGCAGCATCACCGGCGAGCAGAACGTGGCGCTGGAAAACAAGGAACAGGTCGAGCTGCTCAAGGGGCTCTCGGGCCTGCAAAGCGGCGTGTCGGAGCCTGCGGGCGTGATCAATTACAAGACCAAACGCCCGGAAGACGTGCGCTCGGTGACGGTTTCGACCAACGAGCACGGCGAGCGCTACATCGCCACGGACGTCGGCGGCTGGTTCGGCAGCGAGAAGCAATTCGGCCTGCGCGCCAACTTTGCCCATGAGGACATTCGCTCTTACGTCGAGCACGCCAATGGCCAGCGGGATTTCGCCTCCCTGGCCTTCGACTGGAACATCAACGACCAGTCCACCCTGCAACTCGACGTCGAATACCAGACCAAAGAACAGCGCTCGGTGCCGGGCTATCAACTGCTGGGCGGTACTGAGCTGCCCCATGACGCCTCGCCGCGCAAACTGCTGGGCTATCAGAGCGGCTCCAACCCGGTGGGCATCGACTCGCTGAACATGACCGGCCGCTACGAATACCGCCTCAGCGACGACTGGAAAGCCAGCCTCAGCGCATCACGCAGCCGCGTGGTCATCGACGATTACAGCGCGTTCGCCTACGGCTGCTATTTCCAGAGCGACTGCCCTGCCGAGCCGCTGACCGGGCACTTCACGCCCAGCGGCGGTTACGACATCTACGATTTCCGCAGCCCGGACGACACGCGGCGCAACGATGAAGTCGAAGCGTCGATGACCGGTCTGTTCGACACCGGCTCGCTCAAGCATGAGCTGACCTTCGGCACCAGTGCGTTCCGGCGCACGGTCGACACCCGGCCGTATTTCAGCGAATACGTCGGTTCCGGCAACATTCACGAGACGCCGGACACCTTCGCGCCATCGGACCTTTCCGTGGGCCACACCGAACGGCGCCTGGACAGCCGCCAGTACGGGCTCTTCGCCACCGACCGCATCAGCTTCAACGAACATTGGCAGACGTTGATCGGCGGGCGTGAAGTGAAGCTCGACGAAAAGGCCTACAACGAGGACGGCAGCGAGAACCGTCACACCGAGCAGTCGATCTTCCTGCCCCAGGCCGCGCTGATCTACAAACCGATCGACAACGTTTCGCTCTACACCAGCTACAGCAAAGGGCTGTCTCTGGGCGGCACGGCGTCGGTGTTCGACAGTAATATCGGGGAAATCCTCGCGCCGACGATCTCTCGTCAACTGGAAGCCGGGGTCAAATACGACTGGCGCCGCATGAGTTTCACCGCTGCCGTATTCCAGACCCGTCAGGCTTATCAGTATTCGAAACCCAACGACGACGGCAGCCTGACCTTCGTCCAGCAGGGCCAACAGAAAAA
The DNA here is from genome assembly GCF_026153515.1 of Pseudomonas sp. KU26590. Lineage (NCBI taxonomy): Bacteria > Pseudomonadati > Pseudomonadota > Gammaproteobacteria > Pseudomonadales > Pseudomonadaceae > Pseudomonas > Pseudomonas sp. KU26590. The sequence continues at coordinate 1,843,243 of NZ_CP110644.1, forward strand.
CACCGGCGTCGAGCTGAGCGCCAATGGCTACGTGACCTCGAAGCTGCAGATGTCGGCCAGCGTCGCGGCCATTCGCGCGCGGGTTGAAGACAGCGGCACCGCGGCTTACGAAGATCATCAGGCGATCAACGTGCCCAAGTTCCGCAGCAGCCTGTCAGCCGATTACGCGCTGCCGATTCAGGGGCTGGCGCTGTTGGGCGGCGTGCAATACAGCGCCAGCAAGTTCGCCAACCGCGAAGGCTCGGTGAAAGTCGATGACTACGCTGTATTTAACGCGGGCAGTCGCTACAGCACGAAAATGGAGGGCTACGACACGGTCTTGCGCCTGACCGTCGACAACCTGTTCGACAAGCGCTACTGGCGCGACGCAGGCGAATACCTGGGGGACGATTACCTGTTCCTCGGCGCACCACGTACGGCGCGGGTTTCGGCGACGGTGAATTTTTAAATCAGCTGCTGAAACGCGTCAGCCGTCAGCGATCCGCCCGCAAGCCGTCAGCTTTGTTATCCTGCGCGCCTTTGTCGCACCCGAGTGCGTTTCAACCTGTGATTTGGGGTCTTTCATGACAGCCATTCTTCGACCACGCCCACAACCCATCAGCCGGGGAGACTACAAAACCCTGGGTCTGGCGGCACTGGGTGGGGCGCTGGAAATCTACGATTTCATCATCTTCGTATTTTTCGCCCTGACGCTCAGTCAGCTGTTCTTTCCGCCGGAAATGCCCGAGTGGCTGCGCCTGCTGCAAAGCTTCGGCATCTTCGTCACCGGCTACCTGGCGCGCCCGCTGGGCGGGATTCTGATGGCGCACTTCGCCGACAAACTGGGTCGCAAGCGGGTGTTCAGCCTTAGCATTCTGATGATGGCGCTGCCCTGTCTGCTGATCGGCGTGATGCCGACGTACGCCGAAATCGGCTACTGGGCACCGCTGATCCTGTTGGCGCTGCGCATCCTTCAGGGTGCGGCCGTCGGCGGCGAAGTGCCGAGCGCCTGGGTCTTCGTCGCCGAGCACGCGCCGAAAGGTCATCGCGGTTATGCGTTGGGCCTTCTGCAAGCCGGGCTGACCTTCGGCTACCTCATTGGTGCACTGACGGCGACCTGGCTGGCGAAAGTGTTCAGCCACGCGGAAATCCTCGATTACGCCTGGCGCATCCCGTTTCTGCTGGGCGGTGTGTTTGGCGTCATCGGCGTGTGGCTGCGGCGCTGGCTCAGCGAGACGCCAGTGTTCATGGCGATGCATGCTCAACGTGAAGGCATGACTGAACTGCCACTGCGCGCTGTCCTACGCCAGCACCGGCAATCTCTGTTGCCGGCGGCGTTGCTGACCTGCGTGCTGACGTCCGCTGTCGTGACGCTGGTGGTCATCACGCCTACGGTGATGCAGCAGCGCTTCGGCATGAGCCCCAGCGACACCTTCGCCCTGAGCAGCGTCGGCATCGTGTTCCTCAACATCGGCTGCGTGTTGGCCGGCATGCTGGTCGATCGCATTGGCGCCTGGCGTGGCGTGGTGCTTTACAGCCTGTTGCTGCCCGTCGGCGTCGGCGTGCTTTACGCCAGTCTGGTCAGTCACTGGCTGCCGTTGAGCCTCGCTTACGCGGTGGCGGGTCTGGCCTGCGGCATTGTCGGCGTCGTGCCTTCGGTCATGGTCGGACTGTTTCCGGCGAACATTCGCGTCTCCGGCATCTCGTTGACCTACAACATCAGCTACGCGCTGTGGGCAAGCACCACGCCGCTGGCGCTGATCGCCTTGATGCCGTGGAGCCCGTGGGTGTGCGTCGGCTATTGCGTGATCATGGGCGCGGTCGGTCTGGTGACGGCCCTGTTCTTTGGCCTGCGCAAGGGCATGCAGGTCGATGATCCGCGGGTGGCACAGGCTGGAAACTGAAAGGGCGGGGGCGCCGCAATGGCGTCCCCTCTTATGACTCAATTGCACGGATTCGCAATCCGCTGTATTTGAAACGATTGATCCGCTGATTTGTAACAGATGATTGTAATTATCATTTGCAGCGTTTATTGTCCCCGTCTATACAACTGAGCCGCTGTTATATATCCACATGACCCCGCACTGAGGTTGTGCCTGGATAAATGGCCTGCGGGCTCAGTAGGGATGCTTCGCTAATATTTGTAGGAAACTTTACTTATCATTGTTCGGTTATTAACCGGGCTTGACTGTGGAAATTCTCTAATGGTTGGAGAGTTATAAATCAATAACAACACTGTTACGGCCAGGGCTGATTTAACGCCGGGGTCGGCAAGTCGCGGAGACTGTTGAGGGCCAATGATAGAAGAGCAGCGCAAGCGTAAACCACAGAAAAAAGCCACCCCCAGAGAGCAGGAAGTCCTTCATTTAGTGCTCCAGGGGCACACCAACAAGGCGATCGCCCAGCGGCTGGGGATCAGCGATTACACGGCTCGCGACCATGTGTCGGCCTTGCTCAGGAAGAACGAAGTCAACAATCGCGCGCAGCTCATCGCTCTGCACGTTTCGGCACCACGCAAGAAAAAACTGGCAGCACCCCTACATCTGACGGATTGTTACGCCGAGCGGTAAGTGCATAATTAACTCGATTTAATGACTGCACTTTTAAAGCCGTCGTCGGCCCTTTTTTGCTGTGATGATGCTTGCGTCTTAATAAACGGTCCTTTTGAGTTGTGACCCTGTTTTAGCACTTCGATGTGTCCTGTCAACGTGTTCGCGATGATGCACCCACAATAACGATCAATAATAAGGATGAAATCGATGACCCTTCAAATCGCAACGTCTGAGCCCTTGAAGCAACCGTGCATCGATGCAGACTTTAATGTGGACGTCCCAACCGCGTTTCAGCAATTGGTCGATGAGCAAAACCAACTGTCCCGAGACCAGTTGAGCGAGCTGCACAAGCAATGGCTCGGGCCCCACGGCGTGTTTGCCACCTTCAGCGCGGAGGTCGAGCGACTCGGGCGTCAGGCCCCCGCGCTGGATGACCTCTCCAGTCTGGGCAGCGCGGAGCGTATGAACGAAGCCGAACGAGCGGTGGCCTTCGCGCTGGCGCAGAGCAATCGCCGGCGCGCGGCCAACAATCCCTTCGGCTCACGCTCGCGTCAGGGCCTGTGCTGCGTGGTGTTCGACGAGTCCCGCGCGTACACGATGGCGGAGCGATACGCCGCGTATGAAGCCATGCGCCAGAGCGACTCGGATTTCTTCATCAAACTGATCGCCACCACGCGCGGCGTCACCGAGCGGCGCATCGTCTTTCGCGGTTTGCTGGAGCATTATGACCGGCTGCTGCCGATCGAAAAAAGCATCTACCCCGAGGCTTACCGCGAGGTGCAGCAAACACATCTGGATCGGGAAGAAGGGTTGTATGGGCCGCTGATATTGGGTGACAGCCTGCACAACTTGCTGACACGCATGACGCCCCTTGATCTGCTCAAGCAGGTTCAGGTGCCGACCGACGCCATGGCCTGCAGCGAATAGCGAACCCTCAAAAGGCTAATTAGGTCGTTGACTCACCCCAGCGCTGCACCCTCGTGCGTGCAAACCTTACTGGATGGCTGCGCCGGAGTGACCCGATTTCGCCCCGCGCTTTTTGCGTCATACAGCGCCATGTCGGCTTCGTGCAGCCACAGGCCGGCGTCGGTCTGGTGCGCGCCGTACGCCGCGACGCCGATGCTCAGGCTCAGCGTCAGATCGGGGAGGGCGGAATGGGCATGGTCGTGGACCGTGCGGCGCAGGCGTTCGAGTATCTCGATCGCCTGGGTCAGGGTGGTGTCGGGCAGGATGACGCAGAATTCGTCGCCGCCGTAACGGCCGGCCAGATCGGTCTGTCGCAGACTCGCCGACAGCGCGTTGGCCAGTTGCTTGAGCACGTTATCGCCGGTGATATGGCCGTAGGTGTCGTTGATGGTTTTGAAGTGGTCGATGTCGATCAATGCCACGCTGTGGTGACGATTGAGCATCTGGCATTTATCGAATTCCAGCGCCAGTCGATCCTTCCACGCGCCGTGGTTCATGAGGCCGGTGAGGCTGTCGGTGGCGCTGAGTTTTTCCAGTGCTTTCTTGCTTCTGGACAGCTGCACCGCGACGCGGTAACAGACCAGCCCAATGGCCATCGGGTAGATAACCAGCGTGGGCAGGCAGGCGAATACCTGCAGTTGAGTGACATGGGGAAACAATGCCGGCAGGAATATCTTGTACGCCACCAGCGCGCCCGTCGCTTGCGCCAGCGAGCCCATGATAAACAGACGCAAACCACCGGCGGCGATGTTGTTCATCGCCATCATCGACAGCACCGTCACAGTCGGCAGCGGACTGATGCCCATCGCTCCCGCCCAAAAGCCGCCGCCCAGCGAATCATAAATGAGGTTGCGGCGTTCGGCCGCATACGGCTGCCGTGAGCGCTTGGCCAATTGATAGGCCAGGTGCGGCCAGCCGTAGCCGTGAAGGATCATCGCGATCCACACCCAGACCGGCGGATGGGAAGGGTACAGCGCTGCAGCCACCGCGAAGAACCCGATGCCCAGGCCGATGCTGCGCGGCAAGTACATGCGTCTGGCGAAGGAGAGACCTTTGTGGACCGAAGTGTTCATAGCGCTTCACCGGGTTATAACGCAGCATCCCGACTGATACATCGGTCACGACCAACGACTCCGAGTGTCCCCCGCTGGCGGGACGCTGGGAAGAGCATTTGGCCACTATTGGTTAAATAATTCTCGCCGGTTGCCGCCGGAGGGTGCGGTGATGCAGGTGCCGTTTGGATAAGTGATGGGGGTCATCTGTCATGGCGTGTTTTCCGGCCATCTGTGTATAGACCGTTCTGCGCAGATTGGCTGAAATGTCGCTGCAGTTCGGCGCTGTCCGGCTGCGTATTCCGTCACGCCGGCAGGAGCCCACGATGCCCGAACTCTCAAACCTCATCGCTTTTTCCCTGATCGCCCTCGGCATGGTGCTAACGCCGGGGCCTAACATGATTTACGTCATTTCGCGATCCATCTCACAAGGGCGCAAGGCGGGTCTGATCTCCCTCGGCGGCGTGGCAGTCGGCTTCATCTTCTACATGCTGTGCGCGGCGTTTGGCATCACCGGGTTGGTGATGGCGGTGCCCTATGCCTACGACACGTTGCGCATGGCCGGTGCCGTGTATTTGCTGTACCTCGCCTGGCAGGCGGTAAAGCCAGGCGGTCGCTCGCCGTTTCAAGTGAAGGATTTGCCCCAGGACAGCAACAGGCAGCTGTTTCTCATGGGCCTGATGACCAACCTGTTCAATCCCAAGGTGGCGGTGCTTTACCTGTCGCTGTTGCCGCAGTTCATCACCGTCGGCGACGGCAGCAGCGTGCTGAGCCAGTCGCTGATCTTGGGCAGCGCACAGATTGTGGTCAGCATCAGCGTCAACGCCATGGTCGCGATGGCAGCAGGTTCCATCGCAGTGTTTCTGACGCAGAAGCCCGCTTGGGCGGCAGTGCAGCGCTGGCTGATGGGCACGGTGTTATTCGGGTTTGCGGTGCGCATGGCGGTTGAAGGCAGGCGCTGATGGTGCGGTCATGTGTCGAGGGACACCTGGCAAACACTTGCCAGACGCTCCGCGATTCGCGAGATTACCGCCCCGACTCGTTAGCATCATCACAAGGGACGTCTGATGCCTGTATCTCTCTCCGTTTTGCGTATCACTTGCCTCACCGCGCTGATCGCGCCATTCACCCTGCACGCCGAGAACGCGGTCCATGTGCTGACAGGCACCTTGGGTAAATCGCCCATCGTCGTCGAGCTGGATCTCACCAGCGCTGAAAACGTGACGGGCCGGTATTTCTACGAGAAGTACCACAAGGACCTGCCGCTTTCCGGCACCTCCAAGGGTAACGATCTGACGCTGACTGAAGGCCTGAGCTACGACGACGAAGCCAAGTTGCCGAAGCTGGTCCTTCATAAAAATCCGGATGCGAGCTGGACCGGGGACTGGAGCAGCAAGGGCAAGTCCTACAAGGTGCAACTGGCCGAACACGCCATCAACGCGCCAGATGCTTCCGCCGAATCGGGTTGGCAAGACATCTACAAACAGTCGGCGTACGACTATCTGCGGCTCACGCACCTGAACCTCAAGGCGGATAAAAACGCTACGTTTATGGGCCACGGGCTGCAATGGTGGGTCGAGCCGGAGTCGGGCGTCTCGATGTTTGAAGTCACGTCGGGTTACGCGCCGGATCAGGCCGCACGTATCAATCAGCAACTGCGCTCGCGCCTGTGGCAAGAGGTTGTCAGCTACCACCAGTGCATGCTCAACGCCAGCCGCAACGGCGGTGATTTTGCCCAGACGGTCACGCCGCACTTACTGACGCCTGGCATCGTCAGCCTGAGCGTTTTCACCGATTACGATTGCGGCGGCGCGCACCCGGACTTCGGCGATTCGCCGCTGAATCTGGATGTCAGCACGGGGAAAGGCTTAACGCTGGAAGATGTGTTGTGGGTCGGCAAAGGCGCGCCGTTTCACTACGAACGTGATGAAGAAGGTGGCACGAGTTTCGACACCTATTCCGACTACCGGGGCAAAACCTTGGCCCCCTGGCTCGTCGCCCAGTTAAAAGCTGCGCACCCTGCAGACATGGTGAAGCCTGCTACCGAAGACGACTGCGACTACACCGACCCATCGGTCTGGGAATTTCCGTCGTGGTACTTCACCGAAAAAGGCATCGTTTTCGGCCCGTCCTTCGCCCGGGTAATGCGCTCGTGCGAAAGCCCGGAATGGTCAGTCTTGCCTTACAGCGTGATCAAGGCGCATCCGGGTGGGACGAAACTGACGTTGCCGGAGTAAATCAACGCGAGTTGCTGCCTGCCGGCGTCTGACGAAGGTGGATCTGAAATCGCTGCTTTTCCGGCTGCAATCGCTGCCGAAAAGGCAGCAACCCTCACTTCCCGCCGGTCACGCCCTTTACCACCTCGGCGTGGGCCTTGGCGTCTTTCGCCAGCGAGATCACGTTCACCATCGCCGTGCGTTTGCCATAGGCAGCAGTAATCGTCGTGCTCAACACCCGGCCGCCGTCTACGCTCCCTGAGATATCCAGCTGACGCATGCCGAGGCCTTTTCGTACGATCTTCTTCTCGCCCAGCTTCTTGAAGTCCTTGTAGCTCGACTGCTGCTGTTGCAGCGTGTCGGCGATGATGCCGTCGAGGGTTTGCTTGTCGTTGGCGCCGACCTTCTGGTCATTGAGCAGTGGCGCTTCGGTGATGATGACCGCGCGCTTGGCGGGCTTGTTCATGTACAGCGAGCCGGTCACACCTGCGGCCCGGGCCTTGGCGTCGATCTCTTCCATCGGCCCCTTGACGTAGTCCTTCGGCAGGGTGAAAGCGAACTTGCCGCCGAGCATCGCGACTTTTTGCCCGGAAGGCTTCGGCGCGGGTTTGGCTTTGGTCGCGGCTTGTGCGCCGACCATGCCCAGGCATGACGCTAAAGCGGTGCAGACCAGCAGGGTTCTTAAACTGAACAAGCGCATTCCGACCACTCCTGGGGATGATTCATACAAAGGTCCGGCATTTTGCCTGAGGGTGATGGCAGGTTGATAGTCGTGAGGGCAATGCTGGCCTTAGCCGGTCCCACTGGGTGTACGCAATGCTTTAGTGGGACCGGCTTCAGCCGGGAATAGGCCAGTGTGTACGCCACGAGATTTGCAGCGTGACGCCTGATGCCTTCCCGGCTAAAGCCGGTCCCAATGGGTGTACGCGGTGTTTAGTGGGACTGGCTTCAGCCGGGAATGGGCCGGCATGGGCAAAATAAGATTTGCAGCGTGACGCCCGACGCCTTCCCGGCTAAAGCCGGTCCTACTGGATGATCGCGGCGTGTTGTAGGACTGGCTTCAGCCGGGAAGAGGCCGGCATGGTCAACACAAGATTTGCAGCGTGTTGGCTGACGTCTTCCCGGCTAAAGCCGGTCCTACTGGATGATCGCGGCGTGTTGTAGGACTGGCTTCAGCCGGGAAGAGGCCGGCATGGTCAACACAAGATTCGCAGCGTGATGGCTGACGTCTCCCGGCTAAAGCCGGTCCTACTGGATGATCGCGGCGTGTTGTAGGACTGGCTTTAGCCGGGAAGAGGCCAGTTCCAGCGCCGCAGATTTCCATCCGCGCATTGGCTTTCCAGGCCAAAGGTGTACATTGAATTCAAAATACAATAAGCACAGGAGACAGACATGACCCATGCCACTGATCGCACCTTGCAAGTCCCTTTCGCCGGGCCCACGTTGCTGGGCACCCCACTGCTTAACAAAGGCACGGCGTTCAGCCTCCAAGAGCGTGAAGCCTTGGCCCTGCAAGGCCTGCTCCCTGAACGTGTCGAAACCATCGAACAGCAGGCGAGCCGCGCGTATCACCAATACCAGGCCTGCACGACGGATCTCGATAAACACATCCTCCTGCGCTCGATCCAGGATTCCAACGAAACACTCTTCTACCGCGTCGTCGACGACCACCTCGACGAGATGCTGCCGATCATCTACACCCCCACCGTTGGCAAGGTCTGCCAGGAATTTTCCCGCATCTACCGCAGCCATCGCGGCCTGTTCATCAGCATCGCCGACAAGGACCGCATCGACGAGATCCTCAACAACGTCACCAAGGACAACGTCAAAGTCATCGTCGTCAGCGACTGCGAGCGCATTCTCGGCCTTGGCGATCAGGGAGTCGGCGGCATGGGCATCCCCATCGGCAAGCTGTCGCTGTACACGGCGTGCGGCGGCATCAGCCCGGCCTACACGCTGCCGGTGGTGCTCGACGTGGGCACCAACAATCCGGCGCTGCTGGCGGATCCGCTGTATTTCGGCCGTGGCCAAGAGCGCGTTCGCGGCGCTGAATATGATGCGTTCGTGCAGGCATTCGTGGAGGGCGTCCAGCGCCGTTGGCCGGAAGCCATTCTGCAGTTCGAAGACTTCGCGCTGACCAATGCCATGCCGTTGCTGGCGCGCTTTCGCGATCAGCTTTGCTGCTTCAACGATGACATTCAGGGCACTGCCGCCGTCACCGTGGGCACCTTGCTGGCCGCTTGCAAGATGAAGGGCCAGCGCTTGTCCGAACAGAGAGTCGCCTTTGTCGGCGCCGGGTCGGCGGGTTGTGGGATCGCCGAGCAGATCATCGCCGCCATGCAGCTCGAAGGATTGTCCGAAGCCCAGGCGCGCAGCCAGGTGTTTCTGCTCAACAGCAAAGGGCTGCTGACCGATCGCCAGCCGGGCCTCTACGATTTTCAACAGCGGCTGGCCCACTCCAGCGATTCACTCAACGACTGGGAGTTCAGCGCGCACTGGCCCTCGCTGCATGAGGTGGTCAGCAACGCCAAACCCACCGTGCTGATCGGCGTGTCGGGCAAAGCCGGACTGTTCACCCAGCAGATCGTCGAGACCATGCACAGCCACTGCCCGCAGCCGATCATCATGCCGCTCTCCAACCCGACCTCGCAGATCGAAGCGCACCCCAAGGACATTCTGCAATGGACCGACGGGCAGGCGTTGGTGGCCACAGGCAGTCCGTTTCTGCCCATTGAGGTGCTGGGTAAAACCTTTCCCATCGCGCAGTGCAATAACTCCTACATCTTCCCCGGTATCGGCCTCGGCGCCATCGCCAGCAAGGCGACCCGCGTCACCGACGGCATGCTGATGGCGTCGGCCCAGGCGCTGGCTGAGTGCGCAGCGGCAGGGCAGATGCTGCCGCCGTTGCGGGATGTTCAGGCGGTCAGCAAGCGCATCGCGTTCGCCGTCGGCATGGCGGCCCAGCGCGACAGTGTGGCGCCGCCGCAATCGGAAGATGAACTGTCAGCGGCGATTGAAAAAGACTTCTGGCAGCCCGTGTATCGGTCGTACGTCCGTCGTCCTGACTAACATCCTCGCGCCCAAAAAGAACCCGCCAAATCGGCGGGTTTTTTTATGACAGCGAGGTAAAGCGTTAGGCCAGCGTGAGAGATACCGACGGCAGCCCGTTGATCTGCCCCAGCACCTCAGCCATGCCCTGCACGAAATGCATGCCGGTGTAAGACCCCGTGGTGATCACGAAATCCTCGGGCAACGGCAGTCCATTAAGGGTGTGATGGTTGACCAGCCACGGCAACAGCCGACGCGGATCGCCCGCCGGATTGGCGACTGTCGACGGCACAATGCTCTCGCCATTCACCGTGAAGGTCAGCGTCGGTTGAACGAAGGGAAATGACGCGTCATAAGGTACGAAATCACCCACCACCAAGGCGCCGTGGTTAAGCAAGTCGGCCAATTGCGTCAGCGGCTCGATCTTCGGCCAGGCCGAAAACCGGCTGGAAACCACCTCGATGGACGCCGCCATTTCGCCGATGCCCGCCATGACTTCCTCGTCGCTGTACGCCTCATCCCGAGGGCTGAAGTCGCGGTTGAAGCGGAAGGCGATTTCCAACTCCAGACCCACCGGCGGATAGACGCTGCGGTCCAGTGTGCCGGTCGACGGGAACAGGCAGTCCCGGGGCAGCGGCGAACCCTGAATCGGCCCGTCCGTGGACTTCGAACCGATCTTCCAGCCGCCAGCTTCTACGCCACGCAAACGCAGGATTTTCTGTTGCGTGAGGTACGCCGCTTCACGGTCAGGCGGGTTCAGGTCGACATCCAGCTCGCCCAACAGGTCATGCTTGTTCTGCGCATCGACGATCAGCTGCGCCAGGCGCGAAGGTTGGGTGTCAGTGTCCAAAAGGGTGCTCCATTGAGTGGGCTCGATTGCAACTTACAGGACGGAAGCGCCACCCGAAGGCGGCCCCCGTTGTGGCTTTATTTACTGACCACCGAAGCAGGTTCCGCGCCCGGTGTCAGCGGCGCAGCCGGCTGCCCATATTCAAACTTGTTCTGCGGCTTCATACGGAACGAAAGCACGACACCAATCGCCAGCAGAATAATGCTGACCAGAAACGGCAGCTGCCAGTTGCCAAACTTGTCGATCAACAGACCAGCGGCCACTGGGCTGACGATGGCGGCCATGGCCGATCCGGTGTTCATCATGCCGCTCGCGGTACCGCAGTGGTCCGGCGCGATGTCCATCGGAATCGCCCACATCGGGCCGATGGTCATCTCGGAGAAGAAAAAACCGATCGCCAGGCAGGCCAGGGACACGTGGATGTCCTTGGTGAACATCAACGGCACCAGCGACAGCAGCGTCAGCCCCAGGCACACGGCAACCATCAGGCTGCGCGCCTTGTTCAGATCCTTGGTGCGCGCATAAATGCGGTCGCTGACGATGCCGCCCAGAGTGTCACCGACCACCCCGCCGAAGAACACCGTCGACGCAAAAATCGCCGTGCCCTTCAAATCCAGGCCCATGTTCATGAAGTACATCGGCACCCAACTGAGCAGCAGCCACAGCGTCCAGCCATAGCAGAAATAAACGATCGTGACCGGGGCCATGCGCTTGAACAGGCGACCCCACGGCAGCACGACGCTGGATTTCACTTTCGGCGGCGGCAGGGTGTCCAGTTCCTGCTTCGAGATGCGCGGGTGGTCTTTCGGGTGCTCGGTAAATACAAACATCCACAGGATGACCCAGACAAAACTGGTGGCCGCGCAGACATAAAACGATTCGCGCCAGCCGTAGGTGGCCATTACCGCGATCATCGCTGCCGGCGCCAACGCGTTACCGAGACGGGCGAAGGCATGGGTAATTCCCTGGGCGAAGCCGCGTTTTTCCTTGGGGATCCAGCGGGACATTGCCGCTGTTGCTGCGGGGAACGTGGCGCCTTCACCGAGGCCGAGGAGGATCCGCGCGACGATCAGCGAAACGAAGCCGCCGGCCAGACCGGTCAGCACCGTGGCGCTGGCCCAGATCAGCCCGCACACCACCAGCGTTCGCTTGGCGCCGAATCGGTCGCTGACCCAGCCGCCGATGATTTGAAAGATCAGGTAGGGGTACGCGAAGGCCGAGAAGACGATGCCGATCTCGGTTTTGCTCAGATTGAATTCTTTACCGAAACCGACTGCGGCGGTGCTGACATTGACGCGGTCCAGGTACGTAATGAAATACATGGCGCACAACATGAACAGCACCACCGTGGTGGGGCGCAGACGTAAAAACTTCATGTGCTATCTCCAGTTTCTTATTGTGTTCGCTGACAACGCGATGATTCGGGATAGTGAGATGTGTCAAACAAGCTGCGGGCGTGCCGCAGCCAGGTGTAGCGTCAGTCGCGTCGCAGCGGCACCGATTGCCCTCCCAGGTAATCCATGGCCGCCAGCACGCCGCTGGACTGCAGTTTCACCCCGGCCATTTGCAGGCCCATTTCGCAGCCGGTCAGGGTGGCCATCAGCATCAGGTCGTTGCAGTCGCCCAAGTGGCCGATGCGGAACATGCGGCCTTTCATCTTGCCCAGGCCTGTACCGAGGGACATATCGAAACGCTCGTAAATGGTCTTGCGCACCTGGTCGGCGTCGATGCCTTCTGGCGTCATCACGCCGGTGAGCACGGGGCTGTAAACGCTCG